>JBAVRG010000329.1:0-7634 GCA_049694795.1 Mycobacteriales bacterium
GAGCACCGGGACGTTGTCCCTCGCCCGGATCTGCCTGCCGCACGCCGGGCAGGCGCTCGGCGGGCTGACCACCGACTCGCCCCTTGGCACCCGCCAGATGACGACGTTCAGGAACGAGCCGATGAGCAGGCCGAAGAGGGCGCAGATGAGAGCGAGGGCAAGATCCACGGACATGTTCTAGTCGAAGGCGTCAGCTATCGGGACCGTCGGCGCGCCGTCGGGTGCCTCAGTTGAGGTCGGTGCCGTCGTCCTCACGCCAGTTGATGACCTGCACATCGACAGTGGCGCCGGGTGGGTTGTTGGCGAAGCACTGGTCCATGTAGAAGTCGATGTTGCCGCCGAGGTCGATCGTCTTCGCGTAGACCGTCCCGATGGTGTTGCGGCCGCCGGAGCCAGTGAGGGTCCCGTCCGGCACGAAGATCGCTGCCGACAGGAACGGGGCCGTGTTGCCGCCTTGGTAGGAGAGTCCCCCCGGCCCAGTGACGACGATCGTGACGTTGTTGGACGTGCACGAGCCGCTGGTGTCGAGGTTGCGCAGGAAGGAGCTGGGGAAGTCCGTCGACTTCAGCGAAACCGCCCCGTTGTCCCAGTACAGGACGGGCGAGGAGATCCCTGCGTTGGCCAGTGCGGTGAGGGTGCTGTTGATGGAGCCGGTCGCGAGGTTGTAGGTCCCCTCCGACTGCGCCATCGCCCGGAGTTGGTCGTACTGCGCGTCCGTCAGCCCGCGCGGCCGGTAGCCGTACATCGACTGGAGGTTCTGCAGCGTGAACTGCGACGTTGTCGGGTACACGGAGCCGTCCGACCGCACGTAGGCGCCGTAGCAGCCGTCCCCCGACGTCAGAGCGCCCGCCTTGGTGCCGCCGCTCTGGTCGAACTTGAAGGTGGGGTTGCACGCTGCGGTCTTGTGGATGGGGCCGCTCTGACCTTTGCTTCCGCAGCTCGTGTTGCTGGTCGAGATGTCCCCGACGGCGTGCGCCGACTCGGGCTGGTCGTAGAAGAGGTCGAGAGCGGGGCGGTTGTTGGCCGCGTCCCAGGTGAACTGCACACCGCTGCCGCTCTGCGAGTCGTCCTGGCGGTTGAACATGCAACCGGCGGTGAAGATGCTCTCCTGGTGGATCCCGACGTTGCCGTTACCGCTGAAGCTCTGCTCGGAGAACACCCCCAGGGGGTAGCTCAGGGGCCGGAGCTTCACGTCCACTGCCAGCCGGCGCGCTCCCGGTCCGTTCCCGGCGACACCCGTAGTGTGGATGCGGTAGATCCCATAGCAGACGCCAGGGGGGGAGGCGTGCCGGGCCGGGCAGTTGGGGACGTACTTCTGGACCGTCCCGATCCAGACCCGGAAGCAGTCGCTCGCGGCCACGCACCCGCCTGTTCCGCCGTCCACCCGCACCTGCCTCGGGTTGGTGGCGCTCACCCAGCTCTGCGTCGCGCCCTGGCACGTCGGCCCGGGCGCGGACCCCGCGGGCGGCTCGATGCACGTGAGCGACCCGAGGCTCGCCCCGTGCAGGTACTGCACCGCCTGGGCGACCCCGGCCTCAGAGCTCGCAAGCGCGCCCAGCGATTGCCGGTCCCGCGAGCTGTTGCCGAGGTTGTTCACCATCACCGCCGTGGCCGTGAGGGTGAGGGCACCGAGCACCGCCATCATCAGGATGACGGTGAGCATGGCGATACCGCGGTCGTCGGTCTGTCGCAGGCGGCGGGTCATCGCAGTCCCTGTCATGAGTTGTTCCGGAGGTCGACCTGGGTCCGGTAGACCTGCGAGTGCTTGTCCAGCTGCATGGTCACGTCCAGGACGACGGAGTCGATGCTGGGCAGCTCGGTGTCGAGCAGGCCGTTCTTGTCGCCCACCGGGGGACCGGCCGCGTCGAGCTCGGTCCACGTCGTGATGCCGTCGGTCGGGTTCAGGTCGAAGCGGTAGTTGTTGCTCCGGTACTCGACCTTGAAGCCCGAGACGTTGCCCGCCAGCAACGGCTGTCCGCCGGAGCAGTTCGTGCTCGCGCTGCTGACCGGCGTCACGGGCGGCGAAGCCTGGTTGTCGATCACGTAGAGCTGCCGGGAGGTGGGTTCGTAGCAGTACGTGATGTCCTCGGGGTTCCCCGAGTTGTAGGCGAGGCAGGTGGGAGTGGGCGTCACCCCCGGCAGCGGCACGCCGCCGATGCAGTTGTCGCCGTCGAAATCAGCCTTCAGCCGCACTGCCACGATGTGGGTGGCGTCGAAGGTCGGGCCGTCGGGGTTGACCGCGGTGACGATGCTGTTGGCCTGCCGGATGTCGCGAGCCATCCGGTTGATGGCCTGCCGGGCCTCCTCGTTGAGGTTGTTCATCTGGCTGGTTGTCTTGACCGTTCCGTTGCTCGCGACCAGGACGGACATCGTCAGGCCGAGCAGCACGAACACGATCACCATCGCGATGAGCATCTCGACGAGGGTGAAGCCCGCGTCGAGCTCGCGCTCCATCCGGCGCCTCATCGCTGGTCGTCCGCAACGCAGGTGAGCCGCCCGAACGTGACCTTGATGGCCGAGAATCCGACACCCGCCTCGTTCGTCAGGGTGGGGGCGGTCGTCAGCGACAGGATCCCGTCGGTGAAGCCGCGCAGGCCGGTAGTGGCGCCCGTGTTGACGACCGCCGGTCCCGACCCGCTGAGGGAGGCACCCACCAGCTGGTCGAGCGTCAGGCCGTTGCCGAGCACCGTGGTGGTGGGCGACCAGGTGTCGCTGCCCGAGGAGAGCGTGGGTGTCGCGCCCACGCTGGAGTCGTAGTTCCACGTCGCGGTGTGCCAGCGCGCACTCGCATCGGCGGAGCCACGACCCCACCAGCCGAGGGTCAGCGCGTACTTGCCGGTCGCAGTCCCGCTCGATCCGCAGTCGACGCTCGCCTGGCTCATGGTGACGGAAACCAGGCCCTTGCCGCCGGACTCCGGGTTCCTCGGGAACAGGATCACCTGACGCGTGATGAAGGCGGAGGCCCCGGCGATGCTCTTCTGCGGGACCGACGTGAGCGCGTTGGAGCTGACGTAAGAGGCACCCGAGATCGCAGAGGCAGAGCCGCTGAACAGGTCGGGGATCTTGACGTAGGGAGCATCGCCCATCTCGTAGCCCACGGAGTCCGAGCTCGGCCGTTCCACACCCCCGCCCGCGAGGTTGTCGTAGCTCAGCAGCCCGCAACCGGTGCCGCTGTTGTCGTTGACCGATGCCGAGAGCCGGTTCGAGGGCGTCGCCGCGTCGACGTCCGCCGGCGCCTTCGGCAGGCCGGACGACACGTCTCCGGTGACATCCGTGACGGATGACCGACCGAAGCCGTACCAGCTGCAACCCGAGCCGGACTGAGGCGACGAGCTTCCGAACGACGTCACGGCTTGCGTCGGCAGGTTGAACTCGGACCCCAGCGCCGTCACAGCGCTCTGCCCTGTGCGCGTGGCGATGGCTCCGGTGGCGTAGCCGGCGACCGTCGACCCGCTCGACTGCGAGCCGTCCGCGGTGGCGACTCCCTCCTGCAGCTGGAGGGTGCCACCGTCCGCCGACGTCGAGGAGATGTCGATCGCGACAGCCCTGCCCTGGGTCTGGATGACGGGAGCTGCCGTGCGGCCGTCGGTGATCCGCGTGTAGGTCCGGAAGGACTTGCTCTTCACACCGTCTGCCCACCTCGTGATGACCGTGACCCCGAGCATGAGAGAGGGCGCCTGGTCCTTGCCGGCCGTCTGGCTGTCGTAGACGTCCTGGAAGCGACTGGCCGGGATCACGCTCCCGTCAGGCGCGAGGAACTGCGCGTCGATCGTCTGCGTGAAGCGCGTCGCGCCCGCGATGGGCCCGGTGGTCACCCGGTAGAAGGGGGCGGCCGGCTCGCCGGCCGCAGCCGCGCCCGTGGCGACGTACTTGCCCGTCAGGGTCGTCCCGCCGACCGTGATGCTCGTCGTCGGCGAGGCCGACTTCGCGTTGGTGTAGTAGATGTCAAGGAGGTCGAGGAACGGCCCGTTCTGCCGGTCGATGTGGAAGCGGAGGTCGCGCATCTGCTCGAGCCGTTCCTGCGAGAGGTTCTTGGCCTGGGTGTCGCGCTTGACCGTGACGCTGGACTTGAGCATCGAGAGCAGCGCGGGCAGCGCAGCGGTCAGGACCAGGAGCGCCAGACCCATGGCGATCATGACCTCGACCAGGGTGAAGCCCTCGTCCCGCCGCGCTCGGTAGCGACTACATGTAGACACGAGCGGTCAGCCCCTCGACATGGACGGTGTAGACCTTGGACCGGACGCTGCTGACCAGCTGCACGGTGGCCGGAGTAGCGGTGCCTCTCGGGTAGAAGTAGATGCACTTGTCCCCGCTCGGGCAGGCCGGAGCGGGTGAAGGCAGCGTCACCGATGCGGTGAGGGTGACGCGCGCGGACTGCGTCTTCCGGGTTCCCTCCACCGCAGTCCCCGTGGCCGAGCTGCAGGCATAGCGCCAGAGCGTGGAAGAGCGCGAACCGCTGAAGTCGACGCAGTACGTCCGACCCTCCGAGACTGCTTGCTCGGCCGCCTTGCGCAGCTGGCTGACGACTTGTTGCGCCGAGCCCTGCTGCTCGGCGGTGTGCTGCCAGTGGGAGACGCCCAGAGACCCGACGGCCAGGAGCGTCCCCGAGATCACCATCGCGACCATCAATTCGAGGAGGCTGAAGCCCTGATCGGCTCCTACGCCTCGGCGGCCAAGTGCGCGCCTCATGGGCAAGCGCCGGGCTCGAGGCCGTTGAGCGCCGAGTACTTGAAGGTCTTGCTGCTGCCCTGGGGATCGGTCAGGGCAACGCACCAACCCTGAGGGTCACTGAGGTTCGACGAGCCGCCAGTGGCAGGGGGCTGGCTTCCCACCGTCAACCGCGCGTACGTGGTGTACGCACCATCGGTCAGGGCGATCTGACCGCCACCGCTGTACGTGAGCACCAGCGGACCGGTCCCTTCGACGAAGTAGGTCGCGACTTCCTTGCCTAGGTTGGTCACGTCTGCCTTCACAGCTGCGTCGTGAGCCTTGGCCCGCTGGTTGATGAAGACCGGCACCGCGATGGCCGCGAGGACACCGATGATGATCATCACGACCAGGAGCTCGACGAGCGTGAAACCGGAGTCGCAGCCGCACTGCAGGTGACGCCGTGAGCTGTCCGGAGCGGTCATGGACGAGATATCGACCACGAAGTTGAGCCACTTGAGGTGGCGCGTTCGCCCAAACGAAGTACACCAGGCCGCGCGGAGCGAGGCTGATCGCAGATCACGCTGTCGCCCTGAGCTGCCCGAGTAGCCGCGACGGGCTGGTGCTCGCGGCTTTCCAGCCCGACCACGGGACTGCACGGGGACGTCGTCTGGGGAGGTCATGCCATCGCGGCGTGTCGTCTCCTCGCACGGCGAAGCACCTCCACCAGTGCTGAGGAACACCTCGGGCACGTGCACGACCGCACAGCTGCGGAGGTCGCATGGCCCTGAGGATCTCCTTGGCCTGGTCGGCGGATTCCCGGGCGAGGGCTGCCTGCGCGATCGGCCCCCGACATGCGGAAGGGGGCGGCTCCGTGAGGAGCCGCCCCCTTCTGGGCGAAGCGAGTGCTACGGCTGCGAAGCGCTCGTGCAGGTGCCCTTCTCCAGGCCGTTCTGCGCGGAGTACCTGAAGTCCTTGGTGTCACCCTGGGCGTTCGTGACGCCGACACACCAGTGGGTGGCATCGACCGGCGTGGCCGCCGGGGCGGCCGCCAGGGTCTGAAGGACCACGTTGTTGCTGACCTTGCCCAGGTCCACGGGGCCGTACGGGGTTGCCGCGTTGTCGGTCAGGCTGTAACGCCCGCTGACCACGCTGACCGTGGGCACGGCCGCGTTGTCGACGAAGTAGGTCGCGATCTCCTTGCCAATGGTGGAGACGTCGGCCTTGGCCGCGGAGTCCTGGGCCTTCTTGCGCTGGTTCAGGAAGACCGGGATGGCGATGGCGGCGAGGATGCCGATGATGATCATGACCACCAGGAGCTCGATGAGGGTGAAGCCGCCCTCGGACTCCTGAGCCTTGCGGATGCGAGCGAGCATTGCGTTGTCCTCCCAGGACTGTGTGGTGAGCCGCGCAGTGTTGCGATGATGTTGTGGTCCCCCACGCGGCTCCTCCGGAGAGGTGCCGGCCGAGGCAGCTGGGCTGACCGGCTGACCGGTCCCCTGGCTTTGCGACCCCGCCTCGCGGCGGGTGTGCCCTGTTCTTGGCCTTGCGGCTCGATGACAAGTCAGGCTTCGGCTGGGCAGGCCGACGCCTTGAGCCCCTCTGACTAGATTTTTGAAGCGTTCGGGTGAACGCGGCAGGGCCCGCCAGCGCGCAGCTGGCGGGCCCTGGTCCCACAGGCCGGGGTGGCCCTACTTGATGAGGTCGAAGATCTTGAAGATCGGCATGTAGAGGGCGACGATCATCGATCCGACGATGCCACCGAGGAAGGCGATCATCAGCGGCTCGATCAGGGCCGTGAGCGACTCGGTCGTCGACTCGACCTCCTGGTCGTAGAACTCCGCGATCTTGTGCAGCATCGTGTCGAGAGCACCGGTGTCCTCACCCACGGCCATCATCTGCACCACCATCGGCGGGAAGACCGGGTGCTCCGAGAGCGGCTTGGTGAGCGCCTCACCGGTGCGGACGCTCTCCTGCACCGCGCGGGTGGCCCTCTCCAGCACCACGTTTCCGGTCGTCTCCGCGACGATGTCGAGGCTCTGCAGGATCGGCACACCGGACTTCATCATGGTGCCGAGGTTCCTCGCGAAGCGGGCGAGCGCGATCTTCTGCACCAGCGAGCCGAACACAGGCAGCTTCAGCTTCAGCGGATCGACCACGTTGCGCACCTGCTCCTTGCGCTTCACCTTCCGCCAGACGTTCATGCCGACGATGATGAGCACGATGACCGGGACGATGCCGACCTTGAGCCCGCTGGACAGGGCCACCAGCACACGGGTAGGTGCCGGCAGCGTCCCGCCCAGCGTCTTGAAGAGTCCGGCGAAGGTCGGCACGATGAACAGCAGCATGCCGATGACCGCCAGCACGGCGATGCAGAGCACCACGACCGGGTAGGTCATCGCGCTCTTCACCTTGCCGCGCAGCTTGACCTCGGCCTCGTAGTTGTCGGCGATCTGCAGCATGACCTGGTCGAGGAAGCCACCGACCTCACCGGCCCGGCTCATGTTGACCATGAGGGGCGGGAAGCAGTCGGGGTGCTTCGCCATCGACGACGAGAGCGAGTTCCCGGTCTCGATGTCGTTGCGCACCTCGCCCAGCACCCGGGCGAGCTCCTTGTTCTCGGTCTGCTCGGTGAGGATGTTGAGGGCGCGCAGCAGCGACAGACCAGCGTTGATCATGGTCGCGAACTGGCGGGAGAAGACCGCGAGGTCCTTGAGCTTGACCTTTGGCTTGCCGCCGAGCTTGAACTCCTTGTTGAGGCTGCTCGCCTTCGTGATGCTGATGGGCGCGTAGCCCATCGACTTGAGCTTCGCGGCGACCTGGGTGGGCGACTCCGCCTCCAGGGTGCCCGTCTTCATGGCACCCGCGTGGTCGCGGACCTTGTACTCGTACGTCAGCGTTGCCATCAGTCAGTCCCTCTCACGCCCGGCCGGCGAGCCGCTGGAAGTCCTCGACGTGGTGGCACTTCTCGAGCGCCGCGTCGTAGG
>JBAVRG010000330.1:0-8154 GCA_049694795.1 Mycobacteriales bacterium
AGCGGCGCCGCCGCGACCAGCACGCCGGCGACGAGCAGCCCGGTACGACGCACCTCAGGTCCTCTCGAACGGGAACACGTTCCAGTATGCGCACAGATCGACCGGTTCCGGACGCGAGGGCGGCAGCGCGAGGGTCACCCGCCTCGCGCGTTGCTCAGGTGGGGGACCCGCCCCACCAGCCTCGGAGGAACCGTGCGCCGTCCAGCTCGTACCGCCCTCGTCAGCGCCCTCGCGCTGGTGTCCGTCGCCGCAGCGATGACCGCCTCGTCCGCCGTCCCCGCGTCGGCCTCGACCTCCGCGGTCGGCGCGGTGCTGAGCGGCACGCCGCACGTCATGAAGACCCTGGGCCTGCCGACCGAGAACCGGCTGCCCCTCGTCGGTGGCGCACCCGTCGGCCTGCCGCTGCAGTACGGCGGCGGTGCCGTCGAGGTGACCAACACCAACTTCGCGATCTTCTGGGAGCCGCCGGGCCACACCAGCTCCGCGACGTACCAGCCCCTGATCACGCGCTGGTTCAACGACGTGGGCGGCAGCGCGCTGTTCAACACGACGACCGAGTACTACCAGGGCTCGGGCTCCTCCCAGCAGGCCGTCAAGAACGTCTCCACCTTCGGTGGCTCGTACGTCGACACCGACCCCTTCCCGGCCGGTGGCATCACCGACGCCGCGCTGCAGGCCGAGGTGGCGAAGGTGGTCGCGCTCAAGGGCTGGCCGACCGGGATCGGGAACGAGTACTTCGTCTACAGCGGCCCCGGTGGCGAGGTCGTGTCGCAGTACTGCGCCTACCACTCGTGGATGACCATCGGCGGCCAGAAGGTGGCCTACGCCGACGAGCCGTACGGCGGCCAGTCCGGGTGCACGACGCCGACCAGCCCGAACAACGACCCGGCGGCCGACTCGGCGATCAACACCACCTCGCACGAGCAGTGGGAGACCATCACCGACCCCACCACGGGTGACGGCTGGGTGGCCCTCGACGGCGACGAGGGCTCGGACCAGTGCAACTTCCAGTTCGGCAGCACCGACGCCGGCGGTGCCGACGTGCGGCTGCACGGGAACCCCTACATCGTCCAGCAGGAGTGGAGCAACGCGGCCGCGCCCTTCGGCTGCACGATGGGCTGAACCGGCCCACAGACCCAGCACAGAGGTGAGATCGCCCGAAAAGTGAGATCATGGTCCCTCCCGTGACCCTGGAGGAGACCATGTCTCTCTACGACATCCCGCTGACGACGCTCGACGGCCGGCCCGCGTCGCTGTCCGACTACAAGGGCGACGTCCTGCTCGTGGTCAACGTCGCGTCCAAGTGCGGCTTCACGCCCCAGTACGCCGGCCTCGAGAGCCTGTTCGAGACCTACCGCGACCGGGGCCTGCAGGTGCTCGGCTTCCCGTGCAACCAGTTCCTGTTCCAGGAGCCGGGCGGCGCGGACGAGATCGCGGCGTTCTGCAGCGCCACCTACGGCGTGACGTTCCCGATGTTCGAGAAGGTCAACGTCCGCGGTCGCAAGCAGCACCCGCTCTTCGCCGAGCTGGTGAAGGCCAAGACGGCCGACGGCAAGGGCGGCGCGGTGAAGTGGAACTTCGAGAAGTTCCTCATCAACCGCGAGGGCGAGGTCGTCGGGCGCTACCGCTCCAAGGTGGAGCCGCAGGACCCGGCGCTCGTGCGTGACCTCGAGGCGGCGCTGGCGGACTAGTCACGAGTGACCTTGACGAGTCGGGTGGCAGTGGCGAGATGCTGCGAAACCCGACCGAAAGGCGTTCCATGAGGCTCCGTCCAGTGCTCGTCGTCCTCGCCCTCGTCGTGGGGCTCGCCGGTTGTGGTGGTGGCAGCTCCACGTCGAGCAAGAGCACGCCCAGCCCGACCCCGTCACCGGTGGACCCCAAGGTCGCCATCACCCAGGTCTGGGAGGGCTTCTTCAACCCGGCGGCGAGCATCGACCAGCACGTCGCGTGGCTCCAGGACGGCGAGAAGTTCCGCGCCGAGCTGACCGCCAACTCCAAGGACCCGGCCGCCAAGGACCTCAGCGCCAAGGTGAAGAGCGTCGTGGTCGCCGGTCCGACGGCGCTGGTGACCTACGACCTGCTCGGCAAGAACGGCGCGGTCCTGCTCAACGGCGCCCAGGGCAGCGCGGTCAACCTGACCGGCACCTGGCAGGTCAGCAAGAAGACCTACTGCCAGCTCATCGCGCTGCAGAACCCGACCGTCAAGCACCCAGGCTGCACCGGCTGACGGGCTACTCCGCGCCGAGCGGCCGTCCCAGGCACGGCCGGCCGTCGCAGACGTCCACGACCACGCCGTCGGGCCGGAGGAACAGGCCCTTCTGCACGCGCGCGAGGTAGGTCGCGCGCGGGTCCTCGTGGGGGTCGTGGCCGGCCAGGCCGGGGCCGCCCGGGGGCGGGACGTTCGTGTTGGGGGGCGCCGCCGTACCGCTGTCCCAGTAGACGAGCGCGCTGCCCTCCCACGACCCGGTGAAGCGCGGGATGCCCCAGCCGGGGTCGACCGCCCAGTGCCGTCCCGGTGCGAGGAAGCCGGTGTTGGTGCGGACCCCGATGGTGCGGGCCATCGTCTCGGCAGCGAGGTTGGCCACCTGGTGGTCGCCGAAGGCCACGTCCATCAGGACGACGTGCCGGGGCGTGCCGGGCAGCGGGTCGCGGCTGATGTGGGCCGCGTAGCCGTCGTTCTCGGCGCGGTCCCACAGCGGCTGGATGAGCCCGAAGACCAGCTCCCGGTCGACCTCGCTCGGGTAGGCGGCGTTGAACACCGACTCGTAGGTCGAGAAGTCGCTGGAGCGGTCGAGCAGCGTGGAGTAGTTCATGCCGGGGACGCCCAGGACGCCGCGGGTGATGTCCTGGGAGACCGCGACGAGCGCGCCGCCGATGATGCCGCCCTGGCTGTTGCCGTCGTAGTAGACCGCACCCGGCTGCAGCACCGGCCGGCCACCGACCTGGAACGCCGCGGCGGAGGCGAAGCCGCGCGGGTCCTTG
Organism: Mycobacteriales bacterium; assembly: GCA_049694795.1. Lineage (GTDB taxonomy): Bacteria > Actinomycetota > Actinomycetes > Mycobacteriales > SCTD01 > RYN-111. The sequence continues at coordinate 2,983 of JBAVRG010000330.1, forward strand.
AGCAGCCGGGCGAGGAACAGCTGGGCGAGCATGCCTTCCTGCACCCGGTCCGGCAGCGTCGGGAACAGCGACATGTCGGTCAGCATCGTGGCGACGTTCGGCATGTCCCCCGTGGCCATGCCGTACCAGTCGGTGGCGCAGTAGAGGACGTCGTTCTCCTGCCCCATCTTCTGCACGTTCCCGGCCCCGACCTCGCCCTGGCCCCCGAGCAGGCCGTGCCCGTAGATCGCGCCGCGAGCGGGTGCAGCGGGGGTGGCCGCCTTGGGGATGTCACAGGTGTAGGTGGCCGTGAAGTCGCGGTTGCGGTCCGGCAGGTCGTCGCCGGGCAGGTAGAGGAACCGGGTGCCGGGCAGACCCGGGTCGGTGCCGAGCAGCGGCTCCTTCGTGTTGGCGGGCGTGGTGAGGTAGTTCGGCACCGTGAACGTGCCCTCGACCCGGCGCGCCACCTTGTCGCTGTAGCCGTCGGTGACCGTGCCGACCGTGAACGCCGGCGCCCCGCCGTGGAGGGAGGCGAAGGCGTCGTCGCGGATGTGCAGCATGCGGGCCGTGGTGTTGCGCTCGCTCGCCACCGTGAAGGTCCAGGCGAGGTACAGGTCGTCGACGCGCACCCTCGCGCGCAGCAGCGGCCCGAAGACCGGGTCGCTCGCGGTGGCGTGCGCCCGCAGGGCGGCGAACTCGGCGCCGGCCGGGATCGGGTGCCCCGCGGTGTCGACCAGGTGGCGCAGCGCCACGACGTACCGGTGGCCCTCGGTGAAGTTCACGGCCGGCCGGACGATCAGCAGCGGCTGCTCGCCGTCGGTGGGGTTGCCGTCGAGCTCTGCGGTGTAGGGGTGCCGGCGCCCGGTCGCGGCGTCGAGCAGCACGACGGGGGCGTCCTTGCTCAGCGAGGCGCCGGGGTCGGTGACGTCGGCGATGCCGCTGCGGTGCAGGTCGAGGGCCGGGACGCTGGTGAGCACGGCCGAGCCCGGTGACCAGCCGTCGTTGCGGTTCAGCTCGGTCGGGTCGACCGGGCGCCCGGCCGCGTTGCGCGGCATCGCCAGCGGGTTGATCGAGATCCGGCGGCCGGTCGCGGTGGTCGGGTCGGCCACCGTGAACCGGTCGTTCGGGAACGGCAGCAGGCAGGCGGCGTGGTCGGTGGGGTCGCAGATCCCGGCGGCCTCGAGGGCGGTGTCCGAGACCCCTCGTACGGCGTCCCGCGGCCCCACGAGCGGCGCCTCGGCCTGCTGCACGGCGCCCCCGGCCTGCGTACCGAGGCACAGCGCGCCGTCCAGGTCGGGCGTCAGGCACGACGTCGGGTCGGCCTGCGCCAGGGCGGGCAGCGTCAGCCCGACGAGGGCAGCGGCGAGCAGGGCGGTGCGGATGCGGTGCACGGGTGACCTCCAGGGACGTGCGCCCAGGTTTCGCCGTTGCGCCCGCGTCTCCTCCTTGTCAGCGATCTTCGGGCAGCCCGGCCGACCGTCGTACCAGGAAGTCGCGCTCGACGTCGTTGGCGGTGAGCAGCAGGGCCTCGGCATAGGCGGCGCGCGCCTCAGCGGTGCGGCCCAGGCGCCGCAGGAAGTCGGCGCGGGCCGCGGGCAGGTAGCCGTAGGAGGCGAGCGCCGGCTCCGCGGCGAGGGCGTCGAGGGCACGCAGCCCCGCGGCCGGGCCGTCCGCCATCCCGACCGCCACCGCCCGGTTGAGGGCCACGACGGGTGACGGCCAGACCCGCAGGAGCAGCCCGTACAGCGCCACCACCTCGCGCCAGTCGGTGTCCTCCCACGTCGCGGCGTCCGCGTGCACCGCCGCGATCGCGGCCTGCAGCGCGTAGCGCCCCGGGGGACCGGCCAGCAGCGCACCCCGGACGAGCGCCAGCCCCTCCTCGACCGCTGCCCGGTCCCAGTGGCTGCGGTCCTGCTCCTCGAGCAGCAGCAGCCGGCCGTCGGCAGCCACCCGGGTGTGGCGGCGCGCGTCGGTGAGCAGCACCAGCGCCAGCAACCCGCCGACCTCGGGAGCCGGCAGCAGCGAGTGCAGCATCCGGCACAGGTCCTTGGCCCGGTCCACCAGGTCCTCGCGCACCAGGGCGTCCCCGGCGGGGGCCGTGTGGCCGGTGGTGAACAGCAGGTGCAGGACGGCCAGGACCGCGTCCAGCCTGGCGGGGAGCTCAGCCGCGTCGGGCACCCGGTACGGGATGCGGGCGGCCGAGATCTTCTTCTTGGCGCGCGTGATGCGGGCCGCCATGGTCGGCTCGCTGACGAGGAACGCCCGGGCCACCTCCGCCGTCGACAGCCCGCACAGCAGCCGCAGGGTCAGTGCCACCTGCGCCTCGACGGACAGGGCGGGGTGGCAGCAGGTGAAGACCAGCCGGAGCCGGTCGTCCGGGATGTCGTCGGGCAGCTGCGGCTCGGGTGCGACGTCGTCCTCGACCAGCAGCGGCAGCGCGCGCCGCAGGGTGGCCTCCCGCCGCAGCAGGTCGAGCGCCCGGTTGCGAGCCACCGTCGTCAGCCACGCCCCCGGTCGGGCCGGGACGTCCTTCCGCCACTCAACCAGCGCCTTGGCGAACGCGTCCTGCACGCACTCCTCGGCCAGGTCGAGGTCGCGCGTGACGCGCACCGTCGCGGCGAGCACGAAGGCCCACTCGCGACGGTGCGCCTGTGCGAGCAGGTCGCGTACGGCGTCCTCGGTCAGTCGAAGACCATGACGGGACGGACCTCGAGACCGCCGGCCGGTGCCGGGATCTTCTTGGCCACGGCGATCGCCTCGTCGAGGTCCTGCGCCTCGATGAGGTAGTAGCCGCCGAGCGCCTCCTTGGTCTCCAGGAAGGGCCCGTCCGTCACGACGAACTCACCGCTGCTCTCCTTCCGGATGCTCGTGGCCGTGCTCGTCGGCTGCAGCGCGTTGCCGCCGGCGATCGCCGGCCCGTGCTCCGCCCCGAAGTCGTTGTGCCCCTTCATGACCTCGTCCCAGAGGCCCTGCCCGCCCTCCTCGAAGGCCTTCTCGTCGCCGTAGATCAGCACCAGGTACTGCGCCATCGTGTCTCTCCCGTCTCCGTCTCGTCAGGGTCCACCCTGGGGGCCCCTCACTGCTCCGACGAACGGGAACCGGCCGGATCGACAGCCCGGTCCGCCGCGCGGGCGAGGTTGCGCGCGAAGCCGGCCACGATGCGCTGCAGCCCGGCGCGCAGCAGGGGGCCGGAGCCGGGCACCCGCGGCGTGAAGCGGGCCTGCCAGACGACCTGGGTGCCGCCTGCGTCGTCCGGCAGCAGGTCGACCTCGGCGCGGTAGTCGCGGTACGGCGCCCACGAGTCGACGACGTAGGCGATCCGCCGGTCGGGGACGTGCTCGACGACCCGTTCCAGGCTGATCAGCGGCCCGATGCCCAACCGACGGACGGCCCCCACCGACCCGACCGGGTCGCCCGGCTCCTGCCACCGCGACCGGGGCACGAACAGCCCGGCCCAGTCCTGCCAGCGGCTGCCGTCCTCGAGCAGCGCGAAGAGCACCGGCGCGGCGGCGCGGGACCGGCTCTCGGCGCGCAGCTGCTCGCTCAGGGGGTGCTGCCCGTCCTGCGACGTGCCCCGACGTCCTGCATCCGTCCCCCAGGCGCTCGTGCGTGAGGGCACGGTAGTGCGAGCAAGACCACTTCGGGGGCAGGGCAGGGACCGGGTGCGGCCGCGTCGAAGTGTGCGTCATGCGCCGTTCCACCCGCCCCCTGCTGCTGCTCGCCGTCCCCGTGCTGGTGCTGCCGCTCGCGATGAGCTCGCAGGCGGCGACCGCGCCCGGGGCGAGCTACACGCCTTACGCCGTGGGCTTCAGCTCGGGCGAGCCGTCGATCGGCTTCGACCCGAAGGCCGACGCGGCGATCTACCAGTCCGACACCACGACGGTGCGGATGTCGTGGGACGCCAAGGGCAGGCTGACCACCAAGGACGTCACGGCGCCGACCTCGCAGACCTCGCTCGACCCGATCGCCTTCGTCGACCAGAAGACGCACCGCACGTTCGTCTCCCAGCTGGTCGGCGTCTGCAGCCTGTCGTCCTGGAGCGACGACGCGGGCACGAGCTGGCACACCTCCGAGGGCTGCGGTCCGGACGTGCTGCTCGACCACCAGTCCGTCGGCGCCGGGCCCTACCGGACCGAGGTGAGGCCGGTCACCGCCGGCCTCGCCGGCTACCCGGACGCCGTCTACTACTGCGCCCAGAACTCCTACAGCGGCACCTGTGCGCGCAGCGACGACGGCGGCACGACCTACCTGCCGGGCACGCCCGCCTACAACACCCCGGCCAACGCGCCCGGCGACCCCTACGGCGGGGCCTGCTCGGCGATCCACGGTCACCTCCGGGTCGCGCCCGACGGCGTGGTCTACCTGCCGAACAAGGGCTGTGGTGGCACCCCCACCGCCGGCAACCTCACCAACTCGGAGTTCTTCGGCGGCGCGCCGGCGGTCTCCGTGAGCGAGGACAACGGCCAGACCTGGACGGTCCACACCGTCCCCGGCGGCCACAACCAGGACGAGAGCGACCCGTCCGTCGCGACCGACCGGGCGAGCACCGTCTTCTTCGGCTGGGAGGACGGCACCAACCCCAGCGAGACGACGTACGGCACCACCAGCGCCGCCAAGATCGCGGTGTCGAGGGACCACGGCCGCACCTGGAGCACCCCGGTCGACGTCTCGAGCCGGCTCGGGGTCAGGAACGTCCAGTTCCCCGAGGTCATCGCGGGCGACCCGGGCCGGGCCGCCTTCGCGTTCCTCGGTACCAGGGGCGTCGGCGACGACCAGCACAACGGGTTCGTCGGTGAGTGGCACCTGTACGTCGCGACGACCACCGACGGCGGCAGGACCTGGAGCACGGTCGACACGACGCCGCACGACCCGGTGCAGCGCGGCTGCATCTCGCTGCAGGGCACCTCGAACAAGACCGTTGCCGACACCAACATCTGCGACCAGCGCAACCTGCTGGACTTCAACGACATCACCGTCGACTCGCAGGGCCGGGTGCTCGTCGCCTACGCCGACGGCTGCACGGGCGCCTGCGTGACGGACCGCTCGAGCGGCAGCAAGGGCGCCGTCGACATGGTGATGCGCCAGAGCAGCGGCCCGCTGCTCTACGTCCACCGCGGCGCCCCTGCACCCGCCCGAGCCGGCAGCCCGCGCGCCCTGCCGCGGACGAGGGGCGGCAGCACGACGGCCCCGCTC
>JBAVRG010000331.1:0-1664 GCA_049694795.1 Mycobacteriales bacterium
GCACGCGGTGCCCTCGGGGACCGGCTGGGAGCAGGTCCTGCGGGCCCGGGCGCGCACCGTCGGCGGCCGTGCGCTGCTGGAGCAGCTGCTCACCGACCGGATCCCCCTCCAGGCCCGGTACGGCGACAGCACCGTGGCTGCCGTCCTGGGGCGGCTCGACGGCCGGCCCGTGGTCGGCGTGGCGGTGGCCGCCGAGCTGGGGGGCCGCCCGACCCCCGACGGGTACCGCCTGGCCGCGCGGGCCTACCGGCTGGCCGGCCGCCTCGGGCTGCCGGTCGTGAGCCTGGTCGACACCCCGGGCGCGGACCCGGGGCCGGCGAGCGAGCGGGACGGCATCGCCCCCGCGATGGCCGAGGCCCTCGACGCCCTCCTCAGCTGCCCGTCGGCGACGCTCGCCCTCGTGCACGGCGAGGGCGGCTCCGGGGGCGCCCTGGCCGCCGCCGCGGCCGACCTCGTGCTGGTCACCGACGAGGCCTACTTCGCGGCGATCGGGCCCGAGGGGGCGCACGCGGCCCTGCGCCGGCCGGCACCGGAGTGCGCCGACCGGATGCGCATCACGCCCGCCGACCTGCTCGCGCTGGGCTTCGCGGACGCGCTCGCCACGCCGAGCGACGTGGCGGGGCACCTGGAGGCGCTGCTGAGGACGCCGTACGGGGGGCTGACGCGGCTTTCGCGGTGGTCCGCCCCGCTCCCGGGGAGCCTCTGACCCCTGTTCCGTGTGGCCTGTGTCACCACTCGGTCACTCAGCGGCTACATTTCCGCGGGTATCACTGCACAGCCCTGGCCCCGCACCGAGTGGAGAACGCGCGTGCTCGACCCCCGCCCGCGCCTGAGCAGCGCCGCACGCACCACCCGGCGCGGCGTCGCCACGGTCTGCACCCCCGCCGGTCTGCGCGGCACGGCCACCGAGCTCGCCTGGATCACCGCGCACGGGGCGCTCTACCCGTTGGGGCTGTCGGCCGAGAAGCGGCGCGAGAAGGCCCGTGAGGAGCTCGACCGCTTCACCCTGAGCGACCTGCCGCCGGTGCAGCGCGGGCTGCTCATGGGCGACGTCGTCGCGGCCGGGACGCCGATCATCCTGGTGCACGGGCTGGTCGACAACCGCTCGATCTTCACGCTGCTGCGGCGGGCGCTCCGCCGGCGCGGCTTCGGGCGCGTCATGACGCTCAACTACAGCCCTTTCACGCAGGACGTCCGGTCCGTCGCGGCGCGGCTGCAGGACCTCGTCGAGCGCACCTGCGCGGAGACCGGGTACGAGCGCGTGCACGTCGTGGGGCACTCCCTCGGGGGCCTCGTGGCCCGCTACTACGTGCAGAAGCTGGGCGGCGACGCCCGCGTCCACACGCTCTGCACCCTCGGCTCGCCGCACGGCGGCACCTGGGCGGCGCACCTGCTGCCGCAGAAGCTGGTCAAGCAGCTGCGCCCCGGCTCGGACGTGGTCGCCGAGCTCGCCGAGCCGGCTCCCGGTGTGCGCACGCGCTTCGTGGCGTTCTGGAGCGACCTCGACCAGCTGATCGTCCCGAAGCGGTCCGCACGCATCGACCACCCCGACCTGTCGGCCCGCAACGTGCTGCTGCGCGGGGTCGGGCACATGTCGCTTCCCATCGACGGCCGGGTGGTGCGGGAGATCGCCGCGCTGCTCGCCCACCTCGACGAGGACGGCG
>JBAVRG010000332.1:0-18333 GCA_049694795.1 Mycobacteriales bacterium
GCGACAGCTACCGGCTCAAAGACCGAGACCTCGGCCGCGTCCCCGCGGCCAAGAAGACCAACGACAACGACTGAGGGGGTCAACTTTCAGATGCCGGAAGGGGGTCAGTTTTCGGCCGCCGTTGACAGAACGAAGCCAGGCTGCCTCAAACGGGTCCACTGCGCTCTTGTCCTCCCGTGGGGCGGTTGCTGACAGTCGAGACCCGGATGGCAAGACAATCAAGTGTGGTTCCAGCCAGCGTCGGTGACTGCCCTCACCGAATTCCGCTCATGCCGCTGGCCGTGTACGTGCCGGCGGACGTGGAGAACTGTCCCTACCCGCGCTGTCGAGCCGGGTCAGCCGACATGCGAGAACGGCACCTACACGTCGTCTCGGCGAGGCCACGCACCAGACTCGAAGTACTGCTCCCGTTGCTGCTCCCACTGGAGCATCTGCGGGTCCTGGTCGTCGTCTACATCCGGCTGACGAGGCATGTTGCCGGCGATGAACCCCTCGACCCAGTAGCGCGTGGGCGTGGGCAGCGCATCGGGCAACTCGGCCTTCGAAACCCGGAAGGAAACCTTTCGGGAGGGACAGTAGGCGGGCATCCGTCCAGGGAACGTGTGCCACTTCGCGTTGTAGAGGTAGTCGCGATCTGCGGAGTCCTGGACGCATGTGAACCACAACTCGGGGTCGATGTCCGGCGGCAGTTCTGTGCTCACAGCGTCGATACTGCACTACCCACGCTTCGACCAAAGCCTTGCTGACTGCTGAATAGGGCCGGTTACCCGTCCAGGGCGATGCCGCTTCGTCCAGCGGCGTACACGTGACAGGTAGGCGAGAAAAGTTGCACTCAGTAGAAGGAGCCCGAAGACGCGCGCGGAGCCGTGGATGTGGATGGCCACCTGAACGCCAAAGACGCCCACCACGGAACCCAAGATGTTTCCGAACGACAACCACAGTGGCATCGGTCGGTCGTACCTTCCGCGCCACCGAAGGGTGTTCGGAAACACGCGGTCATCGATCCGCGTCAGTCGTTCCACGATTCTCACCATCGCGAGGCTAACGCCTGATCTCGTTGCGGCTGCCATGATGGCTCGATGCCAACTACGGCGACGCTGCTGTGGATTGCGAACGCGGTCGTCTTCGCGCTCTGCCTTGGCCGGCAGGGCTACAGACGACTGTGGCTCGGCATCCTGGCCGCGCTGCTGATTGGGCCGCTCATCTGGCTGTGGTGGGGCTACCTCGTCTGGCGCGACACCGAGTTGGGTCGGTGGCTTCTTCGGCGCCAAAGGGACGCGACGTGGCGCGGGTCGTCGGATCGGCCTTCCCCGCCCCTCGGGTAGCGGCCCTTGCCCTTGGTTCGAAGGACGGTACCGAGGCTCAGGAAGCTTCGGCGGCCCACTTGAAGCCCGGCACGCGCGTGAGCGACAAGGTCGATTCGACAAGGTGGCCTCGGGACGCGTCGTCGCTCCAGAGCCGTCGCCTGTAGCGCGTCACATCTCCGGGCACCACACCTCCGAGCCGGTGCGGAAGGAGCGGCGGAAGGCCTTGCTCCTCTCGCCAGCTTCGGTCGTCCACAACGTCAAAGCGCCAGCTCAGAAGAATCGGCCCGAGAACACCGATTCCAAGAAGCCCAACGGTTGTCCCGTGGGGCACGGCGAGCCCAAGGAATGTCACCAGGGCCCAGGCCGCCGTGCTCGCGATGCGTACCTTCCGCGCCACGAGCTTGTCGATGTGGACCCAGTAGAGGAAGAGCGTTGAGAGTACGACGAGTCCGACGGCGAGCACTTGCATGGCCGATGACGCTAGCCGCCGAGGACGCCCGGGGCTCGCGCCGCATAGCAGCAGTCGTCGGGTGAGCAGATTATGACGGGCTATCACCCGTCAACGAGGGGCACTTAGCGAACATGTCGCGGGTGCTGAGAGCGGCCCGAGCTACGGCCGATCACGCTCGTTGGCGGCTTCGACGGCCTCTGCCATGCGGGACCCTCACGACCCTGTTCTGCGTCGGCTTCGCGCTGCTGGTGATCGAAGCGCCCAGCACGCTGTGGCGAATCTGCACACTCCCGCAGATGATCCACACGACCGGGAACGCCCGACTCGCACGACCAGCGTTCCGGTAGCGACACAGAGCCGCAGTGAACCGAACGGCGCTTACTGGTGCTGAGCGTCGCGAAGGTAGGCGAGAACGGCAGCCACGCGGCGGCTGATGCTGCGCTCCTCCGTCAGCTGCAACTTCACGAAGATCGCGTTGACGTGCTTCTCGATCGCGGACTCCGACAGGTGCAGGGAGGTCGCGATCGCGCCATTCGTCTTGCCCTCCGCCATCTCGCGCAGGACCTCGATCTCGCGCGGAGTGAGGGCGCGCAGCGACGACTCGGCTTGCCGGGTGCGGAAATCGACGAGCCGCTCCACGACGCGCGCGTCGACGACAGAGCGCCCGGCGGCGACCTCGCGGAGCGCGCTAACGAGCTCGTCGAGCTCACCCACGCTGGCCTTCAGCAGGTAGCCGAGCCCTCCGGTGCCGTTGCGGAAGAGCTGCACCGCATAGGTGGCGTCGGAGTACTGGGAGAGGACCACGACGCCGACGTCGGGGTAGCGGTCGCGAATCGTGTGCGCAGCGTCGATGCCCTCGGTCTGGTGCGTGGGGGGCATGCGGATGTCCGTCAGCACAGCCCGCGGCTGCAGGTCCCGGACGGCGTCGAGCAGCTCGGCAGCGTCACCGACACAGGCCAGGACGTCGATCTCGCCGGAGTCTTCGAGCAGCTTGCGGGTCCCTTCGCGAACGAGGTAGTTGTCCTCGGCGATCACGATCGGCAGCAGGTCAGGCACTCGCCCTCACCTCGGCCGGCAGCCACGCGTGGACGCTGCTCCCGTGACCGGGCGTACTCGTCACCGACAGCCGCCCGCCGAGTGCCTCCACCCGGTCGGCGAGCCCGCGCAGCCCGCGCCAGGGGCCAGCACCGACGTTGAAGCCGCACCCGTCGTCGCGCACCTCCACGGCGAGGTCGTCGCCATCGACGTGCAGCCGGATCAGGATCTGCGACGCGCGCGCGTGCTTGAGCACATTGCTGAGCGCTTCGGAGACGAAGAAGTATGCCGCGCCCTCGACGCCCGGCTCCATCCGCAACCCGGGGGGCAGTCCTGCGTTCTCGACCCGGGCCGGCAGCGGGACGCGTGTCACGAGCTCCTCCACCGCCTCGAGCAGCCCGCGGTCGGTGAGGACGGCGGGGTGGATGCCACGAACGAGCTCCTGCAGGCTCTCCAGCGCCCGCCGGGCGTCGGCCTGGACGTGCGCAAGCGTCGTCTCCGCCAGCGAGGCGTCACGACGTAGCTGGTTGCGTGCCATGGACAACCGGGCGAGCAGCGCGACGAGCTCCTGCTGCACCCCGTCGTGGAGGTCGCGTTCCAGCCGTCGTCGGCTCGATTCCTCCGCCTCCACGAGTCGGGCGCGGGACGCGGCGAGCTCGGCGAGCCGCTCGGAGAGCTCGCTCGACAGCTGCGCGGTGCGTAGCGCGAGTGCGCCCTGGCGGCCCAGCGTGCGCAGCAGCGTCTCGTCCGCCGGGCGGTACTGTCCCTCCCGCTTCGGGCCGCAGAGCAGCGCACCGACGACCTCGTCGCCGTGCACCAGCGGCACGCTCAGCGCGGGCTCCATCTGCTCGTCGGCGACCGGCCGCTGCGACGGGACGGCCCGCACCAGCGGCGCGTCGAGCTCGATCCGCACCCACTTCGCGCCGATGCCGTCGCGGATCGCGGTCACGACCTCGCTGGTGACGACGTCCGGCGCGACCGACGACTCCAGTCGTGCGCCGAGCTCGCTGATCAGCTCGTAGCCGGTCAGCCGCTTGCCGAACACCACCCGGTTCGCCAGCTGCTCCAGCCGGCGACGTATCGGCGCGGCGACCGCCGTGGCGACGATGGTCAGCACGATCGCCACGTCCAGCGGCACGCGGCGGCCGACGAGCATTCCGAAACCCGCGGCCACTGCGACGTAGACCGCCGCGATCACCAGCCACAGCGCGCCGTAGACGACGGAGCGGCGTACGACGAGGTCGATGTCGAGCAGGCGGTGCCGCAGCATCCCCAGCAGCAACCCGGCCGGCAGCAGCAGCAGGACCGGGTAGAACAGCGTGTACCCCTCCCACACCGGCAGATGGTTGATCCGGTTGCTCTGCGATCCGAGCACCGCCGTGCACGCCACCGTGAGCCCGAGCGTGTAGAGCGGCCAGGCGATCTGCCGGCGGGTATCGGCGTCGGCACGGCGATAACGCAGCACGAGCACGACGACGCCGATCAGGACCCACACCTGCGCCGCTGCCAGCACACCGCCCGCGACGCGGCCGACCGGTGCGAGGGCGTCGACCGCGAACGGGTTGCGGCCCGTCACGTCGCCTGACAGCCAAACGTAGGGGGTGTTGATCCGCAGCTGCCGCGAGCCGACGGCCTGCCCAGCGAGCAGCACCGGCAGCAGCAGCCAGCTCGCCGCGACCAGCCCGCGCTCGTAGCGTCGGTGGTAGGCGCCGTCGGGAAACACCGCGAACAGACCCAGCACGGTCGTCGTGGTCAACCACCCCGCCGCGCTGAGCAGCGGCACCATCACGCCCGACCACGCAGGTACGCCCTGTTGGGCAACGATCGCGGAGTAGCAGTAGCCGACGGCGAACGCGACCGCGAGCGAGACGCCGAACCCGAGCAGCCGTCGCGCGGCCCGCAGGTCCGGCTGCTGCACGAAGGCCACCGTGCCAGTTGCGACGTAGATCAGCACCAGCGGCACGTTCGCCGCCGCGCGGCCCACCTGGTGGCCGACGACGCCGGCGACCGGCACCGCGACCACCGACACCACGCCGAGCGCCAGCAGCACCCAGCCCATCCGTCTCCCCACCACAGCCACATTCTGGGTGCCACGCCCCGCTCCGTCATGGAGGTTCACCACAGCCGCCGTGGCGGAGATCCGCACCTCGACCTACCGGCAGGAGTGCGAGCTCCCGGATGGGAAGGGGCCGCCCCTCTTCCTAGCGTTCGCAGCGCCCGGCGACGACCGGGCGGAACCGACGATCAGGAGGGGACGTGTCCACCATCAACACCGCCAGCGGCTTCCGGCGCACACTCAGCGGAGTCAGCCTGCTCATCGCGCCCGTGCTGTTCGCGGCATCAGAGCTGCTGACCCCCAAGCAGGTCACCAACGCCGCCGAGCAGCTCGACGTCTACGCCGCACATCGAAGCGCGCTACTCGCCTCCAGCCTGCTGTCCATCGCCGTCGCGCTCACGCTGCTGGCCGGCACGATCGGGATCGTCCATCTCGTGCGCGCCCGCGGGGTCACCTACGCGAATCTCGCCGCGGTCCTCATCGGCTACGGCCTTATCACCGCGCACGCCGGCCTCGGCGCCATCGGCCTCGTCTTCGCCGAGATGGTCCGGCCGGGTCTCGACCGCACTGCGATGACGCAGCTCTACGACAAGATCACTCACGACGCGCCAGTTGGTGGGCCGCTGCTGCTCGGGCACTACCTGCTCGTCGTAGGGATCATCCTGCTCGCCGTCGCCCTGCTCCGCGCGCACGTCGGGTCGCGTTGGGCGGCGATCTGCCTGCTGCTCTACCCGATCAGCGATGTCGTCCTCAGCGGCGCGCCGGTCGGTGACCTCGCCGACCTCGTCTCCAACGCTCTTGGTGTCGTCTCGCTCGGCGCGTACGGACTCCACCTGCTGCGCATGCGCGACGACGAGTGGGACACCGTGACTGCGGCGACGGCGGCCCGCACCAGCCTCGCGACCACGAGCGTGGCCGCGACGGCGTAGGCAACAGCACACAGAACGGCGGGGCCCCGCGTGCCGCAGCACACGCGGGCCCGAACCGTCCAATCCCGCTCGCCCGTGGGCTACGTGCCCTCGTTCGTCTCCTCCGGTTGCGAGGGCTGCCGGTGCGTGCGTCCGGCGGCCTCCGTAGCGCTTGACGGTCCGTTTCCAGATCGTGATGGAAGGGCTCGTTGACCAAATGTTGACCAAACGCCGCAGGGCCATGATCACCAAGTGCGGTGATCATGGCCCTGACCTGCGGTTCTGCGTTGTAGCGGGGGGACTATTTGAGCCGCCGCCCGTTTACTCACGACTTCCCGCATCTGAGCGTGCAAGCGCATCCGTCCACCCACCTGTCCAGGACATCGAACGAGGTTTGTCGGACGAACTACGAACCTCTGTCCTACAAACCCGCCGGCTCGGAGAACCGCGACCTTCACGCTTGCCGCGGTCTCCTTACGAGCAATCGCATCGCTTGCATCACCCCAGATGACGTGCCCCCGTCGCCGGGCACACGGGGAGCTGGTGACCCTCCGATGCTCGTGGGAAGGCGCAGCTCTCATCCTTTCCACTTCACATCTCAACCTGCGCATCTGCTGCCTCCGGGTCCCACCACATCGTTGTTTCGTGTTAGGGGTTGGACAGGCCACTACTTTCGCCTAGGAACCTGCCTTTTCGGACGGCGTAGATACAGCACCACGAGGATCACGAGCACGAGCCACGCGGCCAAGACTGCCAGCCCCCTCGCAAGGTAGCCAAACCACAACTGCTGCAGTCCGTATCCAAGTAGACCCACTATCAGGCCAGTGAGCAACAAGACCAAGTGATGTTGTTCATTGAAGGAAACAGAAAGCGGGTCGCGAGGGGCGATGCGCCACCTCCGACATGCGGTGCGAACACTCATCTCTACACCCCGTTGTTACGCCTCTTTCGGCCCCTACTGTCATACACGCCAGGGTTGAACTCGTGTCTGTACTCATTTTCCAAAGGTGCGGTCTTTTCCATGTTCGTCAGACCGTAATCCAACCCCGTAAACCAGAAAGCCGCCGGGGCGCTTAGCAAACGAAGAAGCGCTCGCCGCAAAGGCTGGACCAGCTCATGCCTTTTCGCGCCTCCTGAGGGCGCGATTAGTCGCGGCACTGGGGCCCTGGCCCCAGAGGATTGTGTTCAGTCCCCTAGAGAAATGCCCATGCAACATCTCACCAAAGCCGTCGATGTACGACTTGTCACTAAAGAAGGACACTACCGGGTGGACGCTATGGCAAGCCGAGCAACCCGCACCATTGTCGTCAGCAACCCTTCGGCCATCCAGGTCGAGAGTGTTGATCGGATCCTGGTATGCGTAGTCGTACGCATTCGCCGAACCGCCCGGCACCGGGTCAGTTTGGAGGAAGCGCCCGATCAGCGGGTTGTGTTGGCGGACGCACATCCTGGCTATGTCGGTGAATCAGCGGGTCGAAAGCCACACGCCGAGGCAGATACCCATGACTGACGCGATGGCAAGAGCTCGGCGATCAAGAACAGCGAGCTGTTTGGCGGCCTTGTCTCCGCTCATGTGCCCCCACGGAAACGAACCGGCGCACAGATGCGTGACGATGATGGCCGCGCCGGGCAGCAGAAGCCAAGAGCTTCCCACCGACGCAAGGATCGCCCGCAGGGGCTGGCCGAAATGGCGCGCAATACCGAGTGGCGGGAGCCCCGGGAGTAGGTAGCCGAGCACGAAGACGAGCTGAAGTGATCGCGTCATGCTCAGTGCGGTCGAAGGGTCCTTTCCGTGACCCTTCGGCAAAACCCTGTCGACGACGGTCGCTGACGTCGAAACCGGTTGGAGGTAGATCCGACGGAGCCCGACATCCCTCAGGCCTCGTACGGTCGCTGCAACGAGGCCCTCGGCGTTCTCGTTCAGTCGGCGGCCCATTCACGACCCGCCTGTGTGAGTTCGAAAGCGGTGTGCACGTTTCCGGCCACGTGGTAATCGGCAGCCCGATCCATCGCGTGTTCGTAGCGCGCCGCGTGTTTGAAAGCTTTGCCGTGCCTGGCCAGACGGCGGGCTTTGCCTCCAAGGCGCTCAGCCTCGTCAGCCCAACGTGCCTCGCCTCGGCTGATGTATCTGCCGGCGCCGAACGAAGCAAGGCCGACTGCATCCCCAGCCACGTCGCCCCAGCGCCCCTTGTATGCGGAGTAGGCCATATGTGCTGCAGTGTAGATCGCAAGCGCTGCATCACAGATCTCGCAAACGATCGCGACAACCGTGGCGACCGCCTTCCAGTGCTTCTTGAACCAACCGCAGCCCCAGCACCGCCCATCAAGGTCGAACTTGTTGATCGGGTCCTGATACACGTAGTCATACGCGTTCGCACTACCACCAGCGACGGGGTCGGTTTGGAGGAATCGCCCAGTGCTCGGGTTGTAGAGGCGGTAGCCCATCAGGACGAGCCCGCCCAGGTCGTCCGCGGCGCGCTGATGTCCACCGAGCCAGCCGTACTTCGCGGGGGCAGGCGTGCCCCCTGCGCTGGCACCGAAGGGGTCGTAGTCGCTGATCCCGTTCACGATGGCACCCGCGGTGTCATCGAGCGTGGTGACGACGCTGCCGCTCAGGTCGAGCAGCTGCAGCGCGACGGCGTCGGCGCCTGAGCTGGTGGTGTGGGTCTGGATGGCGCCGAGCCCGTCGAGACCGGCGATGTTGCGGGTCCAGCCGGTGGGGTTGCTGGTCCAGGCGGGGCTGTCGCTGCCGTCGGCGTAGTTGTTGGTGCTCGTGCCGGCCACACTGTCGGTTTGGCTGATGATGCGGTGCCCGGAGGGGTCCAGGGTGAACGTCTGGGTATGCGTCCCCTGCGTCTGCTGCTGCACCATGTCGTTGTCGAAGTACCCGACACTGACCGCTGATCCGCCGGTCACGGTGGAAGCGGGGGTGCTCGTCGTGCGGCCGAGCTGGTCGTAGCTGACGCCCGCGTCGGCGAGCCGGTCGGCTTCGTCGTAGGTGTGTACGGTCGGCAGCGTGCCGGTCGGCGCGGTGCAGGTGCCGTTGCTGGCGTAGCCGGTCCGGTCGCTGTTCGCGTTGTAGCCAAAGGCTTGACTCGTGCAGGCGCCGCTGACGTTGCGGACCGCCGAGGCGAGCTCACCGACCGGGGTGTAGGTGAAGGTCTGGGTGCTCGCCGGGCCGGTGCTGCTGACCTTGCGGCCGATGCCGTCGTAGGTGGCGGTGAACGTCAGCCCGCTGGTCCCGAGGCCTTGACCGGTGTAGGCGAGCTTCGTCTGCTCGCCAGCATTGTCGAACGTGCTGCTGGCGACATCGCCGTTGGGCAGCGTGATCGTGCTCGCCCGGCCGGCCGCATCGTAGCTGGCGGTGTAGCTGGTCGCACCGGTGTAGCCGGCGGCGGTGATGCCGGTGTTGAGGCTGGTGAGCAGCCCGCGGTGTTCGGTGCTGCCGCCTCCGTTGTCGTAGGTGTAGGTGTAGGTGGCCTTGCCGTCGGAGCGGGTCGCGACCCGACCGGCCAGGTCGTAGGTGGTGACGGACTGGTTGCCGCCGGCATCGGTGTAGGACTGCGGGCGTCCCAGACTGTCGTAACTGGTCGTGAGCGTCCCTGCGCTGCTGCTGACCGTCGTGGGCAGCCCCGTCCCCGGGTCGTAGCTGGTCGTCACCGTGGGCACGGCCGCCGTCGAGGTGGCCCCACCCGTGACCGCAGTGGTGGTGACGACGGAGCTGGTCTGGGGGCGTCCGGCCGCGTCATAACCGGTGCTGCTGGTGCGCAAGAGCGTGCCGCTGGCGTCGCGTTCCTCGACCGTGGTCGGCTGCTGCCACATGGTGTAGCCGTTGACAGTGCCGGTAGGCAGCGTCGGCTGCGACCCGGTCGGCTGGCCGCCGGCCGGCGGGCCGGTCTGACAGACCAGACCTGCGTACAGCACACCGGGGTCCGTGCTGCCGAGGGCGGCGTTGGAGCAGGGGGCCGCCGCGCCCGGAAGGTAGTAGCGCGTCACGGTGCTGCGTGCGTCGTTGCCCGCACCGGTGCCATCGGCGGTGCCCATCGGCAGCCGGGTCTCGATGACCCGGCCGCTGCTGTCAAAGCGCGTCCAGTGCGTCACGTTCGTGCCGCCCGGCACCACGGTGGTCACGCTGGTGGGCATCCGCAGCGCCCAGCCGTCCCCGTCGCCGCTGACCAGGGCGTTGTAGCCGGTCACCGTCGTGTGCGGGTCGTGGTTGACCAGGTCCGGCGTCTGCGAACTGACCGTGCTCGAGGTGACCAGGTGGTACGGGCCGCCGCTTGGGGCGCCGGCGTCGTACGTGTTCTGGGTGTGCGTGCGGGCGCTGAACTGGGCCGGGCCGCCGCCGGCGTCGCTGATCAGTGTCTGGTGCTCCGGACCCACGGACTCAAGGAGATCGGTGCCGTCGCTGCTGTAGGTGTTGAGCGTCGACAGGGCGCTCGCACGATCAGCGGTGTTGCTCATCGCGGCGACGGTCGGGTCGGTGGCCGTGGTCGGCTGCAGTGCCTGGTTGCGGTTGTCAGCGGACAGCTGGCTGATCACGTTGCCGTTCTGGTCGTAACTGGTGGTGTCGATCTGCCAGGCCCCGGCGCCGTAGCTGGCCGTGTTGACCTCCCGGCCGTTGACGTCCAGGTAGGCGATCTGGGCGTGTGGCCAGTCTGCGCTGCCCGGCGTCGCCGGGGGCGGGTAGTCCGGGCCGAAGATGGCCGTGGCGTTCGCGACGACGTCGCTGCTTTCGCCCCAGCCGGACGTGGCGTTCTTGCTCAGGTCGGGCAGGCCGAGGTTGGTCGCGGCGGTGCCGTTCCATGGCGTGCTGTACACGACGGTGCTGATCGCGTCCTGGTTCAGGTCGCTGTCATGACGGGTCACGGTGATGAGCCGGCCGCTGCCGTCATAGCCCAACGTCCATGGGTTGAGCCCGGGCGGGGTCAGGCTGGCGAGCCGGTTGCCGTTGCCGCCGTAGCTGTACCGGCTGACGAGCTTCGGGCTGATCCGCGGGTCCCACTCGCCGACCAGGTGCGCGCCGGCGGCGGTGCCGTCGTACCCGTACCGCGCGACGGGGGTGCTGGTGACGGCTCCGGTCGCGGGGTCGGTGACGACCGCGTCGATCTCCGCGAGCTGGCCGGCCGCGTCGGACATGCCGGCGGGTTCGGTCAACGACGCGGCGTTGCTGCTCGGCGCGCTGTAGTAGAACTGCAGCGATCGGCATCCCACGGTGCTGGGCGTCGGGCAGGACACCGGAGCTTGCCCGGTGACGCTGCTGAGCAGGTGCGTGTTGGGGTCGTAGGTGTAGGTCGGGCCGCCGATGCCGGGTTGGGTGACGCTGCTCATCGCGACCGGCGTGCTTGTCCCTTGGGAGTTCCAGACGGTCTGGGTGCCGTCGGGGTCGGTCGCGGTGAAGGTGTGGGCGGGGTTTTCGACGAGGGTCGTGCCGTCGCTGGCATCGCCGACGCCGGTGTAGTGCCGCGGCAGCGTGCCGAGCGCCTCCACGGCCGCGAACGTGTCCTGCCCGCCGTCCGGGCCGGTCAGCACGATGTTCCCGTTCGTGCTGTTGTCGGTCAGGGTCTGATCGGTCCGGCCCGACTCGGGACTGGGTAGTGACACCGTCCAGCCCGGCCCGACCACGCCCGCGATGCCCGCTGCCTGCCCTGGTGGGTTCAAGGTGGTGGTGGTCCGGCTCACGCTCAACGACCCGCCGTACGTCGCGAGGCTCGCATCGGTGGCTGTGGCGCTGAAGTCGCCCGTGAGCAGGCTCAGGGTGCCAGGGCCGAACGAGCGCGTCGCGTAGGAAGCGCCGAACGTAGTTCGCACCACCTGCAGGGAACTGGCGACCGAGCACACGTCCGGCGCTGCCGTGGTCGACACCGCGAAACAGGCCCGTAGCTGCAGCAGCCCGTCCGTGCCGGCCTGGTTGATCGTCTTCCACGTCAGGGCCTGGCTGGTGTCGTAGGTGCCGTTGC
Organism: Mycobacteriales bacterium; assembly: GCA_049694795.1. GTDB lineage: Bacteria > Actinomycetota > Actinomycetes > Mycobacteriales > SCTD01 > RYN-111. The sequence goes on from JBAVRG010000332.1 coordinate 11,718, forward strand.
TGTACGGGCTGATGGCCGCGCCGCCGGGCTGGGTGATCGAGGCGGCCGGGATCGTCGCGAAGCCGGTGGTAGTGCCCGGTGCCCAGTCGTAGCGGACCTGCGTGTACCCGCTCGGCGGCTGCGACAGCAGCGTGACGCTGTCCTGAGTTCGATCCCGGTCCTTCGGGCTCAGCAGCCCGCCGTTGCCGATGCCGAAGCTGTAGGACGCGACGCTGGAGCGGTTGCCTGCACGATCGACGGCCTCCACGTACAGGGTGTGCCAGCCGCCGGGAGGGTTCCAGGTGACGGAGGTCCCGGTCGTCCACGTCGTCGGCGGGTTGCTGTCCAGCCCGTAGTAGTAGCCGGTCACGTCGGAGGCCGGTTGGGTCCAGCTGAAGTTGTTGCTCGCCGTCGACGCCCCGGTCCACAGCCCGGCCGGGTAGCTGCTGGAGGTGATGGCCGGCGCACCGGGCGGGGCGGTGTCGACGGTGAACTGGATGTAGTTCGACCAGGCCTTCGAGTCGTCGGTGCCGTCATTGCCATACACCCGAATGGTGTACAGCGGGCCGTTCGCCAAGTTCGCGCTCGCGGGCACCGCCACGCTCGCGGTCCCCCCGGAGGTGACGTAGCCGCTGTAGCCCGACCAGACCAGCGTGCTGCCCTGGTAGACCTCGAACAGGCCGCGGACGTTGCCGCCGTCCGGGTCGCTGACCGTCGCGTGCAGCGTCGGCGTCGCCGTGGAGGTCCAGTAGCTCGACGGTCCGGTGCCGGTCACCGGCGCCATCGACGGCGTGCCCGCGGTGTTCGGGTAGCTGTTGTAGGTGATCGTCAGGGTGGCGTTGATCTCCTTGTACGTGTACAGGCCACTGGTCTCCTGACCGCGCATGAACAACCGCCGCCCGGAGTTGGACGTGTTCGCCCAGCCCTGCAGGGTGCTCACCAGCGTGGACGTGCCGGCGGTCGTCCCCGACGTGCACAGGTTGTTGTTCGCGGTCACCGCGCTGCCGTAACCGCCGTAGCTCTCGCTGTTGACCGTGTACCAGACGTGGTTGTAGCAGTTCGCGGTGCCAGCCTTGAGCGACTCGACGAACGTCGCCCCGAGCACGTGCTTGCCGAAGATCGCGTTGTAGCTGAACGCCTCCGTCGAGCGCCAGTACGTGTCGGCACCGGCCACACCGGACTGGGAGTTGCCACCCCGGATGGTGCAGGTGGGCGAGGCGCACACCGTGCCGTCGCTCTTGTACGCGGTGCTCGCGCCCTGCGCTGCGCTCAGGCTCGGGTCCACCTGGATCGGCCAGACCCGATCAGGCGAGGCGAGCCAGATCGGGTCCACAGACACACGAACCTGCACCGACGGGCCGGTGCCTTGCAGTGTCAGCTTGACCGGCACCGTCGACGGGGTCGCGGCGGAGTCCCAGGCGGCGCCGATCGGGATGGTGGCCTGTACAACACCGTGCGCGTCGCGGAAGGCGATGGTCCCATCGGGCAGCTGCGAGGCCGTCAGGTTCGGGGTGTCGAAGCTGAACGTCCAGGCACTGCTGGCCGTCGGGCTCGCCACCACCAGCGTTTCCTTCACGGTGTCCGCGAGCACCTCGTAGTTCGCATCGACCCCGGGGGCCACGCCGTGGTAGATGACGTCCGCTGCTCCGCCCTTCGCGGCCAGGGACTGCAGCGGTCCGGTCAGCCCGTAGTGGATGTCGCCGGCGGCGGTCGCGATGGTGACGTCCTGCGCGCTGGCCCTGGCCGCGAACCGCGGCCGCAGCGGATGCAGCCCCGTGACCCAGGACCCGTCCGGCCGCTGGACCACACCCGGGTCGATCGGCTGCAGCATCCCCCTGGCATCCGGCAGGTTGCGGAGGAACGAGGACGAGTCCAGCTCGTGCGTCCCATCAGGGTTGATGAAGATCGACGTGGTTGGGGTGCGCAAGCTCGACACCTCGACCGGATGCCCGAGCGTCTGCGCCGCGACCGCCGCGGAGAACTCATCGGGGCGGACCTTCACATCCGCGCTCTTCGGCGGGGCGGGCACGGTGGCCGCAACCGCGTGCGGCGCCGGCCCGAGCGGGACCTGCAGGGCGGCCAGCAACAGCGTGGACGCGACCGGAACGACCGCAGACCGACGAACCCGCACGATTCCCCCCGAACCCCCACGAAACAAGTTCGCGCTTTCTAACAGACACCGCGCCCGGCCGAAAGAGAGGTTCACCCCCAGCAGGGCGCGCCAAGCCGCCGACCAGCACGGCGGTGCGCACTCCCCCACTCACAGGTCTGACAGACCGAGTGGTCAGAGCTGCTTGACTGCGACGGCGGTCGAGCTGCTGGCTGCCGTCGGGCGACGGTTCGCGCAGACCCGGACGCGGGCGGCCCGTGGTGCACGCACGGCTACACGCCCGCGCCCGCAGCTGGAACCTCGGTCAGTTGCCCGCCGTGTCAGGGGAGGTCCTGGAGGCGGCATTGGTCACAGGGTCCGAGGGGTCTGCCGCCCGCCCGGCGTCGCGTGTCCTCGTGGGCAGGCACCTGGCCCCGTGTGGCTACCTGCCGCCCGCCACACGTGGGGTGCTCGGCATTGGCGACCCGGCCCGGCGAGGGTTCCACGCCGCCGCCGAGCCGACCAGAGACGAGGGCGGACCCAGGTGAGCAGGCTCATCCCGTTCGGGTGCCGAGCAGCTGCAGGCCGCTCAGCGTTCTGACCGTAAAGGCCGGAAGGGGCACCCGGTCCGCTGCGCCGAAACATGAGCAATGGAGCGTCACGCACAGAAGCCCATCACGACCCCATAGATGATCGCGCTGTCCGGCGCGTCCTGTGTGGCCGCGGACCGTCCGGGTGGGCCGGTGTAGCCGAGCAGCAGCACGCTGGTCGGCTGCGTGAGCCGGTACGTGCGCGTCCGGTACGGCGTCTGCAGGCCCAACGCCACGTTGCGGCACCGGTTGCTGGTCTTCGTGCTCAGGCGGTGCTCACTGCTCGTGGCGCTCCCCTCGGGGTAGGCCCGGACGAGCCATACCCGTCCTGGCGGCGGGCCCAGCGGATGCTGCCCGACGCGCCCCGTCCGGCCAGGTGACAGGCACAGCACCGCCGCGTCCTGACCGGACACCCCGTGCGGTGACCCCACCGCACCTGACCCCACGGCTGTCGCTCGACGTAGAACGTCGGCATACCCGGGCGACGTTCGCCGGCCCCCCATTTTCGGCGTCGTCCCGAAGCTTGGGATTCGGGACCATAACCAGTGGCAGCCGCAGCAGCAGCGCGACGGGTGCCGCTGCCGAGCGCGGAGATCAGGCAGCGACACCTCGAGGAGCGTGCCCGCGGCGCGCTGCCGGACGCAATGCACCCGCTCACCTTGCGCGTCAAGCGGTGCTCGTTCAAGTCCAACAACGGCCTCTGGGCGTTCCGCATGAAGGACGGCAAGAAGCTCTACTTGCAGACATCTGGGGCGATCGTGTCGGCTGACCGCAGCGACTCGGGACGCGCAGCGGCCGAGGCCATCGGGCGTCCTGCTGGCCGAGCGTGGCGTTCCCGGCTTCTCCGTCTAGGTCGGAGGCGCTGCTCAGTTGCCCGAGAGGGTGGAAAGGCGTCATTCCCCTGTCTCGGATGATCTTGTCGGGTGGACTTACTTCCCTCAACCCACCCGGCTGACGCACTCATCTGCCGACGACGCGCGCCGCTGCCGCACGTCACTGCCTGTCCGGGGCCCGTCGAGCCGTCATGTCAAGGGCTCCGGGTTCGCCGATGAAGTAGCCCTGGGCGTGGTCGACGTGCAGCCGGCGGACCAGGTCGAGGGTGGCCTGGTCGGTGACGTACTCGGCGATGGTCTGCTTGCCCAGGCGCTGCGCCGTGCCGACGATCGCTTCGACGATGACCCGGTCGGTCTCACTGGTCGTGAGATGCCGGACGAACTCACCGTCGATCTTGAGGTACTCGAAGGGCAGGTGCTTGAGGTAGTAGAAGGAGCCGTACCCGGCTCCGAAGTCGTCAAGAGCGAACCGGCACCCCAGGTCGGTGAGCCGGGTCGCGAACTGCTGGACCTCCTCCAGGTTGGTGATGGCGGCGCTCTCCGTGATCTCGAAGACCAACGACGCCGGCGGCAGTCCGGTGGAGCCCAGTGCCAGCTCAATGAGCTCAGGGATCCGAGGGTCGCTGAGCGAGTCAGCGGACAGGTTGATCTCCCACCGCAGCGCTGCCGCATCGGGATGCCCAGCAGCCAGGCGGATGCCCTGAGCGACGACCTTGCGGTCGATGGCGTTGGCCAGGCCATGGCGTTCGGCGACGGGCAGGAAGCTGTCCGGGTGGACGAGTCGCCCATCGACCCGCATGCGGAGCAGCAGCTCGTAACCGGTGACGGTGTCGGTAGCAAGGTCGAGAATCGGCTGAGCGTGCAACGTGAACTCGTCGTGGTCGAGGGCGTGTCGGATCTGGTCGATCCAGAGGAACCGTGCGCGGGCCCGCTCGACGTACCCGGCCGAGGGGTCGTAGACGACGAAGGTGTCGCGGCCCGCGTCCTTCGCGGCGTACATGGCCATGTCGGCGCTGGCCAGCACCGTGTGCGCGTCCGCCAGATCGCCCCGGCTGACGTAGATCCCGGCACTTCCCGTGCTGCGGACTCGCTGCTCGTCGTGCTGAATCTCAGCCCCGCCGACGGCCGAGATGAGGGCCGCCGTGGCCACCTGCGCTGCCGCCTCGTCGACGCCGGGTAGGAGCGCACAGAACTCGTCACCGCCCAGGCGCCCGAGCACGTCTGTCTCGCGCAGGCGCGAGCGCAGCGCGTGAGCCACTGTCTGAATGAGGTGGTCGCCCACCTGATGGCCGAGCGTGTCGTTGATGTACTTGAAGTTGTCGAGGTCAAGGAGCACGACCGCACTGCTGCCGCCAGAGCGGGCATCCAGCGCGAGCTGGTGCTCCAGCTCCTCGTGGAACCGGCGTCGGTTGAACACGCCGGTGAGCGGATCGTGGTCGGCAAGGACCTGAAGGCGGCCCTCATAGGTTTTCCGGTCATCGACGTCCTGCACGTGCACGACCGCGAACGGACCGTCAGCCCGTTCGAGTGCCGCGATGCTCACCGACACCCATCGCGTGCTGCCGTCGGCCAGGCGCAGGCGGCGCTCACGCCCGCTGCCCGCGTCACCGCCGTGGACCAGGCGTCCGAAGTCCACCGCCCTGTCGTCGTCTTCGAACGGGTCCTTCAACAGCTCCCACGTCGACCCGAGCAGGTCCGGTCCGGAGTAGCCGCTCAGGGCGCGGAACGCCTGGTTCACCTCGATGACGCTTCCCTGAGCGTCGACGAGCAGCATGCCCACCGGCGCGCGCTCAAAGGCAGCTGTGAACTGCGCGCCCGCCTCGTGGGCAGCGCGCCGGGCTGCCTCCACGTCCGCGATGGCGCGGGCGTATCGGCCCTCTCGGCCCGCGCGGACCGTGGAGACCAGCACGGCGAATACCCCAACGACGGTGACGTCGAGGATGCGCACGGTCTGCTGGGAGGTTCCCCAGATGCCGTGCCACTGCCCGGACCCCGCGGTGAGCATGACCGCTACCGCGGCGAACAGGGCCGTCCCTGCTGGCGGCAGCAGCGCGCATGCGATCAGCGGCGCGACGGCGAACAGCGCGGCCAGCGTGACGTGCGGGATCGTGAGGACGTCGAGAGCAGCGGCACCAGCCAACCAGACTGTGGCCAGCACGATCCCGAGTTCCGAGCGCCCAAGTCCCGTCGTCGCCTCGCGGGCGTCGCCACGAGCATCCGCTTCAAGGTCGAAAGCAGGCATGGCCCCATTCCGCTCTCGGTCACCTCGAGCATGGCAGACGAGGCCACTCCCGGACACCCTGCGCGGCAGCCAACGGGGTCCGCCTGCACCGACCGTCGGTGAGGACGGCTGCACCTGGCGCCCGAGTCGGCAGGTCGGCGGCTGGCACGGCGGAGCAGCAGCTGGCACTCGGCGTGCCCCGGCACATCGCCGGCGCCCTTGAAACGTGCGGGCTACGGCCCCAGCGCCGAGCGCGCGAGAGACTCGGGCCTAGTTGTATCGACCCGAGACACCTAGTGCCGTCGATGGGCAGCGTCGGCGACTGCTACGACAACTCCATGATCGAGTCCTTCTGGTCTCGCATTCAGGTAGAGCTGCTGGACACGAAGACGAGGGTCGAGCTCGCCAACGCGATCTTCGACTACCTCGAGATCTGGCACAACCGGCGTCGACGACACAGCCAGCTCGGCATGCTCTCGCCGATACCGTTCGAGCGCAGTCAATCAACCACCGTGGCATGAGGATCCAGGATCTCGACCCCACGGAACCCGGGGCAGGGCAGCGCCTCCATCAATCCCGGGGCGACTCAATCAGCCCGGCTGGGTGGATGAGCGCCCGTGGGATTGCCGGGACATGTGCTTTGCGAAGGGCGGCCCTCAGCGAGTTCTCAGGAGCGCTGTCGCCGGTGTCCGGTATCCGTGAGACCCAGAAACGCACAAAGCCCCCCACCGGAGTGAAGGGCTTCGTGCGTTTCGTCCGGTTTCCCGAACCAAATGTGTAGCGGGGGCAGGATTTGAACCTGCGACCTCTGGGTTATGAGCCCAGCGAGCTACCGAGCTGCTCCACCCCGCGTCGGTGAGACCACACTACGTCACGCGCGGAGCGGGGTGCAAACTCGTGCCCC
>JBAVRG010000333.1:0-6415 GCA_049694795.1 Mycobacteriales bacterium
CACCTGGCCCCCGCGCCCGCGCTCGACGGGGTGCGCTCCGGCGACTCCGGTCCCGCCGGCCTCCCGATGGGCGCTGTCGCACTCGCCGCGCTGTGCATCGCCGGCGCCACGGCCGGTCACGTCGTCGTGCGCCGGGCGCGCTGACTGCCGTCAGGCCGACCCCACCAGCCCGCTGACGATCCGGGCGGACAGCGCCACCAGCGGCAGGCCGCCGCCCGGGTGCGAGGACCCTCCGACGAGGAACAGGCCCGGCACGGGGGAGCGGTTCGCGGGCCGGAGGAAGGCCGCGGTGGCGCCGTTGCTGGAGGTCCCGTAGATGGCGCCGCCCACGGCGCCGGTGCGGTCCGCCAGGTCGGCCGGGGAGAGCGCCTGCTGCCACACCACCCGGTCGCGCACCGGGAGGCCGCGGGCGGCCAGGCGGTCCAGCAGGTGCTCCGCGTAGGCCTCGCGGGCCCCCGGCGCGCGCCAGTCCACGGCCCCCCGGCCCTGGCCGTCCCGAGGGGCGTTGACGAGCACGAACCACGCCTCGTGCCCGTCCGGGGCGCCGTCGGGCGGGACGCTGACGTAGAGCGTCGGGTCGGGCACCGGCCGTGCGGGGTCGCCGAAGACGGCGTCGAACTCCGCGTCGTAGTCGGTGGGGAAGAGCACCTCGTGGTGGGCGCGACCCTCGGACCGGCCACGGAGTGCCAGGAGCAGCACGAAGCCCGACAGCGAGGGCGTCGCCCGTGCCAGCCGGCGCTCGGCGGAGGGGCAGCGCACCAGCTCGCCGTACAGGTGCGCTGCGTCGGCGTTGGCGACCACCACGTCGGCGGGCAGGGTCCGGCCGTCCGCCAGCTGCACCCCCGTGACCCGGCCCTGCACGAGGACGCGTGTGACGCGGGTCCCGGTGCGGACCTCGACGCCGACCTCCAGGCAGCGCGTGAGCAGCACGTCGGCGAGGCGTCGCAGGCCTCCCTGCACGTACCAGCCACCGAAGGCGTGCTCGACCCACGGGATCGCGGCCAGCGCCGCGGGGGCGCGGCGCGGGTCCGACCCGGTGTAGGTCGCGTAGCGGTCCAGCACCATCCGCAGCCGGGGGTCGCGCAGGTGCCGCCGGCCCAGGTCGCGCAGCGACCTCCCGGGCGCAAGGGTCGCGAGGTCCCCGGGGTGCTTGAGGGTGAGGGCTGCCAGGCTGCGCGACCCGTGCAGCGCCGACTCCAGGAACGGCGCCTTGCTCGCCCGCCAGATCCGCTCCGCCCGGTCGAGGAAGGCGCGCCAGTCCGCGGCGCTCCCGGGGCTCCACGCCTCCAGCTCCTCGAAGACCCCGGCCCCCGTGCAGAAGGTGCTGCCGTCGGCGAACCGGTAGCGGGCGATCGGGTCGAGCCGCTCCAGCTCCAGGCCCGCCGGCCAGCCACCGGTCGTCGCGAACAGCTCCTCGAACACCGCGGGCATGGTGAGCAGCGACGGGCCGGTGTCGAAGCGGAACCCGGCGTACTCCAGGGTCCCCAGCTTGCCGCCGACGGTGTCGGCGGCCTCGACCAGCGTCACGGCGTGCCCGAGGCAGGCCAGCCGAGCGGCGACGGCGAGGCCGCCGACCCCGGCCCCGACGACCACGACCCTGCTCGCACCGGAGCTCACAGCGGACGGCCCTTCCACGTCTGCGTCCCGCGCCGGTGGGTGACCCTGGCCCGCACCCACAGCGCCACCACGGACGCGACCGAGACGGGGTGCGCCAGGGCGTCGAGCGGGCGGCCACCGGTCCGCCGGGCTGCGAGCACCCGACCGGCCACGCCCGCCGCGAAGGCGCTGCGCCGGTGCCGCCCGAGCAGCGGCAGCAGGTAGAGCGCGGTCAGCAGCGCCGGCACCGCCGGGGGCACGGTGTGCAACGACTTGCCGTAGCCGTCGGCGAGCTCGCCCCAGGAGCCGTACATCGTGCAGCTCGCGAGCCCGGTGCCGTCCACGACGACGCCCCGTCCGCCGGCGCGCTTCACGGCGCGCAGCAGCGCGACGTCCTCGACGACCTGGTCCCGGACCGCGGCGTGGCCGCCCGCGCGGTCGTAGGCCGTCCGGCGGACCGCCAGCAGCTGCCCGTTCGCGGCGGACAGCGACGGCCGGGTGCTCCGCTCCGCCAGGCGCAGGGGCAGGAACGTCAGCCATGACCACTGCAGCAGCGGCTGCACCAGCCGGGTCGCTCCCGGCGCGCTCTGCCTGGGGTACGGCGAGACCAGGTCCAGGCCGAGGTCGTCCAGGCACCCGACGGTCGCCCCGAGCGCGCCGTCGGCGAGGACCACGTCGGCGTCGACGAAGACGAGCACCTCGCTGCCGGGGTCCGCCGCGTCAGCGAGCTGCTGGCAGGCGTGCGGCTTGCCGAGCCAGCCGGTCGGCAGCGGGGCGCCCTGGAGCACCCGCGCCCTGGGGTCGCCCGCCAGCACCCGCCGTACCAGCTCGAGGGTCCCGTCGGTCGAGCCGTCGTCCAGGACGAGCAGCTCCAGCGGCCCCTCCTGAGCGAGCAGCGCGCGCAGGCAGGGCTCGACCCGGGCGGCCTCGTCGCGCACCGGGAGCAGGACGCTGGTGCGCACCGACAACGGGTGCGGCGCCGGGCGGCGCAGCAGCCGGGTGTTGAGCCAGGTGTGGGCGGCCAGTGCCCACAGCAGCCACCTCACGTCCAGCTCCGCCTGCGCAGCACCGGTACGGCGACCACGCCCATCGCGAGCCCGCCGGCCAGCGCGACCGCGGGCCGGTGGAAGAAGACGAGGTTGGCCAGCACCGAGGAGGCCCAGGTCCAGACCAGGAGCCCGAGGGGCACCCTGTCGTCGTCGGCGGGGGCGAGGGGGAGGAGCGCTGCCATGACGAGCGCGACCGCGAGCCAGGCGAGGTGGTTCTGCAGCGGGACGCCGTTCAGCGCGGGGCCGCTGTCGTGCCAGTGCCAGTGCCCGGCCGCCACCATCTGGGGGTCGAGGAACAGGTCCCAGGAGGCCAGCGCGAAGGCCCCGGCGACCAGCCGGTGACCCAGTCGGGCGCCGGCGACGAGGGCGGGGTAGGCGAACATCGCCCAGGCCAGGGGGACCACGACAGGGACGGCGAGCAGCTTCGGGCCGAGCGAGCCGGTGTAGGCGTAGCTGCCGAACGGGAAGCCGGTGGCGACCCCGACGGCCTCGACCAGCAGGCCGCCCCCGACGGTGACCGCGAGGAAGGCGGCGGTCCACCGCCCGCCACGGTGCCGCAGGGCGTGCGTGACCGAGGCGGCGAAGAGCACCGCGACGGTGGCGACCGTCAGGAGGTCGCGTGGGTGACCGCCGACCAGCGGGTAGGCGATCTGCAGCAGGACGGTGAGCCCTGCCAGGGCGGTCGGCACGCGCCGACACTAGAGCCGGCCGTGGAGGTCCCCGCTGGAGGTCGGCGGTGCCGACCCGGAGATCAGGAGCGGCGGACCAGGGCGAGCAGGTCACCCTGCTCGGTCGGACCGGCGACTCGGATGGCCCGCTCGAAGGCGCGGCGCTCGCGGCGGACCGTGAGGTCCTGGCGCAGTCGGGTCAGCAGCGAGGCGCGCGAGGCGGCCGGCGGCAGCTCGCAGACGAGTGCGGGGCCCTGCAGCTCGGGAAGGGAGTCGAGCGTGGTCGAGGTCATGGCGCTCTCCAGGGGTGTTGGGCGGTGCACCCCTACTTTCGGCACTCGGTGCCGTTGAGAACCTCCCGAACCTGCGTGACGTGCGCCATACCGGTGCGTTCTCGACGCTCGGCATGATCGAGATCACACCACCCGGAACACCTTCCGCAGCCGTCCGACCGCGTCCGCGAGCGCCGCGCGTGCCTGCCCACCGTGCAGGTCGAACCAGCCGTCGACCTCCTCGACCAGGTCGTCGTAGGCCTCTCCGAGCTCCTCGCCCGCGAGCGCACGGCCGGCCACCGGGTCGTCGTAGAGCAGGTGCCACAGCTCGGAGACCTCGCCGGTGTCGGGAAGCGGGGAGCCGGTCGACAACCAGCCACCGAGGTCCAGGTCGATCTCGTCGGGCAGGTCGTCGTGCAGCAGCAGGCCGCGCTCCTGGGCGTGGTGCTCGAGCGCCGCGCGGCTGCCGAACAGCAGCACCTTGCCCTGGGCGGCCAGCAGCACGTCGGTCTCGCTGTCGTCGTCCACCAGCCAGCCGGCGTGCCAGCGGCTGCCGTCGTCCACCAGCAGCACTTCGTAGAGCTCAGGCACGCAAGGACCTCCATCGGGAGCGGTCGGACAGCACGGTGCGAGCGGCCGAGCGGCCGCTGGCCCCGAAGACGCCGCCCCCGGGGTGGGTGGAGGCGCCGCACAGGTAGAGGCCACGGGCGCCGGGCACCCGGTAGCGGGCGAGCTCGGGCAGCGGCCGCCACAGGAACATCTGGTCGAAGCCCATGTCGACGTGCATGACCTGACCCTGCCGCAGACCGAGCTCGCGCTCCAGGTCCACCGGGGTCTGCACGTGCACGTGCTCCACCGACGCGGCGAAGCCCGGGGCGTACCGCTCGACCGCGGCCACCAGCTTGTCGGCCTCGCGGGCGCCGATGCCCTCCCAGGTCTCGCCGTTGGCAAGCTCCCACGGGTGCCACTGGCCCCAGACCGTGACGGTGTGCTTGCCGGCCGGCGCGAGGGTGTCGTCGAACGCGCTGAACGTCATCGCGAGAGCGGCCGGCTCCGTGGGGGGCAGGCCGGCGCTCCACTCGCCGTGCGCCCGGCGCAGGGCCTGCCGTGACGGGGCGAGCAGCTGCAGGGCGCGGTAGGTCTCGGGGGTCGCCGTGGGGTAGCGCGGCAGGTCGTTCGTGGCGAGCCGCACGACCATCCCGATGCCGTTGCCGACCCGCACGGTCCGGCGGGCCCGGTGCAGCAGCGCGTCGTTCCCGAGCAGCTCCAGCGTCGTGAGGACGTGGCAGGCGCCGACCACCGTGCCGGCCGGCAGGTGCTCCCCCGACGAGGTCAGCACCCCCGTGACGCGGTCGCCGGTCGTCGTCACGGCCGCGGCGCCGTCCCCGAGGCGCAGCTTCCCGCCGTACGAGGCGAGGCGCGCGGCGAGGGCCTGGCTGAGCATGCCGCTGCCGCCCTTGGGGTGCCCTGGCGGTCGCAGGTGCATGACGGTGTTCCAGCCGACCAGGTCTGCGGTGGCCGGCTCGTGCGTGGGCGGTCCGGACTGCGCTCCGAGCCAGGCGAGCGCGGTCTTCAGCCGCTCGTCGTCGAAGTGCTCGTCGAGCAGGCTGTCGCCGCTGGTGAGGAACTGCCGCGACAGCTCGAGGCCGTCGAGCCCGGTCCCCTTGCCCGCACCCCACATTGCCCTCCCGAGCCGGCCCGGGGTGGGCGGTCCCTGGAAGGCCTCGAAGACCCGCAGGTTGCGCGCCGACCAGTCGGTGACGAAGCGGTGGTAGGCGTCCGCGTCCTTGCTGCCGCAGACCTGCTCGACGGACGCGCAGGTGCGGTCGAGGTCGACGTGGAAGGTGAGGTCGCCGTCGTCGAGAGGCGCGAAGCCCCAGGGGTCGAGGTCCTGGTACTCCAGGCCGAAGCGGGCCAGGTCGAGGTCCTCCACGATCCCGGTGTGCCGGACCATGATGTGCGCGCTCGACCCGCGGTCGACGCGGTAGCCCGGCCAGCGCTCGACGGTGCTGACCGCCCCGCCGACGACCGTGTCGCGCTCCACGACCTCGACGTCCAGGCCGGCCCGGGCCAGGTAGCAGGCCGCGACCAGCCCGTTGTGCCCCGCGCCCACCACGACCACCCGGTCGTCCCGGTGGCGGCTCACAGCTCCAGGCCCAGCACGGCGAAGCCGCGCGGGTCGCCGGGGAACCGCAGGTCGCGCACCAGGTCGACCCAGCCGCCGATCCGGTAGAAGCGCCGCGCCCGGGTCTCGCGGTCGGGGGTCGTGAGGACGGCGGTGTCGGCGCTGGTGGTGGCCAGCAGCGCGGCGAGGACCGCGCGGCCCAGGCCGGTGCCCTGGTAGGCGGGGCGGACGTGCAGCTCGCAGACCTCGAAGGCGTACCGCAGCCAGCTCTCGGCGAGCGCCGGGTCCATCGCCGCGCGCACGTGGTCGTGCCACCACTGGCCGGGGGCGCCGAGGTAGCCGTACGCGATGGCGACCAGCCGGTCCCCGTCGAGCGCGGCGACCGCGCTCAGCCCCGGGCGGTCGAGGTGACCGTTCAGCACGCTGCGCCGGCTGCGGGCGGTGGCGCGCGGCACCTCCATGGCCTCCGCGTAGACGTCCAGGACGTCGTCGGCGCGGGCGGACAGCGTCGCGCGGTCCCACTCGACGAGCACCGGGGTCACGCGAGCGGGTCCTCGCCATCGAGGGTGCCCTCGGAGCCGACGACCGCGAACCGCGCGAACAGCTCCTCGGCGTACCAGCCCGCACGCGGGGTCTGCTCGACCACCCGGGCGTGCGCCGGTCCGTGGCTGAACGCCCGCACCGCCGCAGCCGACTCCCAGAGGC
>JBAVRG010000334.1:0-6029 GCA_049694795.1 Mycobacteriales bacterium
TGGTCAGCACCAGCCGGACCACCCGGTGGTCGTGGTCGTCACCGGCGCGCTCCACCAGCCCGAGGGCCTGGGCGCGGTCGACGAGCCCGACCGCGGTGTGGTGCCGGACGAGCAGGTGCTGCGCCACCTCGCCGATCGTCGGGCCGCGCTTGTCGGCGTGCCCCCGGATCGCCAGCAGCAGCTGGTGCTGGGCGGACGTCAGGCCCTGGGACTCGGCGCGCTCCCGGCTCCAGCGGTCGAACTCCCGCAGCCGGGTGCGGAACGCGAGCAGCCGCGCGTAGTCCTCGTCCGTGGGGAGCCGTGGCATCCCCCCATGGTGGCGGAGCCGCTGGCGCCCCCGCCCGGTGCACCGCCGATCAGCTCCGCTACCTTTCATCTCTATCGCAAGACGATACGAAGGGGTGTGGGTGCTGAACGGCGGCCAGGACCGGAGCGGTCTGCGGGACGTGGACCACCTCGGCGACTTCACCGCGACGCCACGGATGCTGCTCGTGGCGGCGCTCGCGCTCCCGGTCGGTGCCGCGGGCGCCGGGCTCGCCTGGGCGCTGCTGAAGCTCATCGGCCTCATCACCAACGCCGTCTTCTACCACCGCTGGGCGACCGCGCTCGTCGCGCCCGGCAGGGCGCACCACAGCTGGTGGTTGCTGCTGCTGGCCCCCGTCGCCGGCGGCCTGGTCGTCGGGCTCCTCGCGCGCTACGGCTCGGAGAAGATCCGCGGCCACGGCATGCCGGAGGCCATCGAGTCGATCCTCATGAACGGCAGCAAGGTCGCCCCCCGGGTCGCCGTGCTCAAGCCGGTCTCGGCAGCGGTCGCGATCGGCACCGGCGGGCCGTTCGGGGCGGAGGGGCCGATCATCATGACGGGGGGAGCGGTCGGCTCGCTGTTCGCGCAGCTGCTGCACCTCACCGCGGACGAGCGCAAGACCCTGCTGGTGTCCGGAGCGGCAGCCGGCATGGCAGCGACCTTCAACGCCCCGCTCGCGGCGCTGCTGCTCGCGGTGGAGCTGCTGCTGTTCGAGTGGCGGCCGCGCAGCCTCGTGCCCGTCGCGGGGGCTGTCAGCGTCGCGGCGGTGCTGCGCCACCCGCTGCTGGGCACGGCCGTGGTGTTCCCCACGCACGCGGTCTTCGCGCTCTCGACCGGGGCCTACCTGTGCTGCGTCGTGTCGGGAGTGCTGTCCGCGTTGCTGGCCGTCCTGGCGACCTCCCTGGTCTACGCCGCCGAGGACCTGTTCAGCCGGCTGCCCGTGCACTGGATGTGGTGGCCCGCGGTGGGCGGCGTGGTCATCGGGCTCGGTGGCCTGGTCGTGCCCCAGTCGCTCGGGGTCGGCTACGACGTCATCGGCGCGGAGCTGACCGGGAGCATCGGGATCGGGCTGGTCTGCGGGATCCTGGTCGTCAAGACGCTGATCTGGTCGCTGTCGCTGGGCTCCGGGACCTCCGGCGGCGTGCTGGCCCCGATGTTCATGATCGGGGGCGCGCTGGGCGCCCTCGAGGCGCAGGTCCTGCCGCACGTCGGCGCCGGCTTCTGGCCGCTGGTCGGGCTCGCCGGGGTGCTCGGCGGCGTCATGCGCTCACCGTTCACCGGGGTCGTCTTCGCGGTGGAGCTCACCGGCCGCTTCGACGCGGTCCTCCCGCTCATCATCGGCACCGGCGTGGCGTACGGCGTCTCGGTGCTGCTGCTGCGCCGCTCGGTCCTCACCGAGAAGATCGCCCGCCGTGGCTACCACCTCACCCGCGAGTACGACGTCGACCCGCTGGAGACGCTGTTCGTGGACGAGGTCACCGAGCCGCGCCTGGTCGAGCTCGCCAGCAGCCTGACGGTGCAGGACGCGGCGCGGCTGGTCGCGGCTGCGCCGGACGCGCTGGCGCAGCGGCTCTACCCGGTGGTGGACGACGACGGGGTGCTGCTGGCGGTCGTCAGCCAGAACGCCCTGGCCGCAGCCCTCGAGAGCGGGGCCGGGGGGCAGCCCTTGCTGTCGGTCGCCCGCCCGGACCCGGTCTGCGCGCACGGGAACGACACGCTGCGGCAGGCGGCGCTGGCGATGGCGAGCTCGGGGCTGACCCGGCTGGTGGTCACCGACCGGGCGGACCCGTCCCGGGCGGTCGCCGTCGTGTCGCTCGAGCAGCTGCTCGCCGGGCGGGTCCGCGACCTGCGCGAGGCGACCCACTCCGAGCGGGTCCTGCGGGTGCGGCTCACCCGCCCCAGGCTGCGGTCGCCGCGCCGCACCCGGCCGCCGGCTCGCAAGCGCGCGATCCACTCGTAAGCGCGTCCCTGGTCGGCGCAGCTACGCGAACACCAGCGTGTTGCGGCCCCCGGCCTTGGCGGCGTAGAGCGCCGCGTCGGCGCGGGCCAGGGTCGTCGACGTCGGGTCGCCGGCGCGGTGCACCGCGATCCCGACGCTGAACGTCACCGGCCCGTCCCAGCGCTCGCGCAGCCGGTCGATCACCACCGTCGCGGCCTCGGACATGTCAGCCGCGGCCGCCGACGGCAGCACCAGGGCGAACTCCTCCCCGCCGTACCGGGCTGCGCAGTCGCCGTCGCGGACGCTCGCGCGCAGCGCGATCGCGAACCGGGCCAGCACCTCGTCGCCGGCCTGGTGCCCCTGGGTGTCGTTGAGGACCTTGAAGTGGTCGAGGTCCAGGAACACCACCGCCCCGCCCGGGCGCAGCCGGTCGAGCGCCTCGAGGAAGGTGCGCCGGTTCGCCAGCCCGGTCAGCGGGTCGGTGCGGGCCTGCCGCTCCAGCACGTGCACGTTGCGCAGCCGGTCCAGCAGCGGACCCGCGTGGTCGCCGAGCAGCGCCACGACCTGGTCGTCGGCCCGGGTGAGGCGCTCCTTGGTGGTGTTCCAGCCGACGACGACGCAGCCCAGGTGGTTGCCCTCGCCGGGCACCGGCACGAACAGCACCGACGCCCAGCCCATGCGGGCGATGACGGACTGCGCGAGCAGCGGGGAGTGGTGGGCCTGCGCCACCAGCAGCGGGCGGCCCTTCGTCACCGCCAGGTTGACGGCGTGCCGGCCCGTGGTGTCCACCACCAGGGTGCCGAGCGGAGCCTCGATGCCGCGCTGGCCGCGGTTGACGTAGAGCTGCGAGCCACGGGTGGCGGCGAGCAGCACGATCACGCCGTCGGCCTGCAGCAGCTCGTGCGCCATGCCGGCGACGGCGTCCGCCGCGGTGAGCTCGTTCTGCGCGCTGTGCAGCCCGGTCACGCCCTCCAGCAGCGCCTTGGTGCTCCGGCCGGCCTGCGTGCTCCGGGTCATCGCACCGGCGAGGACCTCGCCGAGGACGACTGCCAGGGCGGCTGCGCCGACCAGGTCGACGGCTCTGTTGGTCGGCTCGGCTCCCAGCAGGGCTACCGCCACCGAGGTCAGGGTCAGGGGGGCGAACCACACCCACGAGCCGCGCTGCTGGGTGAGTCCGACGTACAGGCTGGCGAGGCCGTAGAAGACCGTGAAGTGCGACAGCGCGCCGCCCCAGGCGCCGACCGCCGCGATCATCGCCACGCCCCACACCAGCGGCAGCGCCGTCGTCCACTGCGGGAAGCTGCGCCAGGGGAGTGCGAGCAGCACCACCGTGCTGACGAGGGCGATCAGGGCCACGACGAGGACAGCGTCGTGGTGCACCGGTGCGGGCAGGAAGCTGTCGCTGGCGAGCAGGGTCGCCGCGCCGAGGGTGTAGAGAGTGCCTGCGAGCCGGACCGCGCGGATCCGCGGGTCGAGCTGCAGACCGAACAGCGCCTCGGTCAGGCGCGTGTACTGGGTCACGTGACATTGTCGCCACAACCGACGCGACAGCAAAGATTCACCTCTGGGCGAGGGCTGGGAGGGGGAGTTCGTGCTGTTTTGTACCGCTTTTTCAGGCGGCGTGCCGGGGGGTGTAGCGCCGGACCGGCCGTTGCCGGGTGACGAACCAGAGCAGCAGCAGGCCCGGCCAGAGGAGCACCGCCGGCCCCGACAGGCTGTGCCGCACCATCGCGACCGCGCGCCCGGCGGTCACCGAGCCCCAGCGCAGCCGGGTGAGGCCGCCCGCGGAGGCGTCCACGATCCACGGGTCCTTGACGGCGTTCGCGTCGCCCTTGGTGCGCAGCTGCAGCCGGCCGTGCACCCGCTCCATGCTCACGATCCGGTGCATGACCGGACCGCCGGTGGGGGTGCGGTACGGCCTGGGCGGCACGAACATCACGATCTCGCCGACGTGCAGGTCCTCGGCGCGCACCGGGGTGACCGCGACCAGCGTCCCGGCGGGGTAGCGGGGCGCCATCGACCCGGTCAGCACCGGCTGCAGCCGCACGTGGCCGAGGACGACCAGGGCGGTGAGCGCGAGCAGCAGCAGTGCGGGCAGTGCCTTCAGGAGTCTCATCCGGCGGTCCTGTTCCCGGTTCCGGTGCCCTGGGGGACGGCGCTCGCGGTGACCGTGGCGGTCGAGAGCGCGCTGGTGGAGGTGAACGTGTAGCGCAGGTAGCGCACCCCGCTGACCGCGAGGCTGCCGTAGCTCACCGCGGCCGGCATGGTGGTGGCGGCGAGCAGCGCGGTGGTGGTGCCGCCGCAGACCCCGAGCGACCAGGCCTGGCTGCAGGCGTCCACCGCGACGGTGAAGCTGCCCGCGCTGACCGCCGCGCTCACCGTGCCGGTGATGGTCTCGGTCACCGAACCGGTGTTCGTGAGGGTCGTGAAGCGGTGCGTGCTGAGCCCGAGCGTCAGCCCGGTCACCGTCATCGTGTACGACGACCCGCCCACTCCGCCGGCGGCTCCGAGGTCGTCGGTGCCGGTGGCGAAGCTCGCGGTCAGGGAGGCGAAGGACAGCGTTCCGGTGCTCTTGGTGCTGCTCGAGGTGAAGGCGGCGCTGACGCCGGGGCCGAGCCGCGCGCCGAGGGTCGCGCTGGCGAGGACGAGCACGACCACGACGTGCAGGGGCACGCCTCGGTGACGCCGGGAGTCCCGGCGGCACCGAGGCGCGCGCCCTGTCATGCGAGCTAGCCGGCGGTGCGGTCACCGGCCGCGCCGGTGGCGCCGGTGATGGCGACCGTGACGGTGCCGGAGGTGCCCTGGAAGGTGGCCTGGTTCGCGCCGCTCGGCAGCGCGAAGGTGTAGCGCAGGTTCAGCGCACCGCTGGCGGCCAGGCTGCCGTAGCTGATGGCCGGGCTGGTGGACACGCCCGCGGTCGCGAGCACCGGCGTGGTCGTGCCGACGCAGGTGCTGACCCCGGCGACGGTGGTCCACGCGACCGAGCAGCTGTCGACCGCGATGGTGAGGCCCCCGGCGCCGGCGAGGGCCCCGGAGCCGCTCACGGCACCGGTGAAGGTCTGGCTCACCGAGCCGGTGTTGCTCAGCGTGCGGTAGCGGTAGGCGTAGTCGCCCGGCAGCAGGTTGGAGATCGCGCTGCTGAACGTCGTGCCGTTGGTGTCGGTGTCGCTGGCGGTCACCGTGGCGGCCGAGTAGGTGCCGGTGGTGCCGCCGGCCGTCGACGTCCAGGCGGCGAAGGTGCCGGCACCGATCAGGGCGACGGCCCCGACGACCGCGGCGGTGGTGGTGGGAACGGCGCCTGCACGGCGCCGGCGACGGGGAGCAGCGTGCTGAGCCATGGGTCGGTCTCCAGAGGGTCGGGTGGTGCTGGGCTCCCTCTGTGTCGTGCTGCTGGCCCGACTCGGTAAGGGCCGCGCGTCAACATCCCCTGGACGGGTGGGTAGGGGGTAGTCCTCGCGGGCCATGCCCCCGCTGCCGGCTGGTCGGGCGGGTGTGCGCTGTGCACCGGTTTTCGCCGCTCGGGTGGTTGGCGGCATAGGTCCGGACACAGGCGGACCCCTGGGCGCTTCCTCGCCTGCCGGGGGTTGGACCGGTCAGAGGAGGGCCGGCTGGACAAGGCCGGCGCCCAGGGGTCGGGTGCCTGTCAGTGGATTCGCCGTACGCCATCCCGGCGAGCGGTCTGGCGTCCTAGCGGACAGCCACCTCACGAGTCCCGTCGGTACTCAAGTCGGGAACCACCTCCTCTCACGTGTACGACGACGGTACGTCGGGTGCGGGGCTTTGTCA
>JBAVRG010000335.1:0-1678 GCA_049694795.1 Mycobacteriales bacterium
GCGACAGCTACCGCCTCAAAGACCGCGACCTCGGCCGCGTCCCGACAGCCAACAAGACCAACGACAACGACTGAGGGGGTCAACTTTCAGATGCCGAAGGGGGGTCAGTTTTCAGCCGCCGTTGACAGCTCTGTCGCTGTTCGTGGTTCTGCCGCTCTCTTACTCGCTCCTGGGAGCGGTCCTCCACGGGTAGTCCTCGGACTGCCGACGAGGTGCAGACCGCCTGCTCTCAGGCGTGGAGCGGCCTTCCCCACCCCTCGGGTAGCGGCCCTTCTCCGCCGTGGCGATTGGCCCTTGGGCCTGCCAGCGGGGGCGCCGCGACGTCGCCAGGCTGAGTGACCAGAGCCAGAACCTCGTGCTCGGAATCGGCAACTACGGCTTGTACCTGTCGGCGTCAGCTTTCAAGGCCTTGGCGATGTCTGCGGGGAACAGGGCGTCGATGCTTGCTGGGTAGTTGTCGCCGCCTTCCCGCGGTAGCTGGATGGTCGTGCCCTTGAGCACCATCGGGCCGGAAGTGCCGCCACCGGGACCATCGCATGTGGCGTAGATGTAGTCGGTTGTGCCGTGGTCACGCAGGAGGCGCACAGCACAGACACCTCCCACTGCCACGCCGCGGGTACCGCTGATTGCACCGCTCCGATCCTGCTCAAGCACCGCTGCTACCCGCGCTTCCTCAGCCTTCACCGCAGGATCCGAACGATCGGGGAGCCGAAAGCTCGGACGTTGGCCGCACCCCGACACCAGAAGGGCTGTGACGATCACGGCGGCCCCGCAGGCTCTAAGCATGACCGCACGCTAGTCAGGCGACTCGAAGATCACTTCGACTCCATTGCATTCGCGGCCAGTGCGAAGAACGCCGCCTCCCGAAGGTACGGCGGCTCGCGGTAACGCCGCCTCCCGGCGGTGGGGGAGCGACGCCTACCGACTGGCTGCGGGGTCGACGTGGGGGGCGGGCAAGCCCAGGCCAGCGCAGCGGGTGATGACGTAGTCGTAGTCCTCACTTACAAGCCCGAGACTTCCGCTCCCGCCCTCAGCGTCGCGGACGATATGACCGAGGTGGTCGTCCACCTGCCTCCCCGCTGCATGTATCGCCCACAAGACGTCAGGGTGGTCGGTCATGCCGTCAAGGTGTTGCAACTGGGCGCACACGGTGCGGTCCTGCGCCCGAACATGCCACCGCCAGGTCAGGAGGGACAAAGCGACGAGCGCGAGGGACACAGCGACCGAGATCGCGGTTAGGCGGCTCCTCGACACGCGAGAGAGGCTAATGCCCGTTCCTCGCCGTCGCTCGACCGTCGGGAGCGCCGCTTCTTCGTACTGCTGGTGCGCTCGAGTTCGTCAAGCACGGCATGCGTGAGTGCGAGCGACAGGACCTCCTGGGGATCGACAACTCGCGGACGAAGCCGGAGGCGCCGGAAGCGTTGCTGCGCCACCTGCCGGAGCGGTCCTAGGGTGCAGCCCATGACCACCTTGGAGAACCGCCCGGGCACCGCCCTGCTGGTCATCGACGTGCAGGTCGGCGTCGTTGCCGAAGCCCTCGACCGCGACGGAGTAGTCGCAAACATCGCCCGCCTGGTCGACAAGGCCCGCACCGCCGGAACGCCCGTGGTCTGGGTGCAGCACACCAGCGACGAGCTGCCGTCGGGCAGCCCGCAGTGGCAGTACGTCCCGGAGCTGC
>JBAVRG010000336.1:0-2651 GCA_049694795.1 Mycobacteriales bacterium
CGGGTGTGCCCCGCCATCGCGACCGGGCGGCCGTCGTCCTCCCAGAGCAGCATGCCTCCGAACGACAGCCGGTCGCGGACGTTCTCCTCCAGCCGCACGGCCGGCAGCCGGCACTCGTCCACGAACCCGGTGTAGTAGGCCAGCAGCAGCGCCTCGTCGGCCCTGGTCGCGAGGCGGGGCCGCCCCGGGACGTCCGGGACGAGCAGGTCGCCGAGCCGGAACAGCCGCTCGGCGTGATGCAGGCGCACCGTGCCTCCGTGCCGCTGCGCGGCCACCGCCGCGACCTGCACGGCGAGGGCGGTGGGGCCGTTGACCTCGCCCCCCTCGCGCAGCCACAGGTCGGTGAGCGAGCTGACCGCGTGATCCGGCACGACCGCCAGCAGCACCGGGTACGGCGGGGTGCACGACACCGCTCCGGTGACCTCGCCCGTCGGCTCCGTCCACCAGGCGAAGCGGGTCCCGTCCGGATGGGCGCGGGTGTTCTCGACCGCCGTGAGCGCGATGGTGTGGCGCGCCGGGTCGGGGAGGAGCAGGTCGCCGGCGGCGGCGAGGTACTGCTCGACGTCGGCGGTCTCGTGCCAGGTCATGCGCGCACTGTGTCGGATGACCGCTGCTGGCGCAGGGCAATTGCCGGGTGGCACGCGGGGGAGCCCTTGCTTGCCGCGGGCTTCCTTTGCCGGTTGCGGGGCACGCGGCAGGCATGGCAGGGGCGGAACGCGAGCGCGCCGAGCGCCGGCGCGCCCGCGAGGCGCTGCTCGCGGACCGGGAGGTGGTGCTGTCGCTTCGGGCCCGCCGTCGGATCGGGCTGCGGCTGCCGGCCAAGCTGCCTCTGCTGCCGCCCCGGCGCTCGCCGTCGGAGGGCTAGGGTCGCGGGACCACTCGCCGTACCAGGGAGTCCGCATGCCGCAGGTCGAGACCGTGCTCGGACCCGTCGCGACCAGCGAGCTCGGCAGGACGTACATGCACGAGCACGTCTTCGTGCTGACTCCTGACGTGCAGCAGAACTACCCGGACGAGTGGGGCGACGAGGACGCCCGCGTGGCGGACGCGGTCACCAAGCTCACCGCCCTCGCTGCGCAGGGGGTCCGCACGATCGTCGACCCGACCGTCGTCGGGCTGGGACGCTACGTGCCACGGATCAAGCGGGTCGCGGAGCAGGTGCCGCAGCTCAACATCGTCGTGGCCACCGGCTGCTACACGTACGGCGACGTGCCCTTCTTCTTCCACCACCGCGGTCCGGCGCTGAACGCGGCGCTCGGCGTGGAGGTGCCCGACCCGATGGTCGACCTGTTCGCCGGTGACATCACCGAGGGCATCGCCGGCACGGGTGTGAAGGCGGGGATGCTCAAGTGCGCGATCGACCACCACGGGTTGACGCCGGGCGTGGAGCGCGTGATGCGCGCGGTCGCCAGGGCGCACCAGCGGACGGGGACGCCGATCACGGTGCACACCCACCCGACGTCCGAGACCGGCCTGATCGTGAAGCGGGTGCTGTGCGACGAGGAGGGCGTCGACCCCCGTCGCGTCGTCCTCGGTCACAGCGGCGACAGCACCGACGCCGACCACCTCACATCCCTTGCGGAGCAGGGCTTCGTGCTCGGCATGGACCGCTTCGGCATCAACCTCGAGACCACCTTCGAGGCCCGCGCCGACATCGTGGTGGAGCTGTGCCGACGCGGGTTCGCCAGGCAGATGGTGCTGTCGCAGGACGCGTCCTGCTACATCGACTGGATCGACCCGGACGTCATGGCGTTCCTGCCGCAGTGGCACTACCTGCACATCGAGGACGAGGTGCTGCCGTATCTGCGGGACAAGGGCGTCACCGAGGAGCAGGTCACGACCATGCTCGTCGACGTGCCGCGCCGCGTCTTCGAGGAGGGCCGGTCCTAGGCGTACATCAGCGAGCCGGGGGTGGTGAGCAGCTCGCCGGTCTCCAGCCAGGTCTTCAGCCCTGACAGGATCATCGGCCAACCGCCGTACAGCTGCTCGTTCGCGCCCTCGCGGAGCTGGTCGTGGGTGAGGGTGAGGCGGCAGGAGTCGCCCACCGGCTCGATCTCCCACGTGACCCGCGAGCTGCCCTCGCTCCGCACGTCCTCGCCCCAGAGCGCGACCATCGTGTGGACCAGGCGGCGGGGCGGGTCGGCCTCGAGGACCTCGCCCTCGCCCAGCAGCCCATCGGCCTTGGGGGAACCGAGCTCGATGCGGGAGCCGGGCTGCCAGTCGGACTGCGCCCCGGCGCCGAAGTTGTATTTCGCCCGCGTCTCAGGGTCGGTGATCGCCGCCCACAGGCGCTCGGGCGTGGTCTTGATGTAGAGCTCGTAGACCTTCTCCATGGTGGCTTCCATCCTCGTCTTGAGGTCGCTCAGGGCGGCGACCCAGGGTTCGGCGTACTTGCTCACCCAGCGGTCGTGGACGAGGCGGATCGGCACCGGGTTGAGGAAGTGGAGCTTCTCCCGGCCCTGTCGTCTGGTGACGACCAGGCCGGCTTCCTCGAGCTGCTTGAGGTGCTTCATCACGCCGAAGCGCGTCATCGGCAAGCGCTCCTCGAGGGCGCTCAACGTCTGCCCGTCCTCCCGGAAGAGCTCGTCGAGAAGGCTCCGCCGGGTGGGGTCGGCGAGCGCCTTGAACACCGCGTCCACCCCACGAGAATG
>JBAVRG010000337.1:0-8895 GCA_049694795.1 Mycobacteriales bacterium
GACTTGCGCGAGCCCTTGAAGCCGACGTGGCCGGCCGAGGCCCAGCTGATCACGTTGCCCTGCGGGTCGCAGATCGACACGATCGTGTTGTTGAACGTGCTCTTGATGTGAGCGTGCCCGTGGGCGACGTTCTTCTTCTCCTTGCGGCGGACCTTCTTCACGCCACCAGGTGCGGTGCGGCTCTTGGGAGGCATCTGCGATCTCCTACTTCTTCGGCTTCTTCTTGCCGGCGACGGTCTTCTTCGGGCCCTTGCGGGTGCGCGCGTTGGTGTGCGTGCGCTGGCCGTGGACCGGGAGACCGCGGCGGTGGCGGATGCCCTGGTAGCAGCCGATCTCGATCTTGCGGCGGATGTCCTGCGCCACCTCGCGGCGCAGGTCGCCCTCGACCTTGTAGTTCGCGTCGATCCAGTCGCGCAGCTTGACGAGGTCTTCCTCGGTCAGGTCCTTGACGCGGACGTCCGGGCTGACCCCGGTCTCCGCCAGCGTCTGCTGTGCGCGGGTACGGCCGATGCCGTAGATGTACGTGAGCGCGATCTCCATCCGCTTCTCGCGGGGGAGGTCGACGCCGGCGAGGCGTGCCATCGGGCGGTGTCTCTCTTCCTGTAGCGCGGAGGTCGTGCACGTCCCGCCCCCTCCCGCCCGGGAGGGGCCCCGGCCTCCGACCGGGGGTACCTGCCGCCTCAGGGACGGCAGGGTGGGCGCGCTTGTTCTGTTCTGGAGCTAGCCCTGGCGCTGCTTGTGCCGCGCGGACACGGAGCAGATCACCATGACGCGGCCGTGGCGACGAATGACGCGGCACTTGTCGCAGATCGGCTTGACGCTCGGCTTGACCTTCACGGTTCTCGCTATTCCTCGAGGGCGTACGGGTTACTTGTAGCGGTAGACGATGCGACCGCGGGTCAGGTCGTAGGGCGAGAGCTCCACGACCACGCGGTCCTCAGGAAGGATGCGGATGTAGTGCTGCCGCATCTTGCCGCTGATGTGGGCCAGAACCTTGTGGCCGTTCTGCAGCTCCACGCGAAACATCGCGTTGGGGAGCGGCTCGACCACTCGGCCCTCGATCTCGATGGCCCCGTCCTTCTTCGGCATGTCCTCCGCTAACCGTCGTCCGGATGGTTCACACTGCTCGCTCACGTCGTGTTGCCGCTCACCCTCAGCCGGTGACCGAGAGCACGTGACAACGACATGCGTGATCGCGCCGGTCACAGACCGACGTGTCATCGTACGCCACGCGCCCGCCGGCAGTCCAACGGGCCCGTTCGTGAGGCCCGTCACCCGCGTCAGAGCCGGGCTGCGCCCCCGTCGACCGCGGTGAGCACCCACGGGCCGTCCGGCGTCACCGCGACGGTGTGCTCCCAGTGCGCGGCCGGCCGGCCGTCACGGGTGGCCACCGTCCACTCGTCGTCGAGCAGCACCGTGTCCGCGCTGCCCAGCGTGGCCATCGGCTCCACGGCCAGCACGATGCCGACGTCCAGGGCCATCCCCTGCCCCGGCCCCTTGGGAGCGGTGTTGGGGACGTAGGGCGGCTCGTGCATGGAGGTCCCGATGCCGTGACCGGTGTAGTCCTCGAGCAGGCCGTAGCCGTGCGGCCGGACCACCGACTCGACGGCATGGCCCACGTCGGACAGCCGGCCGCCGGGCCGCACGGCGCGCAGCGCCGCCCAGAGGCTGGCCTCGGTGACCTCGTTGAGCGCCAGCACCTCGGGCGCGCACTCCCCCACGGGCACCGTCACCGCCGCGTCCCCGTGCCAGCCGTCCACGATCGCACCGAAGTCGATCGAGCAGAGCTCGCCCTCGCGCAGCTCGCGATCGCCCGGGATCCCGTGGACCACCTCCGCACCCACGGAGGCGCAGATGACCGCCGGGAAGCCGGGGTCGCCGTACCCGAGGAAGCTCGAGGTGGCGTTGTGCTCGGCCAGCACCTGCCGGGCGATGCGGTCGAGCTCACCGGTCGTGACGCCCGGCCTGACGGCCTCGGTCATGCGGGCGAGGCCCTCGGCCACGACCAGTCCGGCACGGCGCATCTTCTGCACCTGCTCGGGTGTCTTGACCGTCACGCCGCGCGGGCGGCGGTGCCGCAGGCTCACTCGTCGTGCTGCAGCGGACGCAGCGCGTCGATCGCCCGTTGCGTGACGTCGTCGACCGGACCGGTCGCGTCGATGCCGATGAGCAGCCCACGACCGGCGTAGTAGTTGACCAGCGGCGCGGTCGAGTCGGCGTAGACGTTCAGCCGGTTCGCGATCGTCTCGGCCTGGTCGTCGTCGCGCTGGTACAGCTCGCCGCCGTCCAGGTCGCAGACGCCCTCGACCGCAGGCGGGTCGAAGTCGACGTGCCAGATGTGGTTGCAGGTGCGACAGGTACGGCGTCCCGAGAGGCGCCGGATGACCTCGTCGTCCTCGACGACCAGCTCGAGCACCACGTCGAGCTTGACGCCGAGCCCGACGAGCATGTCGTCGAGCACCTCGGCCTGCGGCACGGTGCGCGGGAAGCCGTCGAGCAGGAAGCCGCCGACCGCGTCGTCCTCCGCCAGCCGGTTGCGGACCATGTCGATGGTGACGTCATCGGGCACCAGGTCGCCGCGGTCCATGTAGGCCTTGGCCTGCAGCCCGAGAGGGGTCCCCTGGCTGACGTTGGCCCGGAAGATGTCCCCCGTGGAGATCTTCGGGACAGCGAGGTGCTCTGCGATGAACTGGGCCTGGGTCCCCTTGCCCGCACCGGGGGGCCCGACCAGGACGAGGCGCACTAGCAGCCGTCCACTAGCGGAGGAAGCCTTCGTAGTTGCGCAGCATGAGCTGGCTCTCGATCTGCTTCACGGTCTCCAGGCCGACGCCGACGACGATGAGGACGGCGGTGCCACCGAAGGGGATGCGGTTGGCACCGGCGGTGAGGTTGAACAGCAGCAGCGGCAGCACGGCTACCAGGCCCAGGTAGAGCGCACCGAAGCTGGTGATGCGGGACAGGATGTAGTCGAGGTACTCGGCGGTCGCGCGCCCCGGCCGGATGCCAGGGACGAAGCCGCCGTACTTCTTCATGTTGTCGGCCACCTCGACGGGGTTGAAGGTGATCGCGACGTAGAAGTACGTGAAGAAGATGATCAAGCCGAAGTAGACCGCGAGGTAGAGCGGGTGGTCACCGCGCGTGAGGTAGCGGTCGACGAACTTCACGAACGTCGGGTTGCTCCACACGTTGCGCAGCAGGCTCGGCAGGTACAGCAGCGAGCTGGCGAAGATGACCGGGATGACGCCGGCCTGGTTGACCTTCAGCGGGATGTAGGTGCTCGTCCCGCCGTACATCCGCCTCCCGATCATGCGCTTGGCGTACTGCACGGGGATGCGGCGCTGGGCCTGCTCGACGAACACGACCAGCGTGATCACGACGATCGCCAGCAGGATCACCGCCGCGAGCAGGAACCCGCCGCGCGGCTGGTTGGCGATGCGGCTGCCCTGCGAGGGCATGCTCGAGATGATCGAGGTGAAGATCAGCACCGACATGCCGTTGCCCACGCCGCGGTCGGTGACCAGCTCGCCGAGCCACATGATCACCGCGGTGCCGGCGGTGAGGGTGATGACCAGCACGACGATCCGGAACAGCGAGTCGTCCGGGATGATCTTCTGGTTGCAGCCCTGGATGAGGTTGCCCGAGCGGGCCAGGGCCACGATGCCGGTGGACTGCAGGATCGCCAGCGCCACCGTGAGGTAGCGGGTGTACTGCGTCAGCTTGGCCTGGCCGGACTGGCCCTCCTCCTTGAGCGCCTCGAGACGCGGGATGACCACGATGAGCAGCTGGACGATGATCGAGCTCGTGATGTACGGCATGATCCCGAGCGCGAAGATGCTCAGCTGGAGCAGCGCGCCGCCGCTGAACAGGTTGACCAGGCCGTAGAGGCTGTTGTTCTTGACCTGGTCCAGGCAGCTCTGGATCGCGACGTAGGAGACACCGGGGCCGGGCACGACCGAGCCGAGCCGGTAGACCCCGATCATCGCCAGCGTGAAGAGCAGCTTCCGGCGGAGGTCGGGGGTCCGGAAGGCCCGGCCGAAGGCGGTGAGCACGGATCCTCCTGGCTTCCGGCCCGGGCATCGGGACGGGTTGTGAGCGGCGGGTGCACCGGCGGAGACCGGTGCACGGGCTGGGCAGGTCAGACGGGCTCAGCCGTCGGCAGGACTCTAACGCACAGGGCGCAGTGGTCGAGAGGACGGCGCGGGCCGCCGTACCCCTCTCCGGGGTGCGGCGGCCCGCGTGACGCTCGTCCTACAGCTCGGTGGCGGAGCCCCCGGCAGCGGCGATCTTCTCCTTGGCGGATGCCGAGAAGGCGTGCACGGTGACGTCCAGCTTGACGGCCAGCTCGCCGCCGCCCAGGACCTTCACCAGGCTGTTGTCGCGCACCAGGCCCTTGGCCACCAGCTCGTCGACGCCGACGGTGCCACCCTCAGGGAAGCGCTCGGCGATCTTGTCGAGGTTGACGACCTGGTACTCGGTGCGGAACCGGTTCTTGAAGCCCTTCAGCTTGGGCAGCCGCATGTGCAGCGGCATCTGCCCGCCCTCGAAGGCGGCCGGGACCTGGTACCGGGCCTTGGTGCCCTTCGTACCGCGACCGGCGGTCTTGCCCTTGCTGGCCTCACCACGGCCGACCCGGGTCTTGGCGGTCTTGGCGCCAGGAGCCGGACGGAGGTGGTGGACCTTCAGCGGGGACCCGCTCATGCGTTACTCGACCTCCTCGACCGACACGAGGTGCGTGACGGTGTTGACCATCCCGCGGATCTCGGGACGGTCCTCCTTGACGACCGTGTCGTTGATCCGCTTCAGGCCGAGCGAGCGCAGCGTGTCGCGCTGGTTCTGCTTGCCGCCGATCCCCGACTTGACCTGGGTGACCTTGAGACGACCCATGATCAGCTCCCAACCGGGGCGGTCGGAGCCGACGCCGCGGCAGCAGCAGCAGCTCGCGCCCGGAGCATGGCGGCCGGGGCGACGTCCTCGAGGGGCAGCCCGCGGCGAGCCGCGATCTCCTCGGGACGCACGAGGCCCTTCAGGGCCGCCACGGTCGCGTGGACGATGTTGATCGGGTTGGAGGACCCGAGCGACTTGCTGAGCACGTCGTGGATCCCGGCGCACTCCAGTACGGCGCGCACCGGACCACCGGCGATGACGCCGGTAC
Source organism: Mycobacteriales bacterium (assembly GCA_049694795.1). Taxonomy (GTDB): domain Bacteria; phylum Actinomycetota; class Actinomycetes; order Mycobacteriales; family SCTD01; genus RYN-111. The sequence continues at coordinate 5,153 of JBAVRG010000337.1, forward strand.
CCGGGCTGGCCGGCTTGAGCAGCACGACACCGGCGGCCGCCTCACCCTGGATCGGGTGCGGGATGGTCGGGCCGATGCGAGGCACGCGGAAGAAGTGCTTCTTGGCCTCCTCGACGCCCTTCGCGATCGCGGCGGGCACCTCCTTGGCCTTGCCGTAGCCGACGCCGACCTGACCGTCGCCGTCACCCACGACCACGAGAGCGGTGAAGCTGAAGCGACGACCGCCCTTCACGACCTTGGCGACGCGGTTGATCGCGACGACCCGCTCGATGTGGGGGGTCTTCTCGGGAGCCGCCCCGCCACGGCCGCCACGGCCGCCGTCACGGCCGCCGTCACGGCCGCCCTGGCCGGCACCCGTGCCGCCTCGGCGCTGCTGTCCGGGCATCAGACGTTCCTCTTCATCTCGGTGTTCGTCATCATCAGAAGTTCAACCCGCTCTCACGGGCGGCGTCGGCGAGGGCCGCGATGCGGCCGCGGTAGGCGTTGCCACCGCGGTCGAACACGACGGTCTCGATGCCCTTCTCCTTGGCCCGGCTGGCGACGAGCTCGCCGACCTTGCGGGCCTGCGCGGTCTTGTCGCCCTCGGTGCCGCGGATGCCGGCGTCGAGCGTGGAGGCACTGGCCAGGGTGTGGCCGGCGAGGTCGTCCACGACCTGCGCGGTGATGTGCCGCGAGGAGCGGGTGACCACCAGGCGGGGACGGGCCGGGGTGCCGGACACCTTCTTGCGGATGCGGAAGTGCCGGCGTGCCCGGCCCAGACGCCGCTGCGTCGAGATGTCAGCCATCACTTACCCGTCTTTCCGACCTTGAGCTTGATGAACTCGCCCTCGTAGCGCACGCCCTTGCCCTTGTACGGGTCGGGCTTGCGCAGCTTGCGGATGTTCGCGGCGACCTCGCCCACCTTCTGCTTGTCGATGCCCTTCACGACGAACTTCGTCGGGGACTGCACCTCGAAGGTGATGCCCTCCGGCGCCGCGACGGGCACCGGGTGGCTGAAGCCGAGCGCGAACTCGAGGTCCGAGCCCTTGGCGGCGACCCGGTAGCCGACGCCCCGGATCTCCATGGCCTTGGCGTAGCCCTCGGTCACGCCCACGACCATGTTGTTGACCAGCGTGCGGGTGAGCCCGTGCAGGCTGCGGCTCGCGCGCTCGTCGTCGGGCCGGGTGACGGACAGGGTGCCGTCCTCCGACCGCTCGATGCGGATGGGGTCGCTGATCGTGTGCATCAGCGTCCCCTTGGGGCCCTTCACCGTGACCTGCTGGCCGTCGAGGATGACCTCGACGCCGCTGGGCACGGGGATGGGCAGGCGGCCGATCCGGGACATGTGGTGGCCTCCTTAGTAGACGTAGGCGAGGACTTCCCCACCCACGCCCTTCTTGTTGGCCTGACGGTCGGTCAGCAGGCCGCTCGACGTCGAGATGATCGCGACGCCGAGGCCGCCGAGGACCTTGGGCAGGTTGCCGGCCTTGGCGTAGACGCGCAGACCGGGCTTGGACACCCGGCGCACGCCCGCGATGGACCGCTCGCGGTTGGGGCCGTACTTGAGGTCGATGGTGAGCAGCTTGCCCTTCTCACCGTCCTCGACGTTCCAGCCGGCGATGTAGCCCTCCTGCTGGAGGATCTCGGCGATGTGCGTCTTGATCTTGCTGTGCGGCATGCTCACGCGGTCGTGGTACGCCGAGTTGGCGTTGCGCACGCGGGTCAGCATGTCCGCGATCGGGTCGGTCATGGTCATGGGTGGCCTGAGGCCTTTCCCGTCGTGGTCCCCTCCGGTGGAGGGCCTGCGACGAAGAGGTGGATTACCAGGAGGACTTGGTGACGCCGGGGAGCTCGCCTGCGTGCGCCATCTCGCGCACGCAGATACGGCAGAGCCCGAAGGCGCGGAACACGGCGCGCGGGCGGCCGCAGCGGTTGCAGCGGGTGTAGCCGCGCACCGCGAACTTGGGCTTCTTGGCCGCCTTCTGGACGAGGGCCTTCTTCGCCATCTCTACTGCTCCTTGAACGGGAAGCCGAGCGCCCGCAGCAGCGCGCGACCCTCGTCGTCGTTGGTCGCCGTGGTGACCACGGTGATGTCCATGCCGCGGGTGCGGTCGACCTTGTCCACGTCGATCTCGTGGAACATCGACTGCTCGTTGAGGCCGAACGTGTAGTTGCCGTTGCCGTCGAACTGCTTCGGCGACAGGCCGCGGAAGTCGCGGATGCGCGGCAGGGCGATGGTGACCAGGCGGTCCAGGAACTCCCACATCCGGTCGCCGCGCAGCGTGACCTTGGCGCCGATCGGCATGCCCTCGCGCAGCTTGAACTGCGCGATCGACTTGGTCGCACGGCGCAGCTGCGGCTTCTGGCCGGTGATGGCCGTCAGGTCGCGCAGGGCCCCGTCGATGAGCTTGGAGTCCTTGGCGGCCTCGCCGACACCCATGTTGACGACGACCTTCACGACGCCGGGGATCTGCATCGGGTTGCCGTAGGAGAACTGCTCGGTCAGGGCCGGCTTGATCTCGCTGCGGTAGCGCGCCTTGAGGCGCGGCATCTCACGCGTGGTGGGGGCAGTCATCAGATGTCTCCGTTGCAGCGCTTGCAGACGCGCACGCTGTGGGTCTTGCCGTTGGCGTCCGCCTCGCTGCGGCGGTGGCCGATCCGGCTGGGCTTGCCGCACGACGGGCACACGACCTGCACGTTGCTGACGTGCACGGGCGCTTCCTGCGTCACGATGCCGCCCTGCTGGGAGCCGCGTGCCGACTGGGTGACCCGGGTGTGCTTCTTGATGCGGTTGGCACCCTCGACGAGGACCCGGCTGGTGTCGGGGTCGGCCGCGATGACCTTGCCCTTCAGGCCCTTGTCCTTGCCGGCGATGACCTGGACGGTGTCGCCCTTCTTCACGAACAGACCGGCCATGGCTAGAGCACCTCCGGTGCGAGCGAGATGATCTTCATGAACCGCTTGTCGCGGAGCTCGCGACCGACGGGGCCGAAGATGCGGGTGCCGCGCGGGTCACCGCCGTCCTTGATGAGCACCGCGGCGTTCTCGTCGAAGCGGATGTAGGAGCCGTCGGGACGGCGCCGCTCCTTGACGGTGCGGACGACGACGGCCTTGACGACGTCGCCCTTCTTCACGCCGGCGCCGGGGATGGCGTCCTTGACCGTGCAGACGATGATGTCGCCGATGCCGGCGTAGCGACGGGCCGAGCCGCCGAGAACGCGGATGCAGAGGACTTCCTTCGCACCCGTGTTGTCGGCGACGCGCAGTCGCGACTCCTGCTGGATCACTGTGTCTCCTGGTGTGAACCCCGTATCCACTGCTCCCTGGGAGGGAGGCAGCGGACGCGGGCTCGCGGATCGCTCGGGGTCAGCCCCGAGCGGGGGTTACTTGGCCTTCTCGAGGATCTCGACGACGCGCCAGCGCTTGCTGGCCGACAGCGGCCGGGTCTCCATCAGGAGGACGCGGTCGCCGACGCCACAGCTGTTCTGCTCGTCGTGAGCCTTCAGCTTGTTGGTGCGACGCAGGGTCTTCTTGTACAGCGGGTGCTGGACGCGGTCCTCGACGGCGACGACGACGGTCTTGTCCATCTTGTCGCTGACGACGAGGCCCTCGCGCGTCTTGCGGAAGCCGCGGTTGAGGTCGGTTGCGCTGTCGGTCACGTTGGTCTTCTCCGTCATGCGGCACCGCCCGTGCGGACGATGCCGAGCTCGCGCTCACGCATCACGGTGTAGATGCGAGCGATGTCGCGCCGCACGGTCTGCAGG
>JBAVRG010000338.1:0-1849 GCA_049694795.1 Mycobacteriales bacterium
TCACCGCCGCTGCCGACCCGTCCGCCTCCGCCGAGTGGGTCCTCAAGCCGGCCGGCCGGGCCTTCGTGCTCCAGCAGGCCTACGACGACGGCGACGAGGCCGCCCCCGGCCCGGTCGACCCCCCCATCGCCGCGACGCTCACCGCCTCGCCGTCCGGCGTCCTCACCGCCGGCACCGGCGCTCTCACCACGAAGGCCGCCCAGTTCACGCTCGAGCAGACCAGCGGCTGCGCCGCCTGGCCGGACGCCCCCCTCGACGTCCAGGGCCCGATCCGCACGGGCGCGACGCCGTACGAGCAGACCAAGGGGTACGTCGACGCCCACCTGCACCTGATGTCGTTCGAGTTCCTCGGCGGCCGGGTGATCTGCGGCCGGGTCTGGCACCCGTACGGCATCACGCACGCCCTCGTGGACTGCCCCGACCACGGGCCCGGCGGGTACGGCGCGGCGCTCGAGGACGTCGTCTCGGGCAAGACCCCGGGCACCGGGCACGACACCGTCGGCTGGCCGACGTTCGGCTACTGGCCGCACTACGACTCGCTCACGCACCAGCAGGTCTACTACCGCTGGCTCGAGCGGTCCTGGCGCGGTGGCCTGCGGATGATGACCGACCTGCTGGTGCAGAACGGCCAGCTGTGCGAGCTCTACCCGCTCAAGAAGGTCACCTGCGACGAGATGGCGACGGTGCGGCTCGAGGCGCAGCGCTCGCGCGAGTTCGAGCGGTTCATCGACGCGCAGAGCGGCGGCCCCGGCCGGGGCTGGTTCCGCATCGTGACCGACCCGCTGCAGGCCCGCCGCGTCATGAACGCCGGTCGGCTCGCGGTGATCCTCGGCATCGAGGTCTCCCGGCCGCTCGGTTGCCGCGAGTACCTCGGGACGGCCTCGTGCACCCCGGCCGACATCGACAAGCGGCTCACCGAGGTCTACGACCTCGGCGTGCGCCAGATGGAGATGACCAACAAGTTCGACAACGCCCTCACGGGGGTGACGGGTGACGCCGGGTCGACCGGCGTGATCGTCAACGTCGGCAACGAGAAGGAGACCGGCCACTTCTGGGAGATGCAGACCTGCCAGGCACCCTTCGGCCCGGTCCAGAAGGACGAGCAGCAGTACGACGTCGTCGACGACGGGCACGCGGAACCGGCCCGTGACGGGCTCTTCGCCGGGGTGCTGAAGATGGCCGGTGGCACCGGGGTCGCGCCCGTCTACCCGGCCGGTCCGCACTGCAACGCCATCGGGCTGTCCAGCCTGGGCAAGGTCTTCCTGGACGGCCTCATCAAGCGCGGCATGATCTTCGACCCCGACCACATGAGCGCGGTCGCCCGGCAGGAGGCGCTGGACTACATCGCGGCGAAGCAGTACTCCGGGATCTTGTCCTCGCACAGCTGGGCCGACAACGCGAACTACTTCCGGATCCTCAGCCTGGGGGGCGTCGTGACGCCGCACGCCGGCGGCTCGGCGGGCTTCCTGGGCAAGTGGGAGCTGCTGCGCTCGAAGGCCGACCCTCGGTTCCTCTACGGCATCGGCTGGGGCTCCGACATCAGCGGCTTCTCCGCGCAGGGCGCGCCCCGCAACCCGGCTCCGGGCAAGGGCGTCACCTACCCCTTCACCGGGCTCGGCGGGACGACGATCACGCGGTCGCAGACCGGGCAGCGCACCTGGGACATCAACACCGACGGTGTCGACCACTACGGCCTCTACCCGGACTGGGTGCAGGACGTGAAGGTGCAGGCCGGCCTCATCAGCAAGGACGAGGAGGCGGCGTTCACGCGCGACCTCGAGAACGGCACGGAGGCCTACCTGCAGATGTGGGAGCGGGCCACCGGCGTGGGTGGCGACAGCTGCCGCTC
>JBAVRG010000339.1:0-4296 GCA_049694795.1 Mycobacteriales bacterium
GGATCACCTAAGTCGCTCAGATACGCGAGGACCTTGCGAGCGACCGTCGCAACCGCTAGGGGTGCGAGGATGGCGGCATGACGCTGCTCGAGCCGCCTGCCACGTCGACCGCCACGCACGAGGTGACGAACCAGCCCCCGCCGCTGGTCGGTCACGACGTGGCGCAGGACCCTGCGCTGCTGGAGGGCCTGGTCCGCGAGGGGGCCGGCTGGTACGCCGACGACCTGCACCGCCTGGGGCGCAAGGCCGGCACGGAGGAGGCCCAGCGCTGGGGCGTCGAGGCCAACGACAACGAGCCGGTGCTGAGGACGCACGACCGCTACGGGCACCGCGTGGACGAGGTGGAGTTCCACCCGTCGTGGCACCGGCTCATGGACGTTGCCGTCTCCGAGGGGCTCGCCGCGGCGCCCTGGGCGGACAGCCGTCCTGGCGCGCACGTCGCCCGTGCCGCCGGCTTCTACACCTGGAGCCAGGTGGAGGGCGGCCACGGCTGCCCGATCTCGATGACCTGCGCCGTCGTACCCGCGCTGCGGATGCAGCCGGACCTCGCGGCGCTCTACGAACCCCTGCTGGCCAGCCGCGTCTACGACCCGGGCCTGCGCGTTCCCACCGCCAAGCGCGGCCTGCTCGCCGGCATGGGCATGACCGAGAAGCAGGGCGGCTCGGACGTCCGGGCCAACACCACGACCGCGACGTCGGCGGGGGACGGCACCTACCTGCTGCGCGGTCACAAGTGGTTCACCAGCGCGCCCATGTGCGACCTGTTCCTGGTGCTGGCGCAGGCGCCGAGCGGGCTGTCGTGCTTCCTCGTCCCGAGGGTGCTGCCCGACGGCAGCCGCAACACCTTCCGCATCCAGCGGCTCAAGGACAAGCTCGGCAACCGCTCCAACGCCAGCAGCGAGCCGGAGTTCGACGGCACGGTCGCCTGGCTCGTCGGTGAGGAGGGTCGCGGCGTCCGCACCATCATCGAGATGGTCTCGATGACCCGGCTGGACTGCGTCATCGGCTCGGCCTCGCTGATGCGCCAGGCGCTGCTGCAGGCCGTGCACCACGCGACCCACCGCAGCGCGTTCGGGGGCCCGCTGGTCGACAAGCCGCTCATGCGCAACGTGCTGGCGGACCTCGCGCTGGAGTCGGAGGCCGCGACCACGCTCATGATGCGGCTGGCCGGTGCAGTCGACCGGGCTCACGCCGGCGACGCGCAGGAGCAGGCGTTCAAGCGCCTCGCGGTCGCGGTCGGCAAGTACTGGGTCACCAAGCGCACCCCGAACGTCGCGGCCGAGGCGCTGGAGTGCCTGGGGGGCAACGGCTACGTCGAGGACTCCGGCATGCCCCGGCTCTACCGGGAGGCGCCGCTCAACTCGGTGTGGGAGGGCAGCGGCAACGTCAACGCCCTCGACGTGCTGCGCGCCATGGTGCGCGAGCCCGAGTCGGTCGACGCCTTCTTCGCCGAGGTCGCCCTCGCCGACGACCCGCGTCTCACCCACGTGGCCACCGATCTGCAGAAGGACCTCGCACAGGCCGACGAAGCCGGGGCGCGACACCTGGTCGAGCGCCTCGCCCTGCTGCTGCAGGGGTCGCTGCTCGTGCGGCACGCGCCCGCGGCGGTCAGCGACGCCTTCGTCGCCTCCCGCCTCGAGGGCCGCTGGGGCTCGGCGTTCGGCACGCTGCCCGCCGGTCTCGACCTCGGCGCGGTGCTGGAGCGGGCGACTCCTCGCTAACGGCCGATCGGCCGCATGTCGGCGTAGCGGTCCCCGACCACGCCGGCAGCGAGCTCCTCGAGCTGCGCGAGCTCGTCGCCGGTGAGTGCCAGGAACGTCGCCTCGGCGTTCTGCTCCAGGTAGGTACGACGCTTGGTGCCCGGGATCGGCGCGATGTCGCCGCCCTTGCTGAGCACCCACGCGAGCGCGACCTGGCCCGGCGTCACGCCCTTCGCAGCGGCGAGCTCCCTGACCCGCTCCACCAGCCTCAGGTTGGCCTCCAGCGCCTCCTGCGCGAACCGGGGTGAGGTACGGCGGAAGTCCCGCTCATCGAGGTCCTCCAGCGACGTGATCCTCCCGGTGAGGAACCCGCGGCCGAGCGGCGAGTAGGCGACGAGTCCGACGCCCAGCTCGCGCATGGTCGGCAGCACCTCCTGCTCGAGGTCCCGGCTGAACAGGCTGTACTCGCTCTGCACGGCGGCGATCGGGTGCACCGCGACGGCGCGCCGCAGCGTCTCGGCGCCGCACTCGGACAGCCCGAGGTGCCGCACCTTGCCGGCCTGCACGAGCTCGGCCATCGCGCCGACGGTCTCCTCGATGGGCGTCTGCGGGTCGACCCGGTGCTGGTAGTAGAGATCGATGTGGTCGACGCCGAGGCGCTGCAGCGACGCGTCGCAGCACTGCCGTACGTAGGCGGCGTCACCGCGGATGCCGGCGCGGCCGCCGTCCGGGGTGCGCACGATCCCGAACTTGGTGGCCAGCTGCACCTCGTCGCGACGGTCCTTGATCGCCCGCCCGACCAGCTGCTCGTTGGTCCACGGCCCGTACATGTCGCTGGTGTCGAGGAACGTGACCCCGAGGTCCAGGGCGCGGTGGATGGTCGCGCGCGACTCGGCGTCGTCGCCGTCGCCGTAGAACTCGCTCATCCCCATGCAGCCCAGGCCCTGGGTCGAGACGACGAGCCCGTCACCGAGCGTGCGGGTCGGCTGCTTCATGTGTCCTCCGTCGGGTCAGGGTGGCGCTTCTCCGACCCTGCCACTCGGCGTGCGGGCTGACACCTCCCGCCGCTACTTCAGCGCGGTCAGCGCGGTCAGCGTCGTCTCGAGGGCGTTGTCGCCGACGCACCGGTCGATGGCATAGCTGTCCTCGTAGTTGACGAACACGTAGCCGCCGGCGACGAAGCCCAGGCCCTGCTGCCCCACCGGGTTGAGCTCGAACGACTGCGGCATGTAGCCGAGGGCGTCGTTCGCCTGCGAGATCGGGAAGACGACCTTGCCGGCGTTCTTCTCCTTGATGGTGTTGCTGAGGTTGCTGAACTCCTCGCCGGGTCCGGTCGTGAGCACCACGTCGTCTCCGAGCTTGGCCACAGTGACGGGCAGCTCGACGGACTGGGGTGCTGCCGACGTACAGGGGGCGTTGGGGTTCTCGCCGACGGAGACCGCCGCGGGCATCGCGTCGAACTTCCGGTCGAAGAAGCCCGGGGTGCCGAGCAGGTCGAGCGGTGCGTTGGTGATCGGCTCGCGGAAGGTGGTGCGGGCCAGCCGCAGGTCGGTGCTGCGCACCGGCCGGCCCTTGCCCACCGCAGGGAGCAGGTCCGCCAGCTGCACGCCGATCCCGGTGCCGCCGGAGGCCGACATGTTGCCGAGCCCGGTCATCATGTGCAGGCCGATGCCGCCGAAGCGGTCCTCGAGGCGGTGCTCGAACGGGCCCACCCAGTCCGGGCTCGCCACCCCGTTGTTGGTGCCGCGGGTGGTGGGGTGCGCGGCGTACGCGCCCAGGGTGGCGATGGTCTTGTGGCTGTCGACGGAGACCGCGCGCAGCCAGGTGAGCTGCTGCTCCTCGGCGGCACGGTAGGTGTCACGTCGCTCGCTGTTGAAGGCGCGTGCCTCGATCTCGCCGGTCTCGAGCGTGGCCTCCTGCAGGTTCATCACGGCCTGCTTGGCGACCGTCTTGATCGTGTCGGTCACCTGCGCCATGTACCAGTCGGGCACGAAGCCCCAGCCGCCGATGAAGTCCGGCGCGGAGTGCGAGTGCGTCGCGTGCAGCACGAACGACGCAGGCGTCACGCCGCGGGCCTTGAGCTCCGGGTCGGCGGCGAGCGCCTCGGAGATCTGCTTGGCACCGCAGTCGGTGCACTTGCTCTTGTAGTCCCACAGCCAGCCCTCGGCGTCGACGACGGTGAGCACCAGGGTCTGGTGGCCGTCGCTGACCGCCATCGCCCGCACCCACAGGCCGTCCACGGTGTCGAAGGACTTCACCGGGTTCATCGGGCCGATGCCGAAGCCGCCCATGTAGATGCAGTCCGGGTTCTCAGGCCACGGGCTGCCGTTGCTCGCGAAGCCGTCCAGGGGCTCGGCGGCGTGGCCGCCGGTGAGCCGGTCGACCTCGTGCTGGTCGAGGGTCTTGCACTCCGCGGGGTCGGTCTCCCAGCGGGCGCCCGGGAAGCGCGCTGCCATGTCCTTGGGCCGTGGGGCGATGGACATCTTCGCTGCGCCCACGAGGGCCTGGCCACCGGCGAGGCCGGGCAGGGACGGGTCGCCCCCGTCCTCCTCGGCCGCGCGGACGGCGGCGCTGTGGGCGGCCGGCAGGTCGGCCG
>JBAVRG010000340.1:0-10689 GCA_049694795.1 Mycobacteriales bacterium
TCGCCTGCACGACCTCCTTGTTGTTCTTCTCGCCGTCGGCGCCGATGAGGTAGGTCTCCCCGATCCGGCCCTTGTCGATGATCGTCCAGACCGCGCTGTTGTGGTCGTCGACGTGGATCCAGTCGCGGACGTTCAGCCCGTCGCCGTAGAGCCGCGGGCGCCGGCCGTCGATGACGTTCGTGATCTGGCGCGGGATGAACTTCTCCACGTGCTGGTACGGCCCGTAGTTGTTGCTGCAGTTGGAGATCGTGGCCTTGACCCCGAACGACCGCACCCAGGCGCGGACCAGCAGGTCCGAACCGGCCTTCGTCGAGCTGTACGGCGAGCTCGGGTTGTACGGCGTGTCCTCGGTGAACCGCTTCGGGTCCTCGAGCTCGAGGTCGCCGTACACCTCGTCGGTGGACACGTGGTGCAGGCGCCGGTCGTGCCGACGCACCGCCTCGAGGATCGTGAAGGTGCCGATCACGTTCGTCTGGACGAACGGCGACGGGTCGTTGAGGGAGTTGTCGTTGTGGCTCTCGGCGGCGAAGTGCACGACGAGGTCGGTGTCCGCGACCAGCCGGTCGACGAGCGGGGCGTCGGTGATGTCACCTTCGACGAGGGTGATGCTGTCGCCCAGCGGCGCCAGGCTGGTGCCGTCGCTCGCGTAGGTGAGCGCGTCGAGGACGGTGATCTCGACGTCGGGGCGGTGGGCCCGGGTCCAGTGGACGAAGTTCGCGCCGATGAAGCCGGCGCCGCCGGTGACGAGGATGCGCATGGCGCCATCCTCCCAGATCCGCGCCGCGGCGAGGCCTCGGCTCAGCGCCGACGGACCGGCGGCGGGGTCTTCGCGGGGATGACGACGTACGACTCGCCGCTGAGCTGCTTGGAGCTCATCCCGACGTTGCGGCCGCGCTGGGTCACGGTCAGCGTGAACGACATCACGGTCGTGCCGGCGGCGCTCCGGGGGACCGCGAGCTGGAACGGCACCTCCACCGGGTCCTGGCCGGGGGTGACGTCGCCGCTGACCGTGGTCGAGCCGAAGTCGACCCTCCTACCGGTCGTGCTGGTGGCCACCAGGTGCACGTCGAACGTGACGGTGCCGACCCCCACGCCGCCACCGAACCACGAGGCGGCGGCGAGCTGGCCGGTGACCTTGCGGCTCGCGTCCAGCAGGAACGGGACCAGCTTCTTGGTCGAGACGTAGTCGTCGCCGAGCGGCCCGAAGTCTGCCTGGTCCTGGGCGAAGACCTCCTGGAGCGGAGCGCCGCCGATCGTCCCGCAGCCGTCGGCGCTGTCGGAGTGCGGCGTGGTCTCGAGGCGGCCCGGCCCGGCGGTCGAGCCGCAGCCGTCCTGGCTGAGGAACAGCGTCTTGCTGGTGGCCGTCGTCCGGGGCGCGTCCGCCGCGAAGGCGATGCTGCCGGACGCGGCGAGGCCGGCCAGGGCCAGCCAGAGGGCAGGACGGGTCGGACGAGGCTGCACGGTGTCTCCGTGGGTCGTTCGGCTGGGGTGCCCGGAGAGTTCGCCGTACGCCGGTGATCTCCTGCTAGGCGATCGACACCTTGCTGTGGTCGCCCAGCATGAGCCGGTGGGCGCGCGGGAGCGCCGCGGAGGGGGCGACCTCGACCTGCTTGCCGATCAGCGAGTCCTCGATGCGCCCCACACCACGGATCGTGGACTGCTCCAGCACGATCGAGTGCTCGATCTCGGTGTCCTCGAGGGTGCAGCCGAAGTAGATGGAGGTGAACGGCCCGACGTAGGTGTCGCGCAGCACGGTGTCGCGCCCGATGATCGCCGGCCCGCGCACCGTGGAGCGCTCGATGACCGCGCCCTCCTCGACGACGACCCGGCCGATGAGCGACGAGGCCGCGTCGACGGTCCCCAGCACCGACGGCTCGAGCGACTCCAGCACCTTGCGGTTGCACTCGAGCATGTCCTCGAGGCGGCCGGTGTCCTTCCAGTACCCGGTGACCAGGTGCGGGCTGACGGACTTGCCCTCGTCGATGAGCCACTGGATCGCGTCGGTGATCTCGAGCTCGCCGCGGCCCGACGGCTTGATGGCCCGGACCGCGTCGTGGATGACCGGGGTGAACATGTAGACGCCCACGAGCGCAAGGTCCGACCGCGGGTTCTGCGGCTTCTCGACGAGCGTCGTGACGCGGCCGTCCTCCCCGAGCTCGGCGACCCCGAACTGCGAGGGGTTGTCGACCCTCGTGAGCAGGATCTGCGCGTCGTAGCCCTCGCGGACGAACTCGTCGACGAGCTGGTTGATGCCGCCGATGATGAAGTTGTCGCCGAGGTACATCACGAAGTCGTCGTCGCCGAGGAAGTCACGGGCGATCAGCACGCAGTGGGCGAGCCCGAGCGGCGCGTCCTGCTTGATGTAGGTGACCTTGAGGCCCAGCTCGGCGCCGTCACCCACCGCCGCCTCGATCTCGGCGGCCGTGTCGCCGACGATGATCCCGACCTCGGTGACCCCCGCGTCGCGGATCGCCTCGAGGCCGTAGAACAGCACGGGCTTGTTGGCCACGGGCACCAGCTGCTTGGCGCTGGTGTGGGTGATGGGGCGCAGCCGGGTCCCGGCACCGCCGGACAGCACGAGAGCCTTCATGGCGGCGAGGCTACCGGCCTACAGGTTGGCTTCAGGCCGGAGTGGGGGGTGATCTCCTACTCTGGAGGGGAACCTCACGGGGTCCCGAGGCGTCCTCGGGAGGGAAGCCCCTCGACGCACCGGGAGCGCAGCGCAGTGACCACGCCGAGGGACGGACGCGATGGCGCGCCGCGCTCCTCGGAGCTGCCGGCCCACCTCGACCCGCGCCGCCCGAAGGGCCCCCCGCCCCGGGTGACGAACGCCTACCGCCAGGCCGCCCGCGGCGGCCCGGGCGCCCCGGCGATCCCCCGGAAGGTCCCCCCGACCCGCCCGCCGGCCCCGCCGGGACCCCCCGGTCGCCGTACCCGCGGCCAGCGGATCGGCCGGGTGCTGTCGTGGCTCGCCCTCGGCACCGCCGTCGTGGTGCTCGTGGCCGCCGGTGGTCTCTACCTCGCGTTCAACCACTACAACGGCCAGATCGACCGCTTCGACGCGTTCGGCAAGATCCTTGGCCACACCAAGCCCGCGAAGGCGCCGCACCACGCCGAGAACTTCCTGCTCGTCGGGTCCGACAGCCGTGACGGCGCCAACGGCGACGGCACCCAGGGCTCGGGCGCGACGTTCGTCACCGGTCAGCGCTCCGACACGGTCATCCTGGTGCACCTCTACGGCAGCAGCGACAAGGTCCAGCTGGTCAGCTTCCCGCGCGACTCCTACGTCGAGATCCCGGCGTTCACCAACCCGACCACCGGCCACACGACGCCCGCGCACCACGACAAGCTCAACAGCGCGTTCTCCGAGGGCGGGTCGGCGCTGCTCATCGCCACCATCGAGAACCTCACGGACATCCGGATCGACCACTTCCTGCAGATCGACTTCACCGGCTTCAAGGGCATGGTCAACAAGCTCGGCGGCGTCGACGTGTGCCTCACCAAGGCCGCCAAGGACAGCTTCTCCGGCATCAACCTGTCCGCCGGTCAGCACCACATCACCGGTGACGTCGCGCTCGCCTTCGTGCGCCAGCGGCACGGCCTCGCCAACGGGGACATCGACCGGATCGCCCGCCAGCAGCAGTTCATCGGCTCGCTGGTGCACAAGGTGCTGTCGGCCGGGACGCTGCTCGACCCGTTCAAGCTCAACGGCTTCCTCGACGTGGCGACGTCCTCGCTCAAGGCCGACAAGCAGCTGACCGGCAACGACATCAAGAACCTCGCGCTGCGGCTGCGCGGCTTCAACTCGGGCGGGGTGCTGTTCACCACGGTGCCGATCGCCGACATCGGCGGCCACCGCAACGGCCAGAGCGTCGTGCTCCTCGACGAGGCCAAGGACCAGGCGATGTTCGGGGCCCTGCGCAACGACCGGGCACCCGGCACGCCGGCACCCCCCGGCACCAAGGCCGCCGGTCCGAAGCTCATCGTGGCGCCGAGCGCGATCCGGGTGGCGGTCTTCAACGGCTCCGGCGTGCCGGGCATCGGGCGCAAGGCCGCAGCCGACCTCTCGCCACTCGGCTTCCAGATCATCGGCATCCCGACCAACCGCGGCACCGGGGCGACTGCGACCACGATCTACTACGGCCCCACCAAGGCCGACTCGGCGCTCACGCTGCAGGCCTCCATCCCCGGTTCGGTGCTGCAGCCCGACAGCAGCCTCGGCCGCACCCTCGACCTGGTCGTGGGCTCTTCTTACAAGGGCGCGCAGAAGGTCACCGTCAGCGCCCCGACGCCGTCCTCCAGCCCTGCCGGCGCGGGCAGCACGACGGCGGCGGCGCCGATCAAGACCGCGCAGGACAACCCCTGCACCCGGTGACCGGGCTGCAGCAGCTGACCGCAGGCCTGGCCGGACCGCGCGACCCGGCCCAGCCCCTGCTCACCTACGTCGACGGACCGGCCCGGGTCGAGCTGTCCGGCGCGACGACCGCGAACTGGGTGGCGAAGACCGCCAACCTCCTGCACGACGGGTACGGCGCCCCCGACCGCGTCGGGCTGCTGCTGCCCCTGCACTGGCAGACCGTGTGCTTCCTGCTGGGCAGCGTCGCCGCCGGGGCGACTGCTGTGGTCGCGACCTCGCCCGACGCGCTCGCCGGCTGCTCGCTGGCGTTCGTCGCCGCCGACCTCGCGGAGGCCGCCCTCGACGCGGGCGTCGACGACGTGCTGGCGTGCTCCCTGACGCCGCTGGGCACCCGCCTGGCGCAGGTCCCGCCGATGGTGCTGGACGCCGCCGTCGAGGTGCCCGGCTACGGCGACCACTTCAGCTCGCGCCCGGCAGCGGCCCGGCTCGAGGTGGCCGGCGGCACGTTCACGCCCGAACGCGCCGACCTCGGGCCCGGGGACCGGGTCCTCACGACCCTCGACCCGGCCACCCCCGCAGGGCTGCAGGCCCTGCTGGGACCGCTCGCCGCGGGTGCGGCGCTGGTGCTGCTGGCCGCCGGCGACCCCGACGCGGTGGCCGCGAGCGAGGGCGTCACCGCCGTCGCCGACCGGAGCGGGCTGCGACGCCGTACCGGCTAGGAGGCGCGCTCCATGGCGTAGAGCTCCTCGGACCGCGGGTCGGGCTGGGCGAGGTCGAGCAGCAGGGTGAGGGGGATGCCGGCGCGGAGCAGGGCGACGACGCGCTCCTCCTCGATGCGGCGAGGCTCACAGGGCAGGGACGACATGACGTGCTCCGGACGGGTTGTGCCGAGAGGGGAAGCTGGCCCCTTCTGCTTCGGCACGCGACGTTTGCCGGAACAGGGCCGAACGGGTGGTTCCTGCCCGTTCTCATGATCATTGTCCGTTTCGACGCAGCGGGTACAGTGGCGGTCGAAGGGGAGTAGCCGCACGCCAGCGCGTCGACATGCTGGGACCCGCGAGGGTCCCCGGCCGCTGGGGGTCCCACCGGGCCTCGGCGAGACCTTCGACCTGACGGCCTGCGTGGCCGCGGTCGAAGGCGCGCCCTTCCCCGCGGCCGGATCGGAACCCCGTGCTCCACGTCCTGCTGCTCCTCGGCTCCGCGGTCACCATCTACCTCGCGTGCGAGCTGTTCGTGAACGCCGTCGAGCACCTCGGGGCGCTCCTCAAGGTCGGACCGCTCGCGGTCGGCACCGTGCTCGCCGCGATCGGCACCGCCCTGCCGGAGAGCGTGGTGACCGGCGTCGCCGTGACTGTCGGCGGGCAGGACGACATCGGCATCGGAGCGGCCATGGGTGGCCCCCTGGTGCTCTCCACGATCGCCTACGCGGTCGTCGGCGTGGCCCTGCTCGTCCGCAGGCACCGGCTGCGCGGCATCGACACCCGCCGCCTCGGGCGCGACCAGAAGGCGTTCCTCAGCGTCTTCGTCTTCAAGGTCGGCCTCGGCCTGGTGGCCTTCGCCTGGAAGCCGTGGCTCGGCCTGGTGTTCTTCGCCGTGTACGGCGGCTACGTCCTCGTCGAGCTGCGCGACACCGGCCCGGCCGAGGAGCCCGACCTCGAGCCGCTGCGCCTCACCGGTACGACGTCCCCGGCCATGCCGGCGGTGCTGGCCCAGAACCTCGCCACCCTCGCGGTGATCTTCGTGGCCTCGCAGGTCTTCGTGGCGCAGCTGGACTGGACCGGGCGGCAGCTCGGGCTGCCCGACGCCGTGGTCGCGCTGCTGCTCTCCCCGATCGCCACCGAGCTGCCCGAGGTCATGAACGCCCTCATCTGGGTGCGTCAGGGCAAGGCGCAGCTGGCGCTGTCGAACATCAGCGGCTCGATGATGGTGCAGGCCACCGTGCCCAGCGGCCTGGGCCTGCTGTTCACGCCGTGGCTGTTCGACGCCCCGCTGCTGCTGTCCGGCCTGGTGACGATGGCCGCCATCGCGTACCTGCTGATCACGCTGCTGCGTCGTCGGCTCACCGCCCGGAGGCTGGCGCTCGCCAGCGGCTTCTACGGCGTCTTCGCCCTGCTGCTGCCGCTGGTCCTCTAGCTAGCGGTCGAGGGCGACGAAGTCCGGCCCGACCTCTTCGAGGGCGAGCCGGGCCAGCACCTGCTGCTCGGTGGCGACCCGCTCGGAACGACCCCGCCCGACGAAGCTCACCGCCCAGTGCAGCACCGTGGTCACGCGGCTCTTGAAGCCCACGATGTAGACGATGTGCACCGCCAGCCACAGCAGCCACGCGATGAAGCCGGAGAAGTGCAGGCCCTTGATGCTCGCCACCGCGTGGAAGCGGCTCACCGTGGCCATCGAGCCCTTGTCCTTGTAGACGAACGGGCGCGACGGGCCGCCCTTGACCGCCTTGGCGGCGTGCCGCGCACCCTGGATGGCGACCTGCGCCACCCCCGGGTAGCCCTTGAGGCTCATCATGTCGCCGACGACGTGGACCTCCGGGTGGCCCGGGAGGGTGAGGTCGTCGTTGACGAGGACCCGGCCTGCCCGGTCGACCTCGGCACCGGACTGCTCGGCGAGCTGCCGGCCGAGCGGGCTGGCGGCGACGCCTGCGGCCCAGATCTTGCAGAACGACGGGATCCGCCGGCGGGTGCCGTCGGCGTCCTCGACGTCGATGCCGTCCCGGTCCATGCCGACGACCTTCGCGCCGAGCTGCACCTCGACGTCGATCTCACGCAGGTGCTTGGCGGCCTGCTCCGACAGGTGGTCGCCGAAGGTGCCGAGCACCTGCGGAGCGAAGTCGAGCAGCACCACGCGCGCGGTCCGCGGGTCGATGTTGCGGAAGTTGCCCGGCAGCGCACGGCGCGCCAGCTCGGTGATCTGACCGGCCATCTCGACCCCGGTGGGGCCCGCCCCCACGACCACGAACGTGAGGAGCTTGTCGATCTCCTCGTGGTCGGTGGCCAGCTCGGCCAGCTCGAACGCCCCGAAGATGCGGCCGCGCAGCTCGAGGGCGTCGTCGATGCTCTTCATCCCGGGCGCGTAGCGGGCGAACTGGTCGTTGCCGAAGTACGACTGGCCGGCACCGGCCGCGACGACGAGCTCGTCGTACGGCGTGACGGTGGCGCGGTCGAGCAGCTCGCTGGTGACGGTGCGCGCCTCGAGGTCGATGCTCGTCACCTCACCGAGCAGCACGGTGGCGTTCTTCTGGCGCTTGAGGATCTCGCGGGTCGCCGGGGCGATCTCGCCCTCGGACAGGATGCCGGTGGCCACCTGGTACAGCAGCGGCTGGAACAGGTGGTGGCTCGTCTTCGCGATGAGGGTGATCTCGACGTCGGCCCGCTTGAGGGCCTTGGCCGCGAACAGCCCGCCGAAGCCGGACCCGATGATGACGACGCGCTTGCTCATGTGGGTGCCTTTCCCCGTCACACCCCATGATCCCACCGCCGGAGGGCCCTCCGGCCCCCACGGGCTGTGATCTGCGCCGTACTACTTGAGCAGCGCGCGGGCCATCACCATGCGCTGGATCTGGTTGGTGCCCTCGTAGATCTGGGTGATCTTGGCGTCCCGCATCATGCGCTCGACCGGGAAGTCCTTGGTGTAGCCGTAGCCGCCGAACAGCTGCACGGCGTCGGTCGTCACCTGCATCGCGGTGTCGGACGCGAAGGTCTTCGACGCGCTCGACAGGAACGTGAGGTCGGGGTCGCCGCGCTCCGCCGAGGCGTTGGCGACGTAGACCAGGTGCCGCGCCGCCTCCACCTTCATGGCCATGTCGGCGAGCATGAACTGCACGCCCTGGAACTCCGCCACGGCCTTGCCGAACTGCTTGCGCTCCTTGACGTAGGCGATCGCCGCGTCGAGCGCGCCCTGGGCGATGCCGACGGCCTGGGCGCCGATCATCGAGCGGGTGTGGTCGAGGGTCTTGAGGGCGGTGATGAAGCCCTCCCCCTCGTTGCCGATGATGCGGTCGGCGGGGATGCGGCAGTCCTCGAAGTAGATCTCCGACGTCGGGCTGCCCTTGATCCCGAGCTTGCGCTCCTTGGTGCCCACGCTGAAGCCCGGGTCGTCCTTGTGGACCACGAACGCGCTGATGCCCTTGGCGCCCTTGCTCGGGTCGGTGCTCGCCATCACCGTGAAGTGCGTGTTGACGGCAGCCCCGGTAATCCAGCACTTGGTGCCGTTGAGCACCCAGGAGTCGCCGTCGCGGACCGCGCGGGTGCGCATGCTGGCGGCGTCCGAGCCGGCCTCGCGCTCGGACAGCGCGTAGGAGAACGTCGCCTCCCCCGCGGCGACCTGCGGCAGGTACTTCTGCTTGAGCTCCTCGGACCCGCTGAGGATCAGGCCCATCGTGCCGAGCTTGTTGCCCGCCACGATCAGGCTCGAGCTGGCGCAGACGCGCGCGACCTCCTCGACGACGATCGAGTGCGCGATCCGGTCGGCACCGGCGCCGCCGTACTCCTCGGGCACGTGGATGGCGAGCAGGTCGGCCTTCTTGAGCGCCTCGTGCACGTCCCACGGGTACTCCGCGGTCTCGTCGATCTCCGCGGCGCGAGGAGCGATCTTGTCCTCGGCGAGCTCGCGCACGGCCTTCCGGAGGAGCTGGTGCTCCTCCGAGAGCGCGTAGAGGGAGTAACCGGCGTCAGCAGTGCCCATGTCGTCATCGTAGGGACCGATAGCCTTGCCGGCATGACCGACCGTCCCCGCCTCACCGTCATCGGCACCGGCTACCTCGGTGCGACCCACGCCGTGTGCATGGCCGAGCTCGGCTACGAGGTCCTCGGCGTCGACGTCGACGAGACGAAGATCACCTCGTTGCAGTCCGGGCAGGTGCCGTTCTTCGAGCCCGGGCTGCCCGAGCTGCTGCAGAAGAACCTCGACAGCGGGCGGCTGCGGTTCACGACGTCGTACCAGGAGGCGGGCGCCTTCGGCGACGTGCACTTCCTCTGCGTGGGCACCCCGCAGAAGAAGGGCGAGTACGCCGCCGACATGACCTACGTCGACGCGTCGTTCCGCTCGCTGGTGCCCCACCTGCGCGACGGCGCCCTCGTCGTCGGCAAGTCCACCGTCCCGGCCGGTACGGCGGAGCGGCTGGCCGCCGAGCTCGCCGAGACGGCGACCGCCGCCGACGTCGAGCTCGCGTGGAACCCGGAGTTCCTGCGCGAGGGCTTCGCCGTCGAGGACACCCTGACCCCCGACCGGCTGGTCTTCGGAGTGCGCAGCGAGCGGTCCGAGCAGCTGCTGCGCGCGGCCTTCCAGCCGGTGATCGACCTGCCGACGCCGGTCGTGGTCACCGACTTCGCGACCGCCCAGCTCGTGAAGGTGGCCGCCAACGCCTTCCTCGCCACCAAGATCTCGTTCATCAACGCGATGGCCGAGGTGTGCGAAGCCACCCACGGCGACGTGAAGAAGCTCTCCGAAGCCCTGTCCTACGACACCCGCATCGGCGGGCGCTTCCTGCACGCGGGCCTGGGCTTCGGCGGCGGCTGCCTGCCGAAGGACATCCGGGCCTTCATGGCGCGGGCCGGCGAGCTCGGGGTGGATCAGGCGCTGTCGTTCCTCAAGGAGGTCGACGCCATCAACCTGCGCCGCCGGGCCCGCATGGTCGACCTGGCCCGCGAGGAGCTCGGCGGCTCGTTCGCCGGCAGCCGGGTGGCCGTCCTCGGTGCCGCCTTCAAGCCCAACAGCGACGACATCCGCGACAGCCCGGCGCTCGACGTCGCCGCGTCGATCCAGCGCCAGGGAGCGGCGGTCACGCTCTACGACCCGGCGGCCATGGACAACGCCCGGCGCGTGCACCCGGAGATCGGCTACCGCGAGTCGGCCGTGGCAGCGGCGACCGGCGCGGACGTGGTGCTGCACCTCACCGAGTGGAAGGAGTTCCGCTCGATGGACCCCGCCGCCCTGTCGGAGGTCGTGAGCCACAAGCGCATCGTCGACGGGCGCAACGCCCTCGACCCGGTCGCCTGGCGCGCCGCGGGCTGGACGTACCGCGCCCTCGGGCGCCCCTGACGCCACAGCTGGCCCCACTTCACCCGCTTCACCCCGCACCGGCCGTCGAGGCGGCAGGCTGCACCGCATGAGCACCGGACCTGCCGGCAGCACCCCCGTCCTGCACTGCCCCGACTGCGGCGCCCCGCTGGCCGGTGCGGCCGCCTGCGCCGCGTGCGGACTGCCCCTGACGGGACCCACGGCCGGCCGGCTCTGGCAGGTCGACCAGCGACTCGCCACCCTCGACACCGAGCGGGACCGGCTGCTGGCCGACCGGGCGCGGCTGCTCGCCCAGCTGCGCAGCGGCGAGC
>JBAVRG010000341.1:0-2852 GCA_049694795.1 Mycobacteriales bacterium
CCCGTCACCTACGGGTGGCAGCTGAACGCCACCAACACGGGCCTGGCCGGTGCCGGGATCGACCGGACCACGTTGCCGACCTTCACCGGCACCATCACCCCCGGGATGACCCTCAGCAAGGTGAAGATCACCTCTTCCCTGGACCTGTCCTCCATCCCGAACGTCACCCTCGACCGCGTCTGGCTCGCTCCGACGGCCCAAGGCGTCGGGCGGCAGACAGCCCTCGTCCTCGGCGCGGGCACGGTCATCAAGGACTCCGACATCGACGGGACCAACATGATCACCGCTGAGCGTGACGGTATCTGGGGCGACTCCTCGCAGGGCGGCTACACCATCGCCCGGGTCAACATCACCCAGATGTCCGTCGGCGCCTGGATCGACGGCAACGGCACCGGCGTCGGCACCATGACCGACACCTACATCCACGACATGAACAGCAACGGCGGACAGCACGTCGACGGCTTCACCCGCCGTTCCGGCACCGCCCCGCTCACGATCACCCGAAGCCGGATCGACCCCGAGGGCCAGTACGTCACCGGTGCCTTCTTCCTGCAGAACACCTGGGGCGGTCGGATCGCCGGCATCACCGTCAAGGACACGTCCCTCGAGGGCATGGGCTACACGATGGTCCTGCAGAACTACAACAACGCGGGCACGTCCGCCAGCTTCGACAACGTCCGGTCCCGCCCGACCGGCTGGGGCCCCATCACCGACAACGGGCTCGGGGGGGTCGTCTACACCAGCTGGAGCAATGTCTACCTGTACGACGGGACCCGCCTCCCCTACGCGGACGGTGCTGCCCTGAGCCACCCGTAACCGAGGAGCACGCAACCGAGAGCACCGCCGGACCCTGGTCCGGCGGTGCTCTCGCACGTCCGACCGGTCCGCACCCCGGAAGGGGTCACAGGCCTGTACGCCCGATGACGGAGGCGCCCGGCCACGGTCCCCGGCCACGATGCGCGGTGAGCCCGCCGCGGCGTGCACACGCGTCGAGGGTGACCTCGCACCGCGAGTTGAGCCGACGAGGAGCCCGTATGACCCTCAGGGAACACGCCCTCCGCGCCGTTCGGACGAGCCGGGCGGTCGTCGCAGACGTCCAGCACCCCCCGTTCGTCCGGCCGGGCCACTACTACTCGCCGATGACCTCCAAGCCGGACGTCGACCACGCGATCGCCTCGAGACGACCACCCGCGGGGGTCGACCTGCGCGAGGACCAGCAAGTGGCACTCGCACGCGAGCTGGCGCTGTCGGAGCCACCCCGGCACCGCTGGCAGCCGCACAACGGCATGTTCGACACCGCCGACGCCTCGATGCTGCGGGCACTGCTGCTCCGGCACCGACCCCGACGCTTCTTCGAAGTCGGCTCCGGGTTCTCCACCGCTGTCGCGCTGGACGTGGCCGAGCAGTCCCTGCCCGAGCTCCAGGTGACGTGCGTCGAACCGTACGCCGATCGGCTCCGGTCCCGTCTTCGCCCCATGGACAGCACCCGACTGACGCTGCTGGAGCAACCGGTCCAGAGTCGTGAACCACGCTTCCTGGCCTCCCAGGTCGGAAGCGGGGACATCTTCTTCATCGACTCGACGCATGTCGTCAAGCCCGGGTCCGACGTGGTCTGGCTGATCCTGCACACGCTTCCCCTGCTGCCCGTGGGCGTGCTCGTGCACGTCCATGACGTCTTCTGGCCCTTCGAGTACCCCGACGGGTGGCTGCGCGAGGGCCGCGACTGGACCGAGGCCTACCTGCTGCACGCCTTCCTCTCTCACAACCACGCCTGGCAGATAGAGCTGAACGGGTCATGGCTGTGGCAGCACGACAAGAGCCTGTTCCCTGCCACGGCCACGAGCCCGCCCGGTTCGCTCTGGCTCCGCCGCGTGTCCGACGACGCGTCCGCGACGCGGTGACGCTGCGGGACTGCACGCCGTTCTGCGCAGCCTTCTCAGCGCCCGCCCACTGCGATGAAGGTGGGTGACCAGGCGTGCCCGATGATGCGTGAGCCAGGGGGAAGGAGCCTGCGCAGCTCGCGCTTGGTGAGCATCCTCGTGAAGTCCGGCTGGCGGTCGCGCCACGACCGGGAGTAGTGGCGAAGGACTGCCGAGGTGTGCGGCTCGACCGGGAAGAGCCGGTTGGGCGTCGTGATCACCCAGAAGCGGCCGACCCGCTCGTGCTCCGCGACGAAGGCGCGCTGGTCATCCTCCCCACCCACATGCTCCACCACCGCGTTGGAGACGACGAGATCCACTGACGCCGTCCGGTACGGCAGTGTGCGCCCGTCACCGACCACTGAGGGCCACGGCATCGGCAACGGCTCGATGTTGCAGGCGCTCACAACGCGGAGCTGGCCTTGGAGAGCGGACTCCACGAGGCCGTCCTGCGCGTTGCCGGTGCCGGCAGCGCCCACCAGGAGGACTTCTCGCAGACCGTTCCTACGGGCGAGGTCGAGGATGATCGTGGCCTTGCGCCGACGGTTGACCGCGGCGTACGCGCGTACCCCCCTCGAGACGACCGACCTCAGCACCGCCGCCCGCGCCGATGCCTGCGCGGTGGTGCTCATGCGGCCGCACCGACAAGGGGGTCGGCTCGTCGTACGTCGGAGCACTGCACGTCACCAGCTGTCACGTCACTCACTCCTCAGTGGGCGTCTGCTCCGACACGTCTCGTGGTGTCGCCCTCGGCTGTCACGCGTCATGAGTCACTCTGCCCACGTACCACCGACCACCCGGTCAGCAGCGGCCCGCCCGTTGTGGAGATCGGTCCCCATCCGGTCGAGCGGACCCGCACGTTCAGCATCCGGACCCACGGCCCCTGCCCACGGCTGTCGAGCCCAATCACGTACCCCTCTCCCTCGAGGTAGC
>JBAVRG010000342.1:0-6463 GCA_049694795.1 Mycobacteriales bacterium
CGACGGGCGAAGCAGTCCTTGCACAGCGCCTTGGTGGTGCCGAGCAGCCGGTAGAGCTGGGCGGCGCGGCCGCACTCGTCGCAGGCGAGCAGCGCAAGGGGGACCGGGCCGGTCAGGTCGATCAGCGCCGGGCGGGGGGTGGCGGTGAGCGTCATGCACCCATCATCGGACCCGCAACAGCCCGGCAACGCCCCCGAGCGGAGCCTCTTCGCGCGCGCTCTCGGCGGTGCGCAGGTACCCCGAACGGCCTAGAGGTGACTAGACGCGCGGGGCGAGGTACTGCGCGGTGCTGCCCCCCAGCGGCATCGGGTCCAGCCCCAGCTTGGCGTGGTCCCACGAGCGCACCCGCTCGACGTCGACCCGCACCGCGACCCGCTTGTTGAGCATCATCTCGACGAAGGGCCGCACCTGCTCGGTGTACGGACCGGTGTAGCGCTCCCAGACGCTCACCCCGACCTTCCAGAGCGCATCCGGGTCGTCGACGACCACGGCCCGGCCCTCGAGCGACACGCCCTTGAGCCGGTCGTAGGTGTCACCGCTCTCGAGGAGCACCGTGACGCGAGGGTCACGCAGGAGGTTGACCGCCTTCTGCGACTTGGCCTTCGTCTCGAACCAGAGCTGGCCGTCGATGACGGCGTACCACATCGCGACCAGGTGGGGCAGGCCCGACGGCCCGATGCTCGCCAGCGTGCAGACCCGGCTCTGCTCGATGAAGGCCGTGATCTCGTCCTCGGTCATGGTGATCTGCGTGCGCTGGTTCGTCCCCATGGGCGCAAACTAACAGGAACGTGTTCTAGGAGACGAGGGCGGCCGCGGCCCGCAGCCGGTCCCGCAGCACCGCCGCCTCGGCTGCGAACGCGCGCTGCGCCGCGGCGTACTCCTGCCGCCCTCCCTCCTGCTCGACCCGCACCGGGTCCAGGCCCAGGGCCGTGAAGTCGTACGGCGACGCTCGCATGTCGAGCACCCGCACCCGCCGGGCGAGCCCGAAGCAGTCCGCCACCAGCTCCGACGGCACCCAGGGCGAGAGCTTGTAGGACCACTTGTAGAGGTCCATGTTGGCGTGCAGGCAACCGCCCTGCTCGAGCGCCGCCTGGTCGGCGCGCTGCGGCTGCAGGGCGTTCAACGGCCGGGCGCCAGGCGTGAAGAAGCGGAACGCGTCGTGGTGGGAGCAGCGCAGGGGCAGCGCCTCCACCACGGCGTCGGTCCCCGCCTCCCCCAGGCGCAGGGGCCAGTCCCGGTGCCGCGGGGTGTCCCGGTAGACCATCGCCCACTCGTGCAGCCCGAAGCAGCCGAACTGGGCCGGCCGGGCTGCGGTGCGCGTGAGCAGGTCCACCACCCAGGACGCCGAGCGCCGCACCCGGTCGGGAGGAGGGCCGAGCAGCGCCGCCGCGCCGGACGCGACCCAGGGCTCCTCGAGGGGGTGCCCCTCGAGCTCCACCCCGGCACCGGGGCTCCAGCGGCGCAGGTGGGACGGCCGGTGCGAGTAGTAGGTGAACAGGAAGTCCTCGACCGGGTGCGCCTCGCCGCGCCCCGCGCGCTCCCGGTGCCCGGCGGTCCAGGCGTCGACCCGCTGCTGGTGGGCGCGCTCGCGGGCTCGCCACTGCCGCTCCGTCAGACGCACCCCTCCATGCTGCCAGCCGTGGCAGGCTCCACCCGTGCCCGAGACCGCGCCGCGCCGCAGCTGGGTCGAGCAGGTCATGGGGCTGCCGGTGAGCGTGCTCGCCCGCGGCGACGGGGCGAGCTCGGCGGCAGCGGAGCAGGCCGTGCGGGCCGTCTACGACGAGCTGCACGAGGTCGACGCGGTCTTCTCGCCGTACCGGGAGGACAGCGAGGTGACCCGGCTGGCACGCGGGCAGCTCGCGCTCGCCGACTGCCGCGACGACGTGCGCGAGGTGGTGCGGCGCTGCCGTGAGGCGCGCGAGCGCACCGGGGGGCTGTTCGACGCCCACCGGCCGGACGGCCGGTGGGACCCGTCAGGCCTGGTGAAGGGCTGGGCGGTGGAGCGCGCGGCGCGGCACCTCGAGGCGCCCGCGACCGACTGGTGCCTCAACGCCGGGGGTGACGTGGTCGTGCTCAGCCCGAGCGGGGTGCCGTTCGCGGTGGGCATCCAGGACCCCCACGACGGCACCCGGGTGGCTGCGGTCCTCGAGCGCACGGGCGGCGGCGTCGCCACGAGCGGTACGGCGGCCCGCGGCGCGCACCTGTACGACCCGCGCACGGGAGCGGCGGTGCGAGCCGTCGCGTCGGTGACCGTGTCCGGTCCGTCGCTGGAGACCGCCGACGTCCTCGCCACTGCGGCGTTCGTCGGCGGCGGCCTGGACCTGGTGCGGGAGTGGACCGGCTACGAGGCGCTCCTCATCGGGTCCGACGGCGGCCTGCTGAGCACCGCGGGGTGGCAGGGCACACTCCCGGCATGAGCCCGTCACTGCTGCTGGTCGAGGACGACCGCGAGCTCGCTGCCCTGCTCACCCGTGTCCTCGAGGGCGAGGGCTACGACGTCACGCCGGCGCCGGACGGCCAGCGCGGGCTGCACCTCGGGCTGACCCGCGAGTTCGACCTCATGCTGGTCGACAGGGGGCTGCCGGCCATCGAGGGGCTCGACCTCATCACGCGACTGCGGAGCAAGGGGGTGCTCACCCCGATCCTCGTGCTGTCCGCCCGCGGCGCCACGCAGGACCGGGTCGAGGGGCTGGACGCCGGCGCCGAGGACTACCTCGCGAAGCCCTTCGAGGTGGCCGAGCTGCTCGCGCGGCTGCGTGCGCTGCTGCGCAGGCACACCGACCGCGCCGAGGTGCTCCCGATCGGCGACCGGGTGCTCGACCTCGCGAGCCGCACGGTCCGGGGCCGCGGCGAGGACGTCGAGCTCTCCGAGCGCGAGGCGGCTCTGCTCGCCGTCCTCGCTGCGCGTCCTGGGCAGGTGTTCAGCCGACGCGAGCTGCTGGAGCGGGTCTTCAGCGAGGCCGAGACGGAGAACGTCGTCGACACCTACGTCCACTACTGCCGCCGCAAGCTGGGCCGCGAGGTCATCAGCACGGTGCGCGGGCTCGGCTACCGGCTGGGCCGCCCGTGAGCCGACCGAAGGGCGACGACCTGCTCGTCCGCCAGGCTGCACGGGGGGTCGCGCTGCAGGCCGGCGCGCTGGTGGCGACCGCGATGCTCCTGCTCGTGGCGCTGGTGTCCGTCGTCGTGGTGCGCTCGCAGGCGCAGGCCGCGGACCGCCTCCTGCGCGAGACCGCGGCCAGCGCCGACGACGTCGGCGACCCCCCGCCAGGGGCCTGGCTGGTCCTTGCCGGCAGCAGCGGGGTGTCGCAGTCACCCGGCCTGCCGAGGCAGCTGGAGCCCGATCTGAGCCGGCTCCGCGCGAGCGCGGCCGACAAGGCCTCGTTCACCTCGCTCTCCTTGCAGGGCAAGGACTTCCGGGTCGTGACCCAGCTCCGGGACGGCGACGCCGTGCAGGTCGTGCTCGACCTCGAACCAGCGCATGAGGAGCGCAACCGGCTGTTCCGGGCGATGGTGCTCGCCGCCGCCGTCGGGCTGCTGCTGGCCATCGGGGTCGGGGTGCTCCTGGGGCGCCGTGCGGTCGCCCCGCTCGCGGAGGCGCTGGCCCTGCAGCGCACCTTCGTCGCCGACGCGAGCCACGAGCTGCGCACCCCGCTGACACTGCTCAGCACCCGCGCGCAGCTGCTCGACCGGCTCCTGCGCCAGGACCCGAACGACCCGCAGCTGCTCGCGGACTCGCAGGGGGTCGTGCACGACGTCGAGCGGCTCGGGGACGTGGTCGAGGACCTGCTCGTGGCGGCGGACCCACGGGCCGACGCCGAGCACGTCCCGCTGGACCTGGGCGCCCTGGTCGCCGGCGTGGCCGCGAGCGCACGGCCGCACGCGGAGCAGGCCGGCGTGCAGCTCACCGAGGACCTTCCGGATGAGGCGCTGCACGTGTCCGGCTCGCAGGCTGCGCTACGCCGCGCGGTGCTCGCCCTCGTCGACAACGCGATCGACCACACACCGCAGGACGGCACGGTGACCGTCCGGCTGCGCCGCGACCGCCGGACCGTCGTCCTCGCGGTGAGCGACACCGGGCCGGGCATCGCGCCCGAGGACGCGGAGCGGGTGCTGCAGCGGTTCCACTCGGGCGGCCACCGCGCAGGACGCCGGCACTACGGGCTCGGGCTCGCCCTCACCCACGACGTGGCCAACCGGCACGGCGGCCAGCTGCGGCTCGCCGCCGCGGAGGTGGGGACCACCTTCGAGCTCGTCCTGCCGGCCTTTGACGGCTGACGGGCAGGTTGCTCCAAGAAAGGCCAAAGAATCCCTGGGCACTGTCTACGTGACCGAAGCACCACCACGTGTGACCGCTGAGCACCTGATACCAGTGACGGAGACCATCCCCCCATGACCACCGCCACCGCTACCCGGATCACGGCCCCCACGCGGCCCCGCGCCACCACCCATCACCTCGTCCCCCGGCTGCTCGGCGCCCTGCTGGCCGTCGGCGTCGCCTCCATCCACGTCAAGGACCAGGGCGGCTTCCCGGGCGACAAGACCCCCACCTACGTCGGGATCGCCTACTACCTGCTCGAAGCCGCCGCCCTCGTGACCGCGATCGCGCTGCTCGTCGGCGCCGGCAAGCACACCGTGAAGGCCTGGCTGCTCACCGTGGGCGTCGCCCTCGGCCCGCTCGCCGGGTACGTCCTGTCCCGCGGCCCGGGCCTGCCCGGCTACACCGACGACAAGGGCAACTGGACCGAGCCCCTCGGCGTCATCAGCCTGGTCGTCGAGGGCGTGCTGCTCGTGGTCGCTGCTGCGGTGCTGGCCCACTCCCGGCGCGTCACCCGCTGACCCGATGACCACCACCCGGACCGCCACGCGCGCGCCACGACGGGTGCAGGTGCGACCTGCCCCGGCGTGGTGGCGCGACGCCGCGGGGGTCGCCTGCTGGGCGACCGCCCTCGTCGTCGTCGCGCTGTGGCTGTCGGGGCGCGGACTGCAGTCCCTCACCGGCGGTGTCGCCGAGCAGCTCACCTCCCTGGGCCGGCTCGCGGGACTGGTGTCGGCCGACCTGCTGCTCGTGCAGGTCGTCCTCATGGCACGCATCCCGCTGGTCGAGCGCAGCTACGGGCAGGACGAGCTCGCGCGGCGGCACCGCCTGGTCGGCTTCTGGTCCTTCAACCTGCTGCTGGCCCACCTCGCGCTGATCACCCTCGGCTACTCCCTCGCCGACCACCTCGACGTGGTCCACGAGGCCTGGACCCTCGTGACGTCGTACGGCGGGATGCTGCTCGCGACCGCAGCGACCCTGGCCCTCACGGCCGTCACGGTCACCTCGGTGCGCGTGGCCCGGAAGAACCTGAGGTACGAGTCCTGGCACCTGCTGCACCTGTACGCCTACCTGGGCGTGGGCCTGAGCATCCCGCACGAGATCTGGACCGGTGCGGACTTCTCCGCCTCCCCTGCGGCTCGCACCTACTGGTGGGGCGTCTACGCCCTGGCGGCCGGCAGCGTTCTCGTCTTCCGCGTCGGGATGCCGGTCTGGCGCACCCTGCGGCACGGGATCACGGTGACCTCCGTGGTGCGCGAGAGCGACGACGTGGTCACCGTGCACATGGGCGGCCACGGGCTGCACAAGCTGCCGGTGCAGGCGGGGCAGTTCTTCATCTGGCGCTTCCTCGACGGACCGGGCTGGTCGCGCGGCAACCCCTACTCGCTGTCCGCCGCACCCCGGCACGACCGGGTGCAGATCACGGCCAAGGACCTGGGCGACGGCAGTGGCCGGCTGGCGCAGCTGCGCCCGGGCACCAAGGTGCTGATCGAAGGGCCGTACGGCCGGCTCACCGGCGAGCAGCGGGTGGGCGACAAGGTCACGATGATCGCCTCGGGCATCGGGGTGACGCCGATGCGCGCCCTGCTCGAGGACCTCCCCTACGCCCCCGGCGACGCCACCTTGATCTACCGCGCGCGCAGCGAACCCGACCTGATCTTCCGCACCGAGCTCGAGCGGCTCGCCGACCGGCGCGGCGTGACGGTCCACTACCTCACCGGACCCCGCATCCCCGGCCGCGTCTCGTGGCTGCCGCGCGGCGCCGCGAAGTGGCGCGACGCCGACGCCCTGGTGCACCTCGTCCCCGACATCCGCGAGCACGACGTCTTCGTGTGCGGCCCGGACGCCTGGATGGACGCGGTCTGCGCGGCCGCCCGTGCCGCCGGGGTCCCCGAGGAGCAGGTGCACCTGGAGAGGTTCACGTGGTGACGCGATGAGAAGGCCTGCGGTGCAGACGATGTCGGTCCTGAGCGTGGCCGTCGTGGGCCTGAGCCTGCGCGCGAGCGCCCAGCCGCACCACAGCTCCGCCGCCGCGGCGCCTGTCGGCATCGTGAGCGACGCCGTCGCGACTCCTGCGCCCAGGGCCACCACCCGGCCCGCACCCACACGTGCTCCCGCCACGACGCGGCCGCCCAGCCCCGCGCC
>JBAVRG010000343.1:0-2217 GCA_049694795.1 Mycobacteriales bacterium
GCACCGCCAGGTGCGTGAACAGCTGCCGGGTGCCGCCGGCCTGGGCGCCCCAGGCGACCTTGCGGCCGTACCGGTGCTCGGCCTCGCGGGCGATGCCGATCCGCTGCTCACGGGTCTCCTCGCGCCACCGGCTGATCCGGCCCGCCTCGGCGGCGGCGACGTCGGCCGGGCCGCCCTCGGCCGGCGGGGCCTCGACGGTGACCACGACCGTGATCTCGTCACGGTCCACCGTGATGTGAGGACTGCCCCAGGCGTCGGGCAGCCGGCCGGCGAACCAGCCCTCCAGCCCCTCGGCGGCCGGGACCTCGGCCTCCGGGCCGCGACCGGGTCCCCTGCTGCCGCGCGGGCCGCCACCGCGGTGCCGGCCCTCCGGGCCCTCCGCCGCCAGTCGGCCGTACTTCTCGTGCGGGTGCCTCATGGCCACCCCCCTCTCCTCCGTTGCTCTGATTACATGATTACAGAACAACGCCCGGCCCGCGACATTCCCTCCGGGAAGGATCAGAGGACGACGTGGAGCTGCTCGCGCAGCCGAGCCTCGTCGGTGGTCGGGAGCTCGCAGACCATCCGGCGGCAGACGTACGCCGCCCCCGGCTCCCGCCCCTCGGCCAGCGGCCCGTTCACAGCGACCACCGCGCCCGGCGAGGTGCCGAGCCGGGCGAGCCGCAGCAGGTCCGGCCGGTCCAGGACGACGACCTCGGCCGGACCGGCGACCAGCGCCTCCCCCACCGCGCACGCCCAGCCCGCGAACCGGGCGTGCCGCGCGAACAGCGGGGCCAGGGTCGCGAGGCACTCCTCGGCGGCCGTCCGGTGCCGCTCCGACCCGGTCACGGCGGCATAGGTCAGCAGCGCTCCCGCAGCCGCCGCGGCCCCCGACGGCGTGGCGTTGTCGGTCGGGTCCTGAGGACGCCGTACCAGCTGCTCGGCGTCGTCCGCGGTGTCCCAGAAGCCGCCCCGCCGGTCGGCGAACTGCGTCAGCACCACCTCGAGCAGGGCGTGCGCACCGCGCAGCTGGTCGAGCTCGCCGGTGGCCCAGTAGAGGGCGAGCAGCCCCTCGGCGACGTCGGCGTAGTCCTCGAGCACGCCGAGGTGCTTGCCGACGACACCGTCGCGCGACACCCGGCGCAGCCGGCCGTCGACCCAGTGCAGGGAGCGCACCAGCTCGGCGCAGCGCTGCGCCGCCGCGAGGTAGCGCGGCTGCTCGAGGAGCACGCCGGCCTCCGCGAGTGCCGCGACCGCGAGGCCGTTCCAGGCCGCGACCACCTTGTCGTCCCGGCCGGGCTGGGGCCGCTCGGCCCGGGCCGCGAGCAGGCGCGCGCGGACGCTCTCGTACCGCTCCGGGTCGGTCGGCTCCAGCAGCCGCTGCAGCGTCGAGGCCCCGTGCTCGAAGGTGCCGGCTGCCGTGACCTCGAGCTGCTCGGCGGCCCAGACGCCGTCCTCGGGGCCGAGCACCTCGATGAGCTGCTGAGGCGTCCAGACGTAGGTCAGCCCCTCGACGCCGTCGGTGTCGGCGTCGAGGGCCGAGGCGAAGCCGCCCTCCGGCGTCGCCAGGTCGCGCAGCAGGAACTCGGCCGTCTCCACCGCCACCCGGCGGGCGAAGTCCGACCCGGAGGCTCGCCACCAGTGCAGGTAGACCCGCAGCAGCAGGGCGTTGTCGTACAGCATCTTCTCGAAGTGCGGCACCACCCACTGCGCGTCCACGGAGTAGCGGGCGAAGCCGCCGGCGAGCTGGTCGTACATGCCGCCACGGGCCATCGCCTGGCAGGTGTGGTCGACCTTCTCGAGGCCCTCACCGGTGCGGGACCACCTGCGCAGCAGGAACTCCAGCACCATCGACGGCGGGAACTTCGGCGCCTGCCCGAAACCGCCGTGCACCCCGTCGTACGAAGGGCTGAGCGACGTCGCGGCCCTGTCGAGCAGCTCGGCGGTGACCTCGGTCCGGTTGTCGGGGGCCGGCCGCGACAGGCGCGCCACGACGTCCGCCCCCGCCTCGTCGACCTCGCGCCGGCGGGTCTCCCACGTCTGCACGACCGACTGCAGCACCTCCCCGAAGCTCGGCATGCCCTGCCGCCGCTCGCGCGGCCAGTAGGTCCCGCAGAAGAACGGCTCCCCCTTGGTCGTGAGGAACGACGTCATCGGCCAGCCGCCGTGGCCGGTCATCGCCTGCACGGCCTCCATGTAGACCGCGTCGACGTCCGGCCGCTCCTCGCGGTCGACCTT
>JBAVRG010000344.1:0-5244 GCA_049694795.1 Mycobacteriales bacterium
GTGCTGATGCCGTCCGTCTTCGGGGTCGGCCGACCCGTGGTGATCCTGGACCCGCCGTACCAGCCGGTGCTCATCTACCCGGCGCGCGGCGTGGCGACGGCGTTCACCGCGCCGGTGGCCCCGGCGGACGCGCTCGTCCAGGTCCTCGGGCGTGGCCGGGCCGAGCTGCTGGCGTCGCTCGACGACCCGGCCGGCACCGGCTCGCTCGCGCTTGCGGTCGGCCGGTCCGCAGGGACCGTGAGCGAGCACCTGCACGCCCTGCTGGCGGTCGGCCTCGTCGACCTCAGCCGCAACGGCAAGACCAGCCGCTGGTCCCGGACGCCGCTCGGCGACGCCCTGGTCGCCGGCCGGCTGCGGGCGTAAGGAGAGTGCCTAGAGGTGCGGCGCCACCTCGCGGGCGGCGTCGGCACCGTAGGCCTTCTCGAAGCGGGTGAGGAAGTCGCCGAGGACGTAGTCCTGCGGGCCCTTGGCCTCCACGCAGTGCGTCGCCACCAGCGACCCGACCTGGGCGGCCCGCTCGAGGCTCAGGCCCCACGCGATGCCGGTGAGGAACCCGGCGCGGAACGCGTCGCCGGTGCCGGTCGGGTCGACGATCACCGAGGCCTCGGCGATGCCGACGTGGACATCCGGCTCGCCCTTGCGGGTGATGACCGAGCCCTTGGGGCCGTGCGTGGTGATGCGGGTGCCGACGACCTCGAGGACGTCGGCGTCCCTCCAGCCGGTCTTCTCGGCGACCAGGCCCGCTTCGTACTCGTTGGTGAAGAGGTAGGTCGCGCCCTCGACGAGCGCCTTGATCGCGTCGCCGTCGAGGAAGGTCAGGGTCTGGGACGGGTCGGCGGCGAACGGCACGCCCCGGTCGCGGCACTCGGCGGTGTGGCGCAGCATCGCGCCCGGGTCGTTGGGGCTGACGAGCACCAGGTCGACGTCGACGTCGTCCAGCGAGATGCCGGCCGCCTCGGCCATCGCCCCCGGGTAGAACGAGCCGATCTGATTCTGCGCCTCGTCGGTGGTGACCGTGAAGCGCGGGCTGGCCTGCGTCTCGGAGACCCGCACGCCGGAGACGTCGACCCCGACCGAGGCGAGGTCGGCGACGTACTCAGCCGCGTCCTTGCCGACGTACCCGATCAGCTGCGGCGACTGGCCGAGCAGGCCCATGCCGTAGGCGATGTTGGCGCCGGTGCCGCCGCGGCGGACCTCCAGGCCGTCGGCGAGGAAGACCACGCTGAGGTTGTCGAGCTGGTCGGGCAGCAGCTGCTCGCTGAACAGCCCGGCGAAGGTCATGAGGTGGTCGGTCGCGATGGACCCGGTGACGGCGATGCGCATCCGCTCAGCCTAGTGACGGCTCGTGATCAGGCGCCCTGTGGCCGAGGTCACGGGTCCGCAGAACACTACTGATCAGTAAGCATTGGGTACCCGTCGGTAACTGCCTACCGTCGGCTGCATGGCCCTTCACTCACCCGTTCCGTCCGAGACCGACCCCACCTCTCTCGTCGACCTGGTGAACGACTGCCGCGAGGTCGCGAGCGTCCTCGGTTCCTCCGTCATCGACCTCACGCAGGCCGTCGTCAAGGTCCCGCTGGCGCGGTTGCCGCTCGACCGGCTGCCCTTCTCGTTCGGCGCCATGCCGGTCGAGATCACCGAGGACCTGCTCGTCACCGTCGCCGGCCTCGAGGACTACTGACCCCGCTCAGACGCGCTCCACGAGCAGCGCGGCCCCCTGGCCGACACCGACGCACATCGTCGCGAGCCCGCGACGGCCGCCCTCGCGCTCGAGTCGGCCGAGCAGCGTGACGACCAGCCGGCAGCCGCTCGACCCGAGCGGGTGACCGAGCGCGATCGCTCCCCCGTCGGCGTTGACCGTCGCCTCGTCCAGCCCCAGCCGTCGCACGCCGGCGATCACCTGGGTCGCGAAGGCCTCGTTGAGCTCGACGGCGTCGACACCGTCCCAGCCCGCGCCGGCCAGTGCCTTCTGCGTCGCCGGCACCGGTCCGAGCCCCATCAGGTGCGGCTCGACCCCGGCCGCGGCGGCGCGCACCACCCGCGCCCTCGGCGTCAGCCCCCACCTGCGTACGGCGTCGCCGGACGCCACGACCACCGCGGACGCGCCGTCGGACAGCGGCGAGGCCGTCCCGGCGGTGACGACGCCGTCCGCGGCGAAGGACGGCCTCAGGGCCGCGAGCTTGTCCAGGGAGGTCGCACGGGGCGTCTCGTCGACCGTGACGTCGCCGACGGGCACGATCTCGGCGTCGAACCGGCCGTCGGCGATCGCCTTGGCCGCGAGCTCCTGCGAGCGCAGGCCCCAGGCGTCCGACTGCTCGCGGGTGATGCCGTCGAGCTGCGCCACCCGCTCGGCCGTCTCGCCGAGCGTGATGGTGTGCTCCGGGTCGTGCCTGGGGTTGACGAAGCGCCAGCCCAGCGCGGTGTCGAAGACCTCGCCGGGCTTGGCCCAGGGGCTGCCGGGCTTGGCCATCACCCAGGGCGCCCGCGTCATCGACTCCACGCCGCCGGCCACCACCAGGTCGTTCTCGCCGGCGCGGATCGACTGCGCCGCCGTGGCGATCGCCTGCAGCCCGGAGGCGCAGAGCCGGTTGACCGTGTGCCCGGGAACGCTGAGCGGCAGCCCCGCCAGCAGCACCGCCATGCGGGCGACGTTGCGGTTGTCCTCGCCGGACTGGTTGGCCGCACCGAGCACGACCTCGTCGACGGCGTCGTCGGGGACACCGGCCCGGTCGAGCGCGGCGCGGACGACGGTGGCGGCGAGGTCGTCGGCGCGGACCTTGGCGAGCGCCCCGCCGTACCGGCCGACGGGGGTCCGCACGCCCCCGACCAGGAACACCTCGTCGCTCATGCTCCTTCTGCCCTCTTCCTGCTGCCCCTCCGCTGCGGCCGCTGTCGCCCACTTTCGCACGCGTGTCGGGGCCGCCGGAACGCCACCTGCCCCCGCTGCGTCCAAGCGACATGAGGATCCCGAGCAGGCTCGCGGCGCCGGTCGCGACGTTCGTGGCCGTCGTGGCACTGGCCGCAGCGGTGGCGCTGCTCACGGGAGGGCACGACAGCCCGGCCCCGCCGCGGGCCCTGCACCTGGCTGCCTCACCCGTCAGGGACGCCGCCTCGGGGGTGTCGAGCGGCGGAGGGACGTACACGCTCACCGGCAGCCTGCCTGCGGGCCGGCCGGCCGACGCCGCGGTCTGGGAGCTGGCCCGTGGCCCCGCCGACAGCGCCCTGGTGACGCGGCTCGCGAGCGCCTTGCACGCAGGTGCGCCGGTCCGCAGCGGCACCGGCTGGCGCGCCGGCTCACTCGTCGTGTCGGGCGAGGCGGGCCAGAGCTGGTGGTACTCGGCCTGCGGGCCGGACACGACGGTGTCCTCCGGCGACGCGGTCGGGGGCTGCGCCGTGCCGGGGACCGGTGCGGCCGGCTCCGGCAGCGCCGGGACGGCCGCACCCGTGCCCGCCGAGCCCTCCCCCGTGCCGGCGGCCTCCGTGCGCGAGCACGTCGCCCCGGTGCTCACCGCGCTGGGCCTGGCCGTCGGGGACGCGACCGTCAGCAGCGGCCCGTGGGGTGGTGCGGCGGCGCTGGACCGCACGATCGGGGGCCTCGACACGGTCGGCCTCACGACCCACGTCGACGTGGACCGGCAGGGCCTGGTGACCTTCGCGAGCGGCTGGCTGGGAGAGGCGACCAAGGGCGACAGCTACCCCCTGGTCAGCGCGCAGCAGGCGTTCGAGGCGCTGCCGGCGCTGCCTCGGGCGCTGCTGTGCCCGATCGGACCCGACGGCAAGGGCTGTGGTGCACCCACGCCGATCGAGGTCACCGGCGCGCACCTCGGGCTGTCGCTGCAGCCGCTCGCGGACGGTGGGCAGGTCCTGGTGCCGTCCTGGCTGTTCGACGTCAAGGGCGGCTCCGAGCCGGTGGTGGGTGTGGCCGTCGAGCCCCGGTTCCTCACACCGACCGAGCCGAGCGGCACGCCCAGCGCCGTCCCGGTCCCGCCGCCTGGCACGACCACTCCTGCCACCCCGGCGCCCGCGCGCAGCCCGTTCGCGTTCGACGGCGCCGCACGTGCCTCGGTCGCCGCGGCGGTCGTGGTGAGGTACGGCGACTCCAGCTCGTGCCCGCACGCGCACGTCACGCACGCCGTGAAGGAGAGCGCCACCACGGTCGTCGTGGTGCTGGAGGCCGACGCGCTGCCGCAGGGCATCGCCTGCACCACCGACTACCGCCCGATGACCTTGCAGATCCCGCTGCAGGCGGCGCTCGGACAGCGCACCGTGGTCGACGGGACCACCGGCCGCGCCGTCCCGCTGACCTCGACGGGCTGAGCGGGGCCCCGCGGGTGGAACGACGACGGCGCCGCTCCCCCCGTGGGGAACGGCGCCGTCGTGGACGCTGCTGGTGGGCTGCTGGTGGGCTGCTAGTGGAAGGACTCGCCGCAGGCGCAGGAGCCGCCGGCGTTCGGGTTGTCGATCGTGAAGCCCTGCTTCTCGATGGTGTCGACGAAGTCGATGGTGGCGCCGGAGAGGTAGGGCACGCTCATCCGGTCGACGACGACCTTGACGCCCGCGCCGTACTCCTGCACGGCGTCCCCGTCGAGCGAGCGCTCGTCGAAGAACAGCTGGTAGCGCAGGCCGCTGCAGCCACCGGGCTGCACGGCGACCCGCAGCGCGAGGTCGTCGCGACCCTCCTGCGCGAGCAGCGAGGCGACCTTCTCGGCCGCGGGGTCGGTCAGGATGACGCCGGTCGCGCCGGTCGTCTCAGCGGCCGTGCTGGTCTCGGTGGCGGTCGTCGTCTCGCTCATCAGGTGCCTCTCAAGAGGGATCACGGGTCCAACTGCGCCAACACGCAACGGCGCGGGCCTCTTCCCAGCCCGCACCCATTGTCACACGTGGCGCCACGGGCCACCGCGGTTCAGGGGGACCACCGGCGCGCCACGCGTGCCGCCACCGCAGCCAGCGACGCCGCCGGCTCGGCGAGAGCCGCCGCGAGCCCGACCTGCTCGGCCAACGACCAGCTCTCGTGCACGCCGATCGCTGCCGCCTCGCGCCGCCCGACCACGACCTGACCGGCCACCACGAGGCACGGCCGACCCTGCTCCCCCGCCGCGGCAGCCACCGCGGCGACGACCTTGCCGCGCAGGCTGGTGGCGTCGAACCCGCCCTCCCCGGTCACGACCAGGTCGGCCGCGGCCACCTGCTCGCCGAGCCCGATCGCGTCGGCGACGACCAGGGCGCCCGGCACCCGGGTGGCTC
>JBAVRG010000345.1:0-1844 GCA_049694795.1 Mycobacteriales bacterium
CGACGTTCGGGAAGTGCGAGCGGGCCGTCTCGAGGTTGTGGTTGTAGCGGTGCACGCCCATGGCGGTCAGGTCGTCGACCTGCTCCTGGGTGAGCATCCCCAGCGAGCACGCGACCTGGATGTCGACGGCCTCGCGGATCGCCTTGACGCCCTCGCGGACCTGCGCCATGAGCTTGTCGTCGGGCCCGCGCACGGCGGCCACGATGCAGAACTCGGTGGCGCCGGTCGCGCGGGTCTCGACCGCAGCCTTGACCAGCGACGGGATGTCGAGCCACGCGGCGCGCACGGGCGACGGGAACAGGCCCGACTGGCTGCAGAAGTGGCAGTCCTCCGGGCAGCCGCCGGTCTTGAGGCTGATGATGCCCTCGACCTCGACCTCCGGGCCGCAGTGGCGCATCCGCACCTCGTGCGCGAGCTGCAGCAGCTCCGGCAGCCGCTCGTCGGGCAGCTGCAGGCACGCGAGCGCCTGCTCCTCGGTCAGCCCCACCCCACGCTCGAGCACCTGCTCACGAGCGGTCTCCAGCACGTCCACCAGCAGCTCAGTCACGTGCACCAGTCTCTCAGCCGGTACGGCGACCCCACCCGCCGGGTCAGGGCGCCCAGCGTCGCTGGAAGGCGCGGGCGTCGAACGACCCTCCGAGCTGCGGTCCGAGGCCCGCGCGCGCCTGCTCGAGGAAGGCAGGCCGGTCCAGCCGGGCCGCGCCCTCCGGGAGGGCGCCGAGCAGGGGCCGGGCGGCCAGGGTCTCGAGGTCCCGCAGGTTGCAGCGCTCGGCCAGGCCCGGGGAGGCCGGCCAGGAGCCGAGCACGATCCCTGACAGCTCCACGCCCCGGTGCGCCAGCGCCTCGAGCGTCAGGGCCGTGTGGTTGAGGGTCCCGAGCTGCGGACCGGCCACGACCAGCACGGCGGCCCGCAGGCCGCGGGCCAGGTCGGCCAGCGTGGTGCCCTCCTCGTCGAAGCGCACCAGCAGCCCGCCCGCGCCCTCCACCAGCACCAGGTCGCGGTCGTCCCTGTCGAGCCGCAGCACGAGGTCGTAGCAGGCCACGGGGTCCAGCGGCGCGCGGCCGGACAGCCGGGCCGCTGCGGCGGGCGAGAGCGGGTCGGGGTAGCGGACGAGCTCGTGCACGTCGGCCACGCCGGCGAGCCTGGTCACCTCCGCCAGGTCCGCACCGGCGCCGTCGGGCACGCCCGTCTGCGCAGGCTTGACCACGGCCACCCGGTGCCCGCGGTCCCGCGCCAGGGCAGCCACCGCAGCGGTGACCACCGTCTTGCCCACCTCGGTGGATGTCCCGGTGACGAACAGCACGCTCACACAGATTCCTCATCTCACGTTCAGGCCGGGTTTGCCCGGGTAGGCACCGAACCGCCGAGAGTGGCGCTGGTTCCTGCATGCTCTCCCCCCGACTCTGCCAGGAGGTCCCCGTGACGGTGTCCTACGCCGACGAGCAGGTGTTCCACACCGCCGACCCGCGACGCCGCACGTCGGACGAGGTCGACCTGGGGGCCACCTGGCGGGCCGCCGGGTCGGAGGACGTCTGGCGCCTTGCCTGGCTGCGCGAGACCGGCGAGCTCTACCTGTGCCAGGCGGCCGGCTACCCGGGCCCCGGTCAGCACGTGCGGGTGCTGGCGGTGGTCGAGGACGAGCACTCCCTCGACGCCCTGCTCGACGGCTGGCGCGAGCACCGCACCGACGAGGACGGCCTGGCGTGGCTCAGGAGCCGGCTCCAGCTCCAGGCCGCCTAGCCACCTCCCGCACGGCCTCCCGCACCACCGCCGCCGCCCGCGTGACCTGCTCGGCGGTCAGGTCGGCGCGCGCGGCGAGCCGCAGGCACGCGCCGTCCTGCGG
>JBAVRG010000346.1:0-12197 GCA_049694795.1 Mycobacteriales bacterium
CGCCGCGCGAGCGCCTGAGCGCGCGCCGACGACCGGCGGCGACGCGGGGCAGCAAGGGCCGCCGAGCGACAAGGTCGTGTGGGACGCGCTCGACCGGGGCGACGACCCCACCGCCTGAGCGGCCCGCCGTACGGGGACCCGGGAGGTGGCGGCCAGGAGCCGCGGACTAACGTGACTGCGTCCGGACGACGACCATCCACGATCCAGGGGGCCCCGCGGTGAGCGTGCTCGACGACATCATCGTCGGGGTGCGCGAGGACCTCGCGGCGCGTCAGGCGGTCGTCTCCCTCGAGCAGCTCAAGGAGCGCGCGCAGGCGCTGCCTCCTGCGCAGGACGGCGTCGCCGCCCTCAGGCAGCCAGGCATCGCGGTCGTCGCAGAGGTCAAGCGCAGCAGCCCCAGCAAGGGCGCGCTCGCGGCCATCGCCGACCCGGCCGCGCTCGCCGAGGACTACGAGGCCGGCGGCGCGAGCGTGATCAGCGTGCTGACCGAGGAGCGCAAGTTCGGCGGGTCGCTGGCCGACCTCGACGCGGTGCGCGCGCGGGTCGACGTGCCGCTGCTGCGCAAGGACTTCATCGTCTCCAGCTACCAGCTGTGGGAGGCCCGCGCGCACGGCGCGGACCTCGTGCTGCTCATCGTCGCGGCGCTCGAGCAGGAGGCCCTCATCAGCCTGCGGGAGCGCACCGAGTCGCTCGGCATGACCGCGCTCGTCGAGGTGCACGACGAGCAGGAGCTGCAGCGCGCCCTGGACGCCGGTTCCCGGGTCGTGGGGGTCAACGCCCGCGACCTCAAGACCCTCGAGGTCGACCGGAGCGTGTTCGGGCGGCTGTCGCCCGCCATCCCCGACCACGTCGTCAAGGTGGCCGAGTCCGGGGTGCGCGGCCCGCACGACCTGCTCGCCTACGCCGCTCACGGTGCGGACGCGGTCCTGGTGGGCGAGGGTGTGGTCGTCGGCGGCAACCCGCGCCAGGCCGTGGCCGACCTCGTCACCGCCGGCGCGCACCCCGCAGCGAGGCACCAGCAGTGACCGCCACCCTCCCGGACGCCTCGGGCCACTTCGGCCCGTACGGCGGGCGCTTCGTCCCCGAGGCCCTCATCGCCGCCCTGGACCAGCTGGCGCAGGCGCACCGGGAGGCCCAGCAGGACCCGGTGTTCCTCGCCGAGCTCGACGACCTGCTCACCAACTACGCCGGCCGCCCGACGCCGCTGACCGAGGCCAAGCGGTTCGGCGAGAGGGCCGGCGCGCGCGTCTTCCTCAAGCGGGAGGACCTCGCCCACACCGGCTCGCACAAGATCAACAACGTCCTCGGCCAGGCGCTGCTCACCAGGAAGATGGGCAAGAAGCGGGTCATCGCCGAGACCGGCGCCGGCCAGCACGGCGTCGCGACGGCGACGGCGGCAGCGCTGTTCGGCTTCGAGTGCACGGTCTACATGGGCGAGGAGGACACCCGCCGGCAGGCGCTCAACGTCGCCCGCATGCGGCTGCTCGGCGCCGAGGTCGTGCCCGTGCGCACCGGCACCAAGACCCTGAAGGACGCCACCAACGAGGCGTTCCGCGACTGGGTCGCGAACGTCGAGACCACGCACTACGCCATCGGGTCGGTCGTCGGTCCGCACCCCTTCCCGATGCTGGTCCGCGACTTCCAGCGGGTCATCGGCGTCGAGGCCCGGCAGCAGGTCCTGGACCGCACCGGCGCGCTGCCCGACGCGGTCATCGCCTGCGTCGGCGGCGGCAGCAACGCCATGGGCGCCTTCCACGCCTTCATCCCCGACACCTCGGTCGCGCTCATC
Source organism: Mycobacteriales bacterium (assembly GCA_049694795.1). Taxonomy (GTDB): domain Bacteria; phylum Actinomycetota; class Actinomycetes; order Mycobacteriales; family SCTD01; genus RYN-111. Next base: position 1,790 of record JBAVRG010000346.1, read on the forward strand.
GGCTGCGAGGCCGGCGGGGAGGGCGTCGAGACGGGTCACCACGCCGCCCCCCTCACGGCGGGCAGCCCGGGGGTGCTGCACGGCGCACGGTCCTACCTGATGCAGGACGACGACGGCCAGACGCTCGACACGCACTCCATCAGCGCAGGCCTCGACTACCCCGGCGTCGGCCCCGAGCACGCGTGGCTGCGCGACGCGGGCCGGGCGCACTACCGCGGCATCAGCGACCGCGACGCGATGGCAGCGCTCGAGCTGCTGGCGAAGACCGAGGGCATCCTGTGCGCCATCGAGTCCGCGCACGCGTTCGCGGGTGCGCTGCAGTGGGTCAAGGAGCAGGGCCGCGACGACCTCACCGTCCTGGTCAACTGCAGCGGTCGCGGGGACAAGGACGTCGACACCTGCGCCCGGTACTTCGGCCTGGTCGACAACGACGACATCAAGCGCGCGAACGACGAGCGGGCGGCTGCGGAGTGACCCGGCTCGACGAGCTGTTCGCGACCTGCCGCGCCGAGGGTCGCGCGGCGCTCATCGGCTACCTGGTGGTGGGCTTCCCGTCGTACCAGGAGTCCGTCGACGCGATGGTCGCGATGGTCGAGGGCGGTGTGGACCTGGTCGAGGTCGGCGTGCCCTACACCGACCCGGGCATGGACGGGCCGGTCATCCAGGTCGCGGTCGACGCGGCGCTGCGGGCCGGCACCCGCGTCGCGCAGGTCTTCGACGCGGTCCGCGCAGTCAGCGCGCACGCCCCCGTCGTGGTCATGGGCTACTGGAACCCGGTCGAGAAGTACGGGCCGGCCCGCTTCGCCCAGGACCTGAAGGCCGCCGGTGGCTCCGGGGCGATCACGCCGGACCTCATCCCCGAGGAGGCCGGGCCGTGGCTGGACGCGGCCCGCGAGGAGGACCTCGACCCGGTGTTCCTCGTCGCGCCGAGCAGCACCGACGAGCGCATCGCCGTGGTGGGCAAGGCCAACCGCGGCTTCGTCTACGCCGCCTCGACGATGGGCGTGACCGGCACCCGCGACACGGTCAGCAACCGCGCCGAGGAGCTCGTCGCCCGCACCCGCGAGCACACCGACCTCCCGGTCTGCGTGGGGCTCGGGGTCAGCAACGGCGACCAGGCCGCGGAGGTCGCCGCCTACGCCGACGGCGTCATCGTCGGCTCGGCCTTCGTCCGGGCGCTGCAGGACGGCGGCCCGGACGCCGTACGCGCCCTCGCCGAGGACCTCTCAGCCGGAGTGCGACGCCGGTGATCCGCGCCTCGATCCCCAGCCCCCCGACGGGGGTCGTGCACCTCGGCCCGATCCCGTTGCGGGCCTACGCGGGCTGCATCCTGCTCGGGGTGCTCGCCGCCGTCTGGATCGGCGACCGGCGCTGGGTCGCCCGCGGCGGTCAGAAGGGCACCGTGGCCGACGTCGCCGCCACCGCCGTGCCCTTCGGCCTGATCGGGGCGCGCCTGTACCACGTCATCACGAGCCCGGACCGCTACCTCACGCACCCGGTCGAGGCGCTGTACATCTGGCGCGGGGGCCTCGGCATCTGGGGCGGTGTCGCGGGGGGCGCCCTGGGGGCCTGGCTGGTGCTGCGCAAGCGGGGGGTCAGCCTGCTGGCCTTCGCCGACGCGCTCGCCCCCGCTCTGCCCGTGGCCCAGGCGATCGGGCGGTTCGGCAACTACTTCAACCAGGAGCTCTTCGGGCGCGCGACCACGCTGCCCTGGGGGCTGGAGATCGACGCCGAGCACAGCCCGACCGGGCGAGCGGGCACCTACCACCCCACGTTCCTCTACGAGGCGCTCTGGGACCTCGGCGTCGCCGGCCTGGTGGTCTGGGCCGACCGGCGCTGGCAGCTCGGCAAGGGCCGGGCCTTCGCGCTGTACGTCGCCGCCTACTGCGTCGGTCGCGGCTGGATCGAGGCGCTGCGGGTCGACGACGCGCACCACTTCCTGGGCATCCGGCTGAACGACTACGTCTCGGGCGCCCTGTTCCTCGCGGCGGTCACCTACCTCGTGGTCAAGCGGGGGAGCGGGCCCGACCCGGTCGGCGGCCTGGTGGCTCCTGCGGACGAGGACAGCGACGTACCCTCTGAGGCGTGACCTCCGAGGCTGCCACCCCGAGCACCGAGCCGACTGAGCCGACCGGGCCGGTCGGCTCGAGCCGCACCACCGGCGAGCACCACCACGACCACCGCGACGTCACCGGTGGCTGGCTGCGTCCGGCGGTGTTCGGCGTCACCGACGGCCTGGTGAGCAACACCGCGCTCATCGTCGGTGTCGCGGGTGCGCACGTGAGCCCCCACAGCGTCGTCCTGACCGGACTCGCGGGGCTGGCGGCCGGTGCCTTCTCGATGGCCACCGGTGAGTACATCAGCGTCGCCTCGCAGGCCGAGCTGACCCGGGCCGAGATCGAGATCGAGAAGGCGGAGATCAAGCGCGTGCCGCAGGCGGAGGAGGCCGAGCTCGCGGCGCTCTACCGCGCGCGCGGAGTCGACGCCGACGTCGCGAAGGAGGTGGCGCGGCAGCTGTCCCTGGATCACGAGCAGGCCTGGCGGGTGCACGCCCGCGAGGAGCTGGGCGTCGACCCCGACGACCTGCCCAGCCCGTGGACCGCAGCGGGGTCGTCGTTCGTGGCCTTCGCGATCGGCGCGGTGCTGCCCGTGCTGCCTTACCTGCTCGGCGCGACGACGCTGCCCCTCTCGATCGCGCTGGCGGGCATGGGCCTGTTCGGCGCCGGCGCGCTGGTCAGCCGTTTCACCACGCGCACGTGGTGGTACTCCGGCGCCCGGCAGATGCTGCTCGGCGCGGCGTCGGCCCTCGTCACCTACCTGATCGGCAGCGCGGTCGGCTCCTGACCCTGCGGCTGCTCCTGCTGCAGCGGGCAGGTGGCGGCCTTCAGCCGGATCTCGACCGTGACCCAGCCGCCCTCGGCGCGCACCGTCACCCAGCCGCCGTAGACCTCGACGAGCCGGCGCACGACGTACAGCCCCATGCCGAGGCCCTCGTGGTTGCGGGTGGGGCCGCCGTCACCCTGGGTGAAGGGCTCGAACAGGTGCCGCGCCGCGCCCGGGTCGAGCGGGCCGCCCTCGTTGCTCACCGCCACCCAGACCTGGTCCCCGTCCGTGCCGCCCGCCACGAGGGGCACGGACCCGGGGGTGCCGTACTGCTGCGCGTTGTCGACCAGGTTGGCCAGCACCTGGTGCAGCGCGTGCCGGTCGATGCGGGCGATCGTGCCGGGCTCGACGACGACCGAGACGGGGTTCTCCGGACGGCTGGCGCCGGCGAGCATCGCCACCTCCGCCGCCACCGCGTCCACCTCGGCCAGGGCTGCCGGGTCGGCCGCGGTCGCCCTGGCCGCCGTCAGCATGTTCTCCAGCAGCCGGGACAGCCGCTCCTGCTGCTCCAGGACGGCCTTCAGCAGCCGCTTGCGCCCTCCCTCGTCCAGCCGGTCGCCCCGCTTGAGGAGCGTGAGCGCGGCCCCGCGGATCCCGGTGAGCGGCGTGCGGAACTCGTGGCTCACGGTGCCGATGAGGTCGGTGCGGATCCGGTCGGTCTCCTCAAGACGGGCGCGCACGCTCGCCTGCCCCTCCCACAGGGCGGCCTGCAGGCGCTCCTCGCCCTTCTTGGCCTGCTCGTCGGCGTGCCAGAACACCGCCAGCGCCGCGGCCTCGGCCACGACGAAACCGGTGCAGACGACCGCGAAGCGCAGCGGGTGCGGCCCGAGCTGCTGCCTCGTCAGCAGCAGCTGCAGGGCAGCGTTCTGGGTGGCCGCGAAACCTACGGCCAGCCCGAGCACGGCCCAGTCCTGGTAGAGCGCGACGACGGCCACCAGGACGAACAGGTAGCCGTGCAGCTCCGGGACGTCCGGGTACAGCGCGAGCAGGCCCACCGAGCACAGCAGCAGCGCCGCCGAGGCGGCCAGCGAGCGCGAGCGGTGCGGGAAGGGTCCGACCGCCACGGCCAGCAGGGCGAGCACGGCCAGCAGCCCGACGGGAGTGACGAGGTCCCCGGCCAGCACGGAGAGCAGCAGCAGGACCGGGACGTGCGCCAGGGCGAGCAGGCACACGAGCGCGTGCCGTCGAGCGGCGTCCTCGGACGAGAGCGGTCGCCCGGCCGGCAACCAACGGGCGCGCCGACGGGCCGCGGAGGGGGGTACGGCCACGCGTCCAGGGTGCAAGCCAGCGGCGCTGGGCACCATGGCCCGAAAGGGCCATTCAGGGACATCTCATGGACATTCCCGTGACTGTCGGTGCATCTCCGGGCCAAGCCCCGCGATCCCGCTGCAGGGCACGAGCGTCCGGTCGTGTAACCTGACCGTCATCTGCAGCAGGGCCAGTGACGTCCCGGGTGGCAGCCACGTACGACCAGTCGACCACCCCGACGGAAGGCCTCACATGCTTCCCGCACCCCAAGGTCTCTACGACCCCTCGAACGAGCACGACGCCTGTGGCGTCGCCTTCGTCGTGGACGTCGCCGGCCGGGCCTCGCACGACCTGGTCGAGCAGGGCCTGACCGCGCTGCGCAACCTCGAGCACCGCGGCGCCTCCGGTGCGGAGCCGGAGACCGGCGACGGGGCGGGCATCCTCGTGCAGGTCCCCGACGCGTTCTACCGCGCCGTGGTCCAGGTCGAGCTGCCCGCTCCCGGTCACTACGCCGTCGGTACGGCGTTCCTGCCCACCAACCCGCGCGCGGCCGTCGACGCCCAGCTGGCGATCGAGAAGATCGCGGCCGAGGAGGGGCTGAGGGTCCTCACGTGGCGTGACCTGCCGGTCGACGCGAAGGGCGCCGGCATCGGCCGCACCGCCGCCGAGGTCATGCCGGTGTTCCGCCAGGTGTTCCTCGGCGCGGTCGACGCGGAGCTGACGCCGTACGCGCTGGAGCGCCGTGCCTACGTGACGCGCAAGCGCGCCGAGCACGAGACGGACACCTACTTCCCGTCGCTGTCCTCGCGGACCGTGGTCTACAAGGGCATGCTCACCACCGGGCAGCTGCAGCCCTTCTTCCCCGACCTGTCCGACGAGCGGTTCTCCAGCGCGCTGGCGCTGGTCCACTCGCGGTTCAGCACCAACACCTTCCCGAGCTGGCCGCTCGCCCACCCCTACCGCTACATCGCGCACAACGGCGAGATCAACACGGTGCGGGGCAACCGCAACTGGATGCGCGCCCGCGAGGCGCTGCTGCGCGGCCCGCACGAGCTGCCCGACGACCTCTCGCGGCTGTTCCCCATCTGCGCGCCGGGGGCGTCGGACTCGGCGTCCTTCGACGAGGTGCTCGAGCTGCTGCACATGGCCGGACGCTCACTGCCGCACGCGGTGCTGATGATGGTCCCGGAGGCGTGGGAGAACGCCGTCGACATGGACCCGGCGAAGCGCGCCTTCTACGAGTTCCACGCCGCCCTCATGGAGCCGTGGGACGGCCCGGCGTGCGTCACCTTCACCGACGGCACCCTCATCGGCGCCGTGCTCGACCGCAACGGCCTGCGCCCGTCCCGCTGGTGGGAGACCACCGACGGTCGGGTCGTGCTGGCGTCCGAGGTCGGCGTGCTCGACATCCCGTCCGACCAGGTCAAGCGCAAGGGCCGGCTGCAGCCGGGCAAGATGTTCCTCGTCGACACCGCCAAGGGCCGGATCGTCGACGACGAGGAGGTCAAGTCCGAGCTCGCCGCCGAGCACCCCTACGCCGACTGGCTGCACGCGGGGCTGCTCCGCCTCGAGAAGCTGCCCGAGCGCGAGCACGTCATCTACACCCACGAGTCGATCCTGCGTCGCCAGCAGACCTTCGGCTACACGGAGGAGGAGCTGCGCGTCCTCCTGCAGCCGATGGCGCGCACCGCTGCGGAGCCGATCGGCTCGATGGGCACCGACACGCCGGTCGCGGTCCTGAGCGAGCGACCGCGGCTGCTGTTCGACTACTTCAGCCAGCTGTTCGCGCAGGTGACGAACCCGCCGCTCGACGCCATCCGTGAGGAGCTCGTCACCTCGCTGTCCGGGTCGATCGGCCCCGAGCAGAACCTGCTGGAGCCGTCCCCGGCCTCCTGCCGGCAGATCGTGCTGCCGTTCCCGGTGATCGACAACGACGAGCTCGCGAAGATCGTCCACGTCAACGACGACGGCGACCACCCGGGCCTGTCGGCGGTCACGATCTACGGGCTGTACCCCGTCAACGGTGGGGGAGAGGCGCTGCGCGATGCGCTCGACCGGGTCCGGCGCGAGGTCTCCACGGCGATCGCCGCCGGCGCCCGGGTCATCGTGCTGTCGGACCGCGAGTCGACCGAGCACATGGCCCCGATCCCGTCGCTGCTGCTCACGGCGGCCGTCCACCACCACCTGATCCGGGAGAAGACGCGCACCCGCGTCGGCCTGGTCGTCGAGGCCGGCGACGTCCGCGAGGTGCACCACGTCGCGCTGCTGGTCGGCTACGGCGCGGCCGCGGTCAACCCCTACCTGGCGATGGAGACCGTCGAGGACCTCGTCCGCGACGGCGCGATCCAGGGCATCACCTACAAGGAGGCCCACAAGGCGCTCATCAAGGCGCTGGGCAAGGGTGTCCTGAAGGTGATGAGCAAGATGGGCATCTCGACCATCGCGTCCTACACCGGAGCGCAGGTCTTCGAGGCCCTGGGCCTGTCGCAGGAGCTGGTGGACGAGTACTTCACCGGCACGACCTCTCGTCTGGGCGGCATCGGCCTGGACGTCATCGCGGAGGAGACCGCGGCGCGGCACCGACGGGCGTACCCGGCGAACGCCACCGAGCGCGCGCACCGCCGGCTCGAGGTGGGCGGGGAGTACCAGTGGCGCCGTGAGGGCGAGATCCACCTGTTCAACCCCGAGACCGTCTTCGCGCTGCAGCACGCCACCCGCACCCAGCAGTACGACCGCTTCAAGGACTACACCGGCAAGGTCGACGAGCTGTCGGCGAAGGCGGGCACCCTGCGCGGCCTGTTCAGCCTGCGCGAGGGCCTGCGGCCCCCGGTGCCGCTCGACGAGGTCGAGCCGATCAGCGAGATCTGCAAGCGGTTCAACACCGGCGCGATGTCCTACGGCTCGATCAGCGCGGAGGCGCACGAGACCCTCGCCATCGCGATGAACCGGATCGGCGGCCGCAGCAACACCGGTGAGGGTGGCGAGGACGTCGACCGCCTGTACGACGCCGAGCGCCGGTCCGCGGTCAAGCAGGTCGCCTCCGGCCGGTTCGGCGTGACCAGCGAGTACCTCGTCAACGGCACCGACGTGCAGATCAAGATGGCCCAGGGCGCGAAGCCCGGTGAGGGCGGTCAGCTGCCGGGCCACAAGGTCTACCCGTGGATCGCCAAGACCCGGCACTCGACGCCCGGCGTGGGACTGATCTCGCCGCCGCCGCACCACGACATCTACTCCATCGAGGACCTCGCGCAGCTCATCCACGACCTGAAGAACGCCAACAAGGACGCGCGGGTGCACGTCAAGCTGGTCGCCGAGGTCGGTGTGGGCACAGTGGCCGCAGGTGTCTCGAAGGCGCACGCGGACGTGGTGCTCATCTCCGGCCACGACGGGGGCACCGGCGCCTCGCCGCTCACCTCGCTCAAGCACGCGGGCGCCCCGTGGGAGCTCGGCCTGGCCGAGACCCAGCAGACGTTGCTGCTCAACAACCTGCGCGACCGCATCACCGTGCAGGTCGACGGCCAGCTCAAGACCGGCCGGGACGTCGTCATCGCCGCGCTGCTGGGCGCGGAGGAGTTCGGCTTCGCCACTGCCCCGCTGGTGGTGAGCGGATGCGTGATGATGCGCGTCTGCCACCTCGACACCTGCCCGGTGGGCATCGCGACCCAGAACCCCGAGCTGCGCAAGAAGTTCAGCGGCACGCCCGAGTTCGTCGTGACCTTCTTCGAGTACATCGCCCAGGAGGTCCGCGAGCACCTGGCGCGGCTGGGCTTCCGCACGCTCGAGGAGGCCATCGGCCACGCCGAGGTGCTCGACACCCGGCGCGCGATCGAGCACTGGAAGGCCTCCGGCCTCGACCTCGCGCCGATCCTGCACGTGCCCGACCTGCCGGCGGGCACGCCGCTCACCAAGCAGGTCGAGCAGGACCACGGCCTCGAGCACGCCCTCGACAACACCCTCCTGCAGCTGTGCGAGGGGGCGCTGGCGGACGGCAGCAAGGTCACGCTCGAGCTGCCGGTCCGCAACGTCAACCGCACCGTCGGGACCATGCTCGGCGCGGAGCTGACCCGTCGGCACGGCGGCGCGGGCCTGCCCGAGGGCACGATCGACATCACGTTCACCGGCTCGGCCGGTCAGTCGTTCGGGGCGTTCGTCCCGCGCGGCATCACGCTGCGCCTGCACGGTGACGCGAACGACTACGTCGGCAAGGGCCTGTCCGGCGGCCGGGTCGTCGTGCGGCCGGCGCTCGACGCGACGTTCGAGGCGCAGGACAACGTCATCGCCGGCAACACCCTCCTGTACGGCGCCACCTCCGGGTCGTTGTTCGTCCGCGGCCGGGTGGGTGAGCGCTTCTGCGTCCGCAACTCCGGCGCGACCGCGGTGGTCGAGGGCGTGGGTGACCACGCCTGCGAGTACATGACGGGTGGCCGGGTGGCGATCCTCGGCCCGACCGGGCGCAACGTCGCGGCCGGCATGAGCGGCGGGACGGCGTACGTCGTCGACCTCGACGAGCGCAACGTGAACACCGAGATGGTCGACCTCGACCCGCTCGACGACGGCGACCGGGAGACCTTGCGCCAGATGCTGACCGAGCACGTCGCGGAGACCGGCTCGCCGGTCGCCGAGCAGCTGCTCGACCAGCTGGACCGGTTCACCAAGGTCATGCCGCGCGACTACAAGCGGGTCCTCGCCGAGATGGCCGCAGCCGACAGCTCCACTGGAACCACCGACCTCGCGACCGCAGGGAAGGGCTGACATGGCCGACCCCCAGGGCTTCCTCAAGATCGACCGCCAGGGCCCGACCCGACGTCCCGTCGACGTCCGCATCCGTGACTGGAAGGAGGTCTACGAGGACTTCCCCGCGGAGGCCACCAAGGACCAGGCCGCGCGCTGCATGGACTGCGGGATCCCGTTCTGCCACAACGGCTGCCCGCTCGGCAACCTCATCCCGGAGTGGAACGACCTCGTCTACAAGGACGACTGGCGCGAGGCCATCGAGCGGCTGCACGCCACGAACAACTTCCCCGAGTTCACCGGCCGGCTGTGCCCGGCGCCGTGCGAGGCCGCCTGCGTGCTGGGCATCAACGCCGACGCGGTGACCATCAAGCAGGTCGAGGTCGAGATCGTCGACCGCGCCTTCGAGCAGGGCTGGGTCGCGCCCCAGCCCGCGCTCGAGAAGACCGGGCGGCGCGTGGCTGTCGTCGGCTCGGGTCCGGCCGGCCTGGCGGCGGCCCAGCAGCTCACTCGGGCAGGCCACGACGTGGTCGTCTACGAGCGGGCCGACCGGATCGGCGGCCTGCTGCGCTACGGCATCCCCGAGTTCAAGATGGAGAAGGCCGTCCTCGACCGCCGGCTGGAGCAGATGCGGGCCGAGGGCACCGTCTTCCGCACCGGCGTCGACGTGGGGGTCGACGTCGGGGTCGAGGTGCTCAAGAGCGACTTCGACGCGGTGGTCCTGGCTGGCGGCTCCACGCTGGGCCGCGACCTGCCCGTGCCCGGCCGCGACCTGGACGGCATCCACCTCGCCATGGACTACCTCGTCCCTGCCAACCGCGTGCAGGAGGGCGATCTCGAGACCTGGCCCATCACCGCCGAGGGCAAGCACGTCGTCATCATCGGCGGCGGTGACACGGGTGCGGACTGCCTCGGCACCGCGCACCGCCAGGGTGCCGCGTCCGTGACGCAGCTGGAGATCATGCCCGAGCCGCCGAGGACGCGTGCCGACTCGACGCCGTGGCCGACCTGGCCGCTGATGTACCGCACCTCGTCGGCGCACGAGGAGGGCGGCGAGCGGGTGTTCTCCGTCAACACCCAGCGCTTCGTCGGCGGCAGCGGTGAGCGCGAGGGCAAGGTCGACGCCCTCGAGCTCGTCGAGGTCGAGCTGAAGGACGGTCGCTTCGAGCCGGTCCCCGGCTCCGAGCGCACCCTGCCGGCCCAGCTGGTCCTGCTCGCCATGGGCTTCACCGGCCCGCAGGTCTCCGGCCTGCTGGAGGAGCTCGGCGTGGAGATCGACGGCCGCGGCAACGTCGTGCGCGACGGCGGCTGGGCCACCACCGTGCCTGGTGTCTTCGTGGCCGGTGACATGGGCCGTGGCCAGTCGCTCATCGTGTGGGCGATCGCTGAGGGCCGCTCGGCCGCGGCTGCGGTGGACGCCTACCTGGGCGGCTCGACCACCCTGCCCGCCCCGGTGCTCCCCACGTCCCGCTAGCACTTCTGCTCGCTGCGTTCACCCGGGTGCCGCTGGTGCGGGCTGCCGTGGGCAGGCACCCTGGCAGGGTGT
>JBAVRG010000347.1:0-3644 GCA_049694795.1 Mycobacteriales bacterium
TGTGACTGCTAGTCTGGCTCGACCGCGTGCGGCGTGCCTTGGCATGTCCACGTCGCATGCCCACCAGCACTGACCTAGAGGACTGTCCCGCAGTGGCGAACATCAAGAGCCAGATCAAGCGCATCAAGACCAACGAGAAGGCGCGGCTGCGCAACAAGTCGGTCAAGAGCTCGCTCAAGACCGCTGTGCGCAAGTTCCGCGAGGCTGCCGACTCCGGCGACGTCGCCGCCGCGACCACCGCGATGCAGACGGCCAGCCGTCAGCTCGACAAGGCCGCGAGCAAGGGCGTCATCCACGCCAACCAGGCCGCCAACCGCAAGTCGGCCATGGCCAAGCAGGCTGCGCAGCTCGCCAAGAGCTGATCCGCCGCTCCGACAGGCGCCGCTCCCCTGCTGGGGACGGCGCCTTTGTCGTTCTCAGGCCCCAGCGGTCAGCCGCGGTGCGCCAGCTGCCCTGCGAGGACGTCGTGGGCCTTCACCACGAGCGCCACCGCCAGCGGCAGTACGACGACCGCCCAGGCGGAGGCGAGGTCGGCCAGGGCGAGCAGCAGACCGACGAGCGCCATCCCCTCGCCGAGCACGGCTCGCTGCCACGCGTTGGGGTGGATGTGCTGCAGGTGCAGCAGCCGCGGGTAGAGCGGTCGCTTGTGCGGCCGCCCGACCGTCTCCGGGTCGCCCATCACCGGCACAGCACCGGGGTCCGGCACGAGCTCACGTCCCGCCGGCTCGTCCCCGGACCCGATGCTCACGACGTCCGTCATCGCGCGTCCGTCATCGCGTGCCCGCACGCGCCTGCACCACGGCGAGCAGCACCCGCTCGACCGCGTAGTGCGGGTCGGCGGCTCCGCCCTTGACGTCCCCGTCCGCCACCGCCACGGCCTGCAGCGCCGTGGAGATGCTCTCGGGCCGCCAACTGCGGGCCTGGCGCTGGGTCTTCTCCACCTTCCACGGCGGCATGCCGAGCTGACCGGCCAGGACGTGCGCCGGCTGACGCCCGGCGGACGCCACCATCGCGACCGACCGCAGGGTGCTGGCGAGCGCGCTCGTCACGAGCACCGGCGCCAGCCCCGTCGCCTGCCCCCAGCGCACCAGCTCCAACGCGCCTGCGAGGTCACCGTCGATGGCCTTGTCGGCGATGGTGAAGCCGCTCGACTCCGCCCTCCCGCGGTGGTAGCGCGCGACCACCTCGTCGGTGATGGGTCCCTCCGTGTCGGAGACCAGCTGGCTGGCGGCCGAGCACAGCTCGCGCAGGTCGTTGCCGACCGCGTCGATCAGCGCCACCACGGCCTCCTCGCTCACGTGCCGGCCGTCGGCACGCAGCTCGGCACGCACCAGGTCGCGACGCTCGCTGACCTTCGTGACCTTGGGCGCGTCCACCCGCCGGGCCCCGGCGCCCACCAACGTCGTGACGAGCGCCTTGCCCTTGTTGCCGCCCGCGTGCACCACCACCAGCCGGATCTCCGGAGCGGGGGCTTCGGCGTACGCGAGAACCTCGGCCACGACCTCCTTGCCGAGGTCCTGCGCTCCGCGCAGCACGACGACGCGCTCGTCCCCGAACAGCGACGGGCTGAACACCTCGAGCAGGTCGCCGGGCTGCAGCGAGCCCGCGTCGAGGTCGCGGACCTCGGTCTCCGGGTTGCGCGTCCGGGCCGCCTTCACCACGGCGGACACCGCGCGGGAGACGAGCAGCTCCTCGTCCCCGACGACGAGGGTCAGCGGCACGAGGACGTCGACGGCAGGCACGCCTCCATCGTGTCATGGCGGCCCGCGCGCGGACGGCGTCTGCACAGGCACGTCGCACCAGGTGAGCGCATCGGCCGGCACTCCCAGCGGCTGCACCGTCGCGACCGGGCGCAGCTCCCCGTGATGACCCGCCGCGGTCCCGCGCACCGGAGGCGGCACGCCGTCGCCGCCCCTGCCGACGGAACGGACCTGCCCGTCGCGCAGCACGACGGCGACGTCGCCGTCCCGGTCACTGCGGTAGGTGCGGGCGCCGTCGTCCTCCAGGCGCCGGAGCGTCGAGGCAGCCGGGTGCCCGTACGGATTGCCCGCGCCCACCGGGGTGAGCGCGATCCGGGCACCCACGGCGTCGAGGAAGGCGGGGTCCTGCTTGCGCGAGCCATGGTGCGGCACCTTCAGGACGGTCGCGCGCAGGTCGACGCCGCGCTCACGCAGGGACCGCTGCGCATCGCCCTCCAGGTCGCCGGCGAACAGCACCGACACCCCGTGCGTGACCAGCCGGATGACGATCGAGCTGTTGTTGGGGTCGCTGTCGGTCCCGCGCCTGGCGGTCGCATCCAGCACCTCCCAGCGCACCTGCCCGACCTCGCGCACCTCGCCGATCTGCGCCCTCACCACGGGGACCCGACGGGCCCCGAGCCAGCCGAGCAGCCGCCGCCGCTCGACGGCCGGGTCGTCGAGCGGCCCGATCTCGACCTCCCCGACCTGCCGGCCGTGCAGCAGCCCCGGGACCCCCTCGACGTGGTCGGCGTGCAGATGGGTGAGGACGAGCAGCGGCACCCGGCTCACCCCCAGCCGCGTCAGGCAGGCGTCGACCGGCTGGGGGTCGGGACCGGTGTCGATGACGAGCGCGCTGCCCGGCCCGAGCCGGACGACGAAGCTGTCACCCTGACCGACGTCGCAGCTCACCAGCACCCATCCGGGCGGCGGCCACGGCGGCCGCACCACGACCACCACCAGCAGGGCCAGGAGCAGTCCGGCAGTCCCTGCTGCAGCCGCCCGTCGCAACGCCGGCGTGGTGAGGACGACGGCGACCAGCGCGATGAGCAGCACGGAGAGCAGCGCGCCGGCCCACCCGCGTGGCAGCGTCAGGCCGGCGCCCGGCTGCCGCGCCCCTGTGCGGGCGACGAGGACCAGCCAGTGGGTGGGCAGCCAGGCGCACCACGCCACGAGCCGGGCGAGCGTCAGGCTGACCGGCGCCAGCAGCGCCGCGACGACCCCGAGGACCGTGGCGGGCGCGACCGCGGGAACGGCCAGCAGGTTGGCAGGTACGGCGAGCAGCCCGAGCTGACCGGAGATCCCGACGACGACAGGGGTGCAGGCGACCTGCGCTGCCGCCGGTACGGCGAGCGCCTCGGCCAGCCAGTGCGGCACGTGGCGGGCGAGTCGCTCGCGCCAGACCGGCGCCACCAGCAGCAGCCCGGCCGTGGCCAGCGTCGAGAGGGCGAAGCCGGGCTGGGCGGCGAGGTCGGGCGAGAGTAGAACCAGTGCCAGGACCGCGGCGCACAGTGCCGGCATCGCCTGCCTGCGCGACCCGGTGGCCAGTGCCACCAGAGCGATCGCGCCCATGACGGCGGCCCGCAGGACGCTGGGCGAGGGTCGGGCGAGCACCACGAACGCCAGCAGCACGGCCGCTGCCAGCGGAGGCCGCCAGCGCAGGCCGAGTCGCAGCCAGCCGCACACGGCCAGCGCAGCAGCCAGCACGACCGCCACGTTGGTGCCGCTCACCGCGGTGAGGTGGGTCAGCCCGGTGGTGCGGAAGTCGTCCGCCAGCCGCGGGTCCAGCCGGCTGGTGTCGCCCTCGACCAACCCGGGCAGCAGTCCGCGCTCGTCCGCCGGCAGCACCGCCGCGGCGGTGCGCAACCCGGCACGCAGCCGGCCAGCCGCCCGCTGCAACGCCGAGGG
>JBAVRG010000348.1:0-3072 GCA_049694795.1 Mycobacteriales bacterium
GGGTGCGGCCGCTCGCCGAGGCGCCGGCCGCGGTCGCGAGCTCCCGGTCGATGCCGCGCGGGACCTCGATGCTCGACGCGCTGCTGCTGGCCCCGCTCGCCTGACACCACCTGAAGAGGTGTCTTGACACGGAGTCCCTCCGCGTCAAAGAGTGTGACCGTGGTCACCACCCGTCAGGCGCTGCTCGATGCTGCGTACGACGCCGCCCTGGCGGGGGAGTGGGAGCGCGTCCGGATGGCGGACGTCGCGCTCGCCGCCGGTGTGAGCCGCCAGACGCTCTACTACGAGTTCGGGTCCAAGGACGCGCTGGCGCACGCGCTCGCGTTGCGCGAGGCCGCCCGCTGGATGGAGGGCGCCGACGCCGCCATCGTCGGCCACGACGGCACGCCGTCGGAGGCGGTGGCCGCAGGCACGGTCTGGACGCTCGAGGAGGCCGCGCGCAACCCGCTCCTCAAAGCGGTCCTCACCGACGACGTCGGTGGCCTGCTGCCCTACCTCACGACCCGGGCCGAGTCGCTGCAGGCCGCGGCGCGCGACCACCTCGCCGAGCACCTGTCCTCGCACTGGCCGCAGATCTCGCGCGAGCGGGTGCAGCTGGTGGCCGACACCGTCACCCGGCTGACGTTCAGCCACCTCGTCCTGCCCGGTGGGCGACCCGACCAGGTCGCCCATGACATCGCCGTCCTCGTCGACGCACTTCTCGAAGGAGAGCAATGAGCACGCACGAGCTCTACACCACGCCGGTCGAGATGGCGACGTGGGACGTCGAGGCCCAGGGGGCGGCGCGCTTCACCTGGGAGTACGACGACGGGCGCGACGACCTGCTGCGGCTGTACCAGAAGGGCAAGGACAAGCAGTGGGACCAGGTGCACCGCATCGACTGGGACGTCGAGGTGGACCGCTACGACCTGCTCGGGGTTCCCGACGAGGCCATCTCCATCTACGGCACCCCCGTCTGGGACAAGCACTTCGCGAACGACGAGAAGGCCAAGCGGGAGCTGGGGCTGCATCTTGGAGCGTGGCAGTTCAGCCAGTTCCTGCACGGTGAGCAGGGCGCGATGATCTGCTCCGCCCGGATCGTGGAGTCGGTGCCCGACCTCGACTCGAAGTTCTACGCCGCCACCCAGACGATGGACGAGGCGCGGCACGCCGAGACCTACGCGCGCTTCCTGCAGGAGAAGGTCGGGCTGCTCTACCCGATCAACGAGCACCTCAAGGCGCTGCTCGACGACACGCTGTCCGACAGCCGGTGGGACATGCCCTACCTCGGGATGCAGGTCCTCATCGAGGGGCTGGCGCTGGCCGCGTTCGGCCTGCTGCGCGACATGACGACCAAGCCGCTGCCGAAGCAGATCCTGGCCTACGTCATGCAGGACGAGGCCCGGCACGTCGCCTTCGGCAGGATCGCCCTGCGCGACTACTACAAGGAGCTGACGAGCAAGGAGCTGGCCGAGCGCGAGGAGTTCATCGTCGAGGGCTGCTGGCTGATGCGGGACCGCTTCCGGCAGCAGGAGGTCTGGGCGAACATGGGCCTGGACGTCGACGCGTGCCTCGACGCGGTGTCCAACGCGCCGTACTTCCAGGCCTTCCAGTCGCTGCTGTTCCAGCGGATCGTGCCGTGCGTGAAGGACATCGGTCTGTGGGGCGACAAGGTCCAGAAGGCCTACGCCGACATGGGTGTGCTCGACATGGCCGGCCTCGACCTCGACGCGCTCATGAAGAACGACGAGGACCAGGCCGAGCTGCTCGACGCCGAGCGGCGCGAGCTCGCGGCCCGCAAGCAGCAGGTGGACGCCACCATCGCGCTGGCCGACCCGGCGTCTGACACGGTGGCGGTCGCGGACTGACGTCGCCGGCGGTGACCGTGCTTCAGCGCCGCCGGTCGTAGGCGATCATCACCTCGCGCAGCACCTCGCCGACCTCACCGGCCAGTGCCGCCACCCGCGCGGCGAGCTCGGCCGCGTCAGGGTGCACGCTCGTCATCGTCTCGGCCTCGTAGCGCAGCGCGCGGCAGTGCACGACCTCCCGTGGCATCGGCCCGTCCCCGGCCCGCGCCCGCAGCCGCGTCAGCGTGGTCTCGGCCTCCCGGAGCCGCCGTACGACGGAGCTCGACGCGACCGCGACGAGGGCGTGCCCGCACGCAGGGCAGATGCTGTCGGCCTTGGCCTGGTCGTAGCGACGGGCGACCAGCGGGGCCTCCGGCACCAGCCGTAGCGTGCAGGCGGGGTCGCTGTGCAGGCGCAGCAGGAAGCCTCGCGCCGGTTCGTCCTCCCGCAGCGCGCGCGACTCCGCGTGCAGGGCCACGGGCGCGTCCCACGACAGCTCCTCGGGCGCGGCCAGGTGGCCGTCCATCGGTGCTGTGGTGGTTCGCATGGCCTTCCATCGGCACTAGGTTCCCGTCATGGAGTGGATCGAGCACGGTGAGCGGTCGGTCTACGAGTCACCGTGGGTGTCCCTGCGGCTGGTCGACGTCGAAGTGCCCGGCGGCGCGCGGTTCGACCACCACGTGGTCCGTCGGCACCAGCCCGCTGCCGCCGTGGTGGTCCACGACCCGGCGCGCGGGGTGCTCATGCTGTGGCGGCACCGGTTCATCACCAGGACCTGGGGGTGGGAGCTGCCGGCCGGGCGGGTGGAGGTCGGCGAGTCGCTCGCGGAGGGCGCGGCCCGGGAGGTGCTCGAGGAGACAGGCTGGGAGCCCGGGCCGCTGCGGCACCTGTTCGGCTACCACCCCGAGAACGGCCTGTCGGACACCCGCTTCGAGGTGTTCGGCGCGGACAGCGCCACGGAGGTGGGTGCGCCTACCGACCCGAGCGAGGC
This sequence comes from Mycobacteriales bacterium, assembly GCA_049694795.1. Taxonomy (GTDB): domain Bacteria; phylum Actinomycetota; class Actinomycetes; order Mycobacteriales; family SCTD01; genus RYN-111. The sequence goes on from JBAVRG010000348.1 coordinate 2,818, forward strand.
CGCCCGGGTGGAGTGGGTGCCTGTCGTGAAGGTCCGGGAGCTGGTGCGGACCGGTGGGGTGGTTGACGGGCTGTCGCTCAGCTCGGTGCTGTGGTGGCTGCTGCACCACGATGCCTGAGCTCCCCTGAGCGCGGACGATGATCGCGCCGGGTGACACACCGTCGACAGGGGCTATCCACCGAGTTAGGTTGCTCTGCACAAGCGCGACAAAGGTTCGCGACTTGTGGGCGGGGATGCCGTGGCTCTCGACGCGCA
>JBAVRG010000349.1:0-2516 GCA_049694795.1 Mycobacteriales bacterium
GCAGCTACGCCGCGATCGTCAGCGCGATCACCGCGTCCGTCCGGTCCGGCCGGCTCCCCGCCGCGAGGCTGAGGGCGGCCGCTGTCGCCGTCGCCGGTGCGGCACGCGACAACCTGTGCCCATGACACGCGGGACGGCGCACGCCGGGGATGGTGAGGAGCGGCGACCCCTCCTGCCGGGCATCAGCTCTGCCTCCGGTTGACCAGCAGTTCCCGGCCCCGTCGCCGATCTTCCCCTCATGGTGTCCGACGCGCCGTCCCTGACCCCTTTGAGCGGTAGATCACGCCCGAGGCGCAGACGATCTACCGCTCGTGGTGTCCGACCCGCCGTCCCTCACCCCGTTGAGCGGTAGATCGATTCCCAAGGGGGGCGAACCGGCCAGCGTCGGGAGCTCAGGGCGCCCGTGAGCCAGACCCATCCCGTCCGGAAGCCACCGAGGGCGCGATGAGGTGCTGTTCCCGCATCATCGACTCGACTCTCGTGGGTCGCGGTCAACGCCGTCCGCCGGTCTCAGCTCCGCCGGTCCACGGCCACGAGGGAGCCCGGGACGGACTTGGCCACGCTCTTCATCTCGGACGCCGCCGCGACCACCGCGCGGTGGTCGTGCTCGCCGGCCCCGTGCGAGGCCACACCCACGCTCACCGAGACCATCGGCTGGCGGTGCGGCCGCCCGCGACGGTCGACGACCTGCAGCCAGCCGCGCTCCGCGTCCGCCGGGTCGTAGCAGCCCGGGGAGCCGGCGTCGAACTGCGCGATGGCGTCCTCGCAGAGCGGCTCTGCCTGCTCCGGGGTGCACACCACGACGAAGTCGTCACCGCCGATGTGCCCCAGGAACGCGAGCGGAGCCCCGGCCCGGCCCACGGCCCGCTGCAGGCAGGACGCGAGCAGCCGCAGCAGCTCGTCGCCCCGCTGGAAGCCGTAGGCGTCGTTGAAGCCCTTGAACTCGTCGAGGTCGACGTGGCACACGGCGTAGGGGGTGCCCAGCGCGGCCCGGCTGGCGATCTCCACCTCGATGCGGTGGTTGCCCGGCAGCCCGGTCAGCGGAGACAGCGCCCGGATGTCGGCGGTGCGCCGCAGCGTGCCCTGGATCCGGGCGATCAGCTCGAGCGTGTCGAACGGCTTCACGACGTAGTCGTCCGCCCCCGCCGCGAGCCCGATGACCTTGTCGGTGGCCGCAGCGCGGCCGGTGAGCAGGATCACCGGCAGCGAGGCGGTCACGGGATGGGCGCGCACCTGGCGCAGCACCTCCACCCCGTTCGTGCCGGGCAGCTCGACGTCCAGCAGCACCAGGTCGGGGCTGGTGGCGATGGCGTGCTCGAGCACCTGGCTGCCGTTGCGCAGCACGTCGACGGCGTAGCCCTCGCGCTCGAGGTCCACGGCCAGGAAGCGGGCGACCGCGGGATCGTCGTCGACCACGAGGACCCGCCCGGGCACCTACGGCTCCAGCACGGTGCGGACCGAGGCCGCCTGGGCCCGCTGCGCCCGCGCCCGCAGGCTCGCGATCGCGGCCGCCGGGTCAGCGGCGCCGTACACGGCGTTGCCGGCTACGAAGACGTCCGCCCCGGCCTCCGCGCAGCGCTCGATGGTCTCGTCGCTCACGCCGCCGTCGACCTGCAGCCAGACGTCGAGGTCGCCGATGGCCTGCTTGGCCCGCCGGATCTTCGGCACCACGACGTCGAGGAACTTCTGGCCGCCGAAGCCGGGCTCCACGGTCATCACGAGCAGCATGTCGAGCTCGGGGAGCATGTCGACGAAGGGCTCGATCGGAGTGGCCGGCTTGAGCGCCATGCCGGCGCGCGCCCCCTTGCTGCGCAGCTCGCGGGCCAGGCGGATCGGGGCCGCGGCCGCCTCCACGTGGAAGGTCACGCTGCCCGCACCGGCCTCGGCGTACTGCGGCGCCCAGCGGTCGGGGTCCTCGATCATCAGGTGGCAGTCGACGGGGATGGTGGTGCTCTTGAGCAGCGACTCGACGACCGGCAGCCCGAGCGTGAGGTTCGGGACGAAGTGGTTGTCCATGACGTCGACGTGCAGCCAGTCGGCGGCGTCCTCGACCCGGGCCGCCTCCTCGGACAGCCGGGCGAAGTCCGCCGACAGGATGCTCGGCGAGATCAGCGTGCGGCCCATGCGATCAGCGTAGAGGCAGCAGCCGGTCCAGGTGGCCCATCCTCAGTCGCGGCGGCGCAGCAGTGCGAGGTACATGGCGTCGGTGCCGTGCCGGTGTGGCCAGAGCTGGACGGCCGGGCCGTCGCCCAGGTCCGGGACGCCGGGCAGCAGCGGGCGGGCGTCGACCTGTTCCAGCTCGGGGTGGCGGCGCAGGACGTCCAGGACCGGTACGGCGGTCTCGGCCAGGTGGGGAGAGCAGGTGACGTAGGCCAGCAGGCCACCGGGCCGCAGCAGCCGGACGGCGCCGTCGAGCAGCTCGCCCTGCAGCTGGGTGAGCGACGGCAGGTCGGAGGGCTGGCGCCGCCACCGCGCCTCGGGCCGCCGGCGCAGCGCACCCAGCCCGGAGCAGGGTG
>JBAVRG010000350.1:0-9260 GCA_049694795.1 Mycobacteriales bacterium
TCCGGACCTTCATGAAGTGGGGCGACGACCTGCCCAAGGGCCGCGACCTGTCCAGCCTGCGGGTCCTGGGCTCGGTCGGTGAGCCGATCAACCCGGAGGCGTGGATCTGGTACCGCGACGTCATCGGAGGCGGCCGCTGCCCGATCGTCGACACCTGGTGGCAGACCGAGACGGGCGCGATGATGGTCAGCCCCCTGCCGGGCGTGACCTCCTGCAAGCCGGGCTCGGCCATGGGACCCCTGCCGGGCATCAGCGTCGACGTGGTCGACGGGGAGGGCCGTCCCACGAAGGCCGGCTTCCTCACCCTCGACGAGCCGTGGCCCTCGATGCTGCGCGGGATCTGGGGCGACGAGCAGCGCTTCCGCGACACCTACTGGAGCCGCTTCGAGGGCCGTTACTTCGCCGGTGACGGCGCCAAGTGGGACGACGACGACGTGCTGTGGCTGCTCGGCCGGGTGGACGACGTCATGAACGTCAGCGGGCACCGCATCTCCACGACCGAGGTCGAGTCCGCGCTGGTGAGCCACCCGCAGGTCGCCGAGGCGGCGGTCGTGGGCGCCAACGACCCGACCACCGGGCAGGCCATCGTCGCGTTCGTCACGCCGCGGGGCACCGTGGCCGACGACGAGGCGAACGGCGAGGCCTTCGCCAAGGCCCTGCGCGACCACGTGGCCAAGGAGATCGGCCCGATCGCGAAGCCCCGCCAGATCCTCATCACGCCGGAGCTGCCCAAGACCCGCAGCGGCAAGATCATGCGCCGGTTGCTGCGCGACGTCGCGGAGCACCGCGAGCTCGGAGACGTGACGACCCTCGCGGACCCGACCGTGGTCAACGCCATCCACGACAAGATGGGCGGCACGCCGGTCGAGGAGTAGCCGCCCCCCAATGTGGGATCGTCGGAGGCTCAGCCGGGATCGCGCGTTCCGACGAAGCGACCCCGGGGTAGCGCTCTGCTGTGACGCGACAGGAGGCCGCCATGAGCGCGCAGGACGAGCCCACCACCGATCTCACCACCGAGCCGACGGCGAACCAGGCCACGGCTGAGCCCACCCTCGGCGAGCTGGTGCAGCGCGCCAGCGCCGACCTCTCGCAGCTGATGCACGGCGAGATCGCCCTCGCGAAGGCCGAGATCAAGGCGGACGTGGTCAACGCCGGCAAGGGCGCCGGCATGTTCGGCGGGGCAGGTCTGACAGGGCTGCTCGCGCTGGTGTTCGTGTCCGCGGGCGCCGCCTTCGGCATCGGCACGGCGTGGGGCGTCTGGGCAGGGTTCCTGGTGGTCGGCGGTGCCTACCTGCTGCTGGCGGCGGTCCTCGCCCTCACCGGCAAGCGGAGCCTGTCCCGCGTCGGGCCGCCGGAGAAGACCGTCGAGACCGTGCGCGACGACCTGACCTGGGCCCGGCACCCGACGCAGCAGGTGAAGGCGCCGGTCTCCTAGAGTCCGGCGCATGCCTGTCGAGGGGAGCGCCGTGCTCGTCGACGGGCCGTGGCAGCACCGCGACGTGAGCGCCAGCGGGCTGAGCTTCCACGTGGCCGAGCACGGGCCGACCGACGGTCCTCTCGTGCTGCTGCTGCACGGCTTCCCGGAGTTCTGGTGGTCCTGGCGGCACCAGCTGGTGGCGTTCGGCGAGGCGGGCTTCCACGCCGTCGCACCCGACCTGCGCGGCTACGGCGCCAGCGACAAGCCGCCGCGCGGCTACGACGGCTACACGCTGTCCGCCGACATCGCCGGCCTCGTGCGCGCCCTGGGTGCGCACGACGCCTACCTGGTCGGCCATGACTGGGGTGGGGCGCTGGCGTGGTCGACCGCCACGCTGCACCCGGAGGTGGTGAACCGCCTCGGGATCGTCGCGGTGCCGCACCCGCTGCGGATGGCGAAGGCGCTGCGCAGCAGCCCCGCGCAGCTGCGCATGTCCTCCTACATCGGGTTCTTCCAGACGCCCAAGGTCCCCGAGAGCCACCTGAGACAGGGCGACCTGGTGACCGAGCTGCTGCTGCGGTGGGGCGGCCCGGGCTTCCCCGACGCCGAGACCGAGACGCGCTGCCGGGAGGCGATGGCGATCCCTGCCGCGGCCCACTGCGCCCTGGAGTACTACCGCTGGGCCGTCCGCTCGCTCGTCCGCCCGAGCGGCCACCGCTACCGGCGGCTGCTCGCCGAGGGGGTGCAGGCCCCGGTGCTGCAGCTGCACGGCGCGCTGGACGGCTGCCTGCTGCCGAGCACGGTGCACGGCTCCGGCGCCTACGCGCACGGCGGCTACGAGCTGCAGGTCCTCGACGGCATCGGGCACTTCCCGCACCAGGAGGCACCCGAGCTGGTCAGCAAGCTGCTGCTCGAGCATGCGCACGCGTGACGCCCTGGGCCGGCCCGTCCCGGAGGGCTCGCCGCTCGCCGTACCGGGTGTGCCGGAGGAGGCCCTGCCGCCCGAGCAGGCACTCGACCTCGCCCAGCAGCTGCTCGAAGGGGGACGTGCGTTCTTCGCGCACGAGGTGCTCGAGGCGCGCTGGAAGGCCTGCCCCGACGACGAGCGCGACTACTGGCAGGGGCTCGCGCAGCTGTGCGTGGGGATCACCCACCTGCAGCGCGGCAACGTGGAGGGCGCCGTGACCCTGCTGCGGCGCGGGGCCTCGCACCTCACCGGCCGGCTCGCCGAGTGGGGTACGGCGCAGGCCGCCCGCCTGGAGGGCGGTGACCTGACCGTCCCGGAGCTCAGGCTGCGCGACTCCTGAGCTCGGCGGCACGGGCCAGGTTGGCGAGGAAGCCGCGCGCCATCTCCTCCAGCTCGTCCTCGGCGAGCGCGCTGCCCTCGAAGCCGGAGCTGAGCAGCACCAGCTCGGCCCGGGTGCACACCTCGCCCTCGACGCACGGCGTGTAGCCGAGGGTGAGCTCCGCGGTCGTGGCCGGCAGGCCGGGACCGGCCCACTCGAAGCGGCTGACGTAGGACGTCGGGGTACGGCGGGGCGGCAGCGCCCTGACGCTGGCGGCGGCCTCGCGGTCGGGCCGGATGTCGGCCTCCACGACCACGCGACCGCTGGCGGCGCCCACCCGGCGCACCCCCGGCCACAGCTCGAAGGCCGTCGGGCCGGCGAGCAGCAGCGCGGTGCTGGTCGGGTCTGCGGCGATGCGCTTCGTCACGCGCATGCGGGTCGCCGTACCGGGTGTCTCCGGGGACACGGCGCACCTCCGGGAGGTCGTGCGTCGGGCTGGGCGCACCGACGTGCTGCTTGCAAGAGTAAGCACCTGGCTAGCGGGCGGTCGAGCCGACCCGCGGGTCCCGCGGGCGCCGACCGGCAGAACCGGACACCCCCGCCCAGACCGCCCGTTGCGCCCGGTCAGCCCGACTAGTCGCAGCCCTGCGTGCTGACCCTGCTCGTCGCCGCACGACCGCGCTCGACGTCGGGACGCACCTCGTCCGCGGTCAGCGCGTAGCCGGTCTGCGGATCGTCCGCAGCAGCGGCGAACACGACGCCGTACACGCGTCCGTCGGTGGCCACGAGCGGGCCGCCGGAGTTGCCGGGCCGGACCCGGGCGCGCAGCGCGTAGATCTCACGGACGACGGTCTTGCGCTGGTAGATGTCGGGCCCCCGCGCGTCCTGCGTGCCGCGGATGCGGGCGGAGTCGGCGCGGAACGGCCCGTCCTGCGGGTAACCGATGACGATCGCGCTGTCGCCGGTGCGGGCTCTCCCCGCGAACGACAGCGGCGCCTGCCGCAGCCCCGGGACGCGCAGCACGGCGATGTCGCGGTCCGGGTCGTAGACCACCACGGTGGCGCTCAGCTGCTCACCCCCGACCTCGACATGGGGCTTGGACACCCCCGCCACCACGTGGGCGTTGGTCATCACGCGCTCGGGGGCGAACAGGAACCCGGAGCCCTCGATCCGCTTGGAGCACGAGGAGGCGACACCGGTGATCTTGAAGATCCGGCTGCGCACGGCGGCCACCGTGGGCGAGGCCGCCACCCGGGGGTCGGGCGGCTCGACCGGACGGACCTGGGTCGGCACCAGGTCGCCGAAGACCTCGGGGAAGCCGCGGTCGTCGATGAGCCGGCGGAAGGACGCGAAGAAGCCCTTGGCCCCCCCGGGCACCGCCTGGTCGACCATGGCGAGCACCTGAGACCGGCGCACCTGCGCGGCCAGGCCGGTCAGCGGCGAGGACGCCACCGCCGTGCCGACCAGCCAGGCGACCAGCAGCAGGGAGATGACGCTGATGCCGCCTCCGGCGACCGCGTCGACGACCCTGGCCGGCTTCCAGGTGAGGCGACCGCGCACGGCGTGGCCGACGACGGTCGCGAGCGCCTGGCCGACCGTGGCCAGCAGGAAGACGACGACGATGGCGACCGTCGTGCGCGGCAGGCCCTGCAGCGGACCGCTGCGCGCCAGCGTGGGCGCGATCTGCGCGCCGAGCACGCCACCGCCCAGGAAGCCCACGAACGACAGGACGCCGACGACGAAGCCCTGTCGGTAGCCGGAGATCGCGAACAGCAGGCAGCCGGCAAGCAGGACGACGTCGAGCAGGTCACCGCGCACTGGAGCAGCCTAGATCCCTCGCGTCACGCACAGTCAGGAGACGATCACCTTGCCGGTCATCCCCGAGTGGAACGTGCACACGAACGAGTAGGTGCCCGCCTTGTCGAAGACCACCTTCAGGTGCGTGGTCGTCTTGCCGTCGACGGTGTCGGTCTTGCCCAGGCCCGCCTGGTCGAAGATCAGGTTGTGCGGGACCTGACCGCTGTTGGTCACGGTGATCGTGAGGGTGCCGACCTTGGCTGCCACCGTGTCCGGCTGGAACTTCAAGGTGTCGCGCATCGCCACGGTGACGGTCTGGGCGGTGGGCGGCCCCTCGGCGCTGACGGCGCCGCTGCCGGCGCTGTCCTTGCTCGAGGAGCCCCCCGAGCTGCAAGCGGTCATCAGCAGGGGGACGGCCAGGGCGGCCAGGGTGCGGTTCATCGACAGGGTCCTTCCTCAGGGGCGTGCTCAGGCGTCGGGGCGGCGCTCGCTCAGGGCGGTTGGCGCTGCCAGGTCTTCATCGCGAGCCGCAGCGTCTCGGGGTCGAGCTCGCGCAGCCGGTCGGTGTCCCACGGGCGCTCCCAGCCCGCAAGGCTCAGGATCCCTGCGATGAGGCCGGCCGTGAAGCCCCACACCACCATGCCCCGCACCTCGAACGCCGGACCGATCAAGCCGCTGGAGTGGGTGACCCGGAAGCGGTTCTCCGGGTCGACGAGCTCGGCGAGCGGCACCCGCGCGACCGCGGCGACCTCACCGGCATCGACGGCGTCGACCTCGTGCGGGTCGCGCCACCAGCCCACGACCGGGTGCACCACGAAGCCGGAGGGCGGCAGGAACAGGGCCGGGAGCACGCCCAGCACCTCGACGCTCTCGGGACGCAGCCCGACCTCCTCGTGCGCCTCGCGCAGCGCCGCGGCGACCGGCCCGTCGTCCTCGGGGTCGTGCGCCCCGCCGGGGAACGCCGGCTGCCCGGCATGGCTGCGCAGGGTCGCCGCCCGCTCGATCAGCAGCAGGTCCGGGCCCTCGGTCCCCTCTCCGAACAGGACCAGCACCGCGCTGTCACGGCCTCCCTCCTTCGGAGGGAGGAAGCGCGTGAAGTGCTCCCCCCGCACGGTCGGGAGCGCGTCCACGAGGGGCTGCAGCCACGCCGGTACGTCGCTCACACCCGCACCCCGAGGTAGTGCTGCACGTCGGCGCGCAGCTGGGCCACGCTGGTGTAGGCCTTCCGGGTCACGTGGACCACCGAGCCCTTGGCGTCCAGGAACAGCGTCTTGGGCGCACCGCCGCCGTAGTGCCGCGAGACCAGCCCGTCGTCGTCCACGAGCGCCGGCCAGTGCTGCCGCACGTCGAGCGCGAAGTGCAGCGCCTGCCGGGGGTCGTCCTCGGTGTCCACTCCCACCAGCGGCACCCGGGCACCGGCCAGCTCGTGGAACTGCCGCAGCAACGGCATCTCTGCCAGGCAGGGCCCGCACCACGAGCCGTAGACGTTGACCAGCACCGGGGTCCGCGCCGGCGCGCCCCGCAGGCGGACGGCAGGACCGCCGCCCAGGCACGGCAGCGTGAGGTCGGGCAGCGCCGGGCTCAGCCCGCTCGGGCAGGGCTCCAGGGCGGCCTGCCGCTGCAGGGGCGCGAGGTCCTGGGCCACCCGCTTCGGCGCCGCACCCCCCTTGAGGCCGTAGAGCGCGGCAGCGACGAGCGCCGCGAGCACGACCACCAGCACCACGGCCCGGCTCCGCGTCACGAGCCCACCGCGGGCTTGAAGAAGTCCTCGGTGCGGACCAGCGCGGCGGCCTTCACCGGGTCGGTCTCGCCCTCGCCGTACGACGGGCACAGACCCGCGATGGCGCAGGCCCCGCAGGCCGGCTTGCGGGCGTGGCACACCCGGCGGCCGTGGAAGATCACGCGGTGGCTGAACATCGTCCACTCGCTCGCCGGCAGCAGCTCGGCCACCACGTGCTCGACCTTCACCGGGTCCTCCTCGGTGGTCCAGCCGAACCGCCGTACGAGCCGCCCGAAGTGGGTGTCGACGGTCAGGCCCGGGACGCCGAAGGCATTGCCGAGGATCACGTTGGCGGTCTTGCGCCCGATGCCGGGCAGCGTGACCAGGTCGTCGAGCTGGCGCGGGAGCTCGCCGCCGTGCCGCTCGACGACCGCGGCGCCGAGCCCGATCAGGGAGCTCGCCTTGTTGCGGAAGAACCCGGTCGGCCGGATCGCCTCCTCGAGGACCGCGCGATCGGCGGCGGCGTAGTCGTGAGGCGTGCGGTACGTGCGGAACAGCGCCGGCGTGACCTCGTTGACCCGCTTGTCGGTGCACTGGGCCGACAGGATCGTGGCGACGGCCAGCTCGTACGGCGTCGTGAAGTCCAGCTCGCAGTGCGCGTCCGGGTAGAGCGCCGCGAGCTCGCGGTTGGTCCGGCGTGCCCGGCGTACGAGCGCCAGCCGGCTCTCCTGCGCCCCCGGCGCCCTGCGCTCACCCACGCGCCGACCCTACGTGGTGCCGATCACCCTCGCCCGATCCGGTGACGGGCCTCAAGGACCGACAGGTTCCTGACGACGCCCTCATTGCCGGTCACAGACGGTGACCGCCGACAGGAGCTGACATGGACCCGCAGAGCCCGCCCGCGGCAGCCGCTGGGCGCCCGGCTGCTGCGCCGGCCCCGCGCAAGCAGGTCGCCCGGCCCGTGCCGGAGCGCACCGAGGAGCACGCGCACCTGTCCCTGGACGGCCTGCGGGCCTACCGCAAGGCGCTTTCGGCCGAGGAGAGCAAGGTCTCCTACTGGCGCCGGATCATCCAGGCCCGGCTCGACCTGGTGCGGGCCGGCACGGACGCCGCCGCCGACAACCTCAAGCCCGTCCTCACCGACCAGCGGGTGGGCGCCGGCCGGCAGGCCCTGGTCGAGGTGCTGCCCGTCGACGACATCCCGCCGCTGCCGGACCTCGCCACGCTCTGGGAGCGCATCGTCGACCTCGACGACGCCGCCGCTGTCGCCGCCTTCGAGGCCGACCTCGACGCGGCCGAGCGCCAGCTGTCGGAGTACCGCGCGGTCCTGCACCGTCGGCTGGGCGCGGCCACCTCCGAGCTCATCGCGCGCTACCGGGACGAGCCCACGCTGTGCCTGTCGGCGCTGCCGTCGAAGCCGACGCGCCGCTCCGTACCGGCCTAGAAACCGCCGCAGAGGGGACACTGACCCCCGTGCCCGTCCTCCTGCTGGGGCTGCTGCTGCCCCTCGTGCTGCTGCTGCTCCTGCTCGCCATGGAACGCGTCGAACGACCGCTGCGGCAGGACGCCGTGGCCGAGCAGCTCGAGACCTTCCTGGACTCCGCGCGGCCGGACGAGGTCGAGACGTTCGTCAGCGAGGGCTACGCGACCGCCCTCGAGCGGTACTGGCGACGGCGGCGCCTCTCGCGCCTGTTGCCCGGGCGTACGCGTCAGGACCGGGTGTGATCTGCCAGACTCCCCTCCGTTAGTCGTCACGGAGCGGGGAGGCACGGAGCGTGGACGAGGTCCTGGCCAAGGCGGGGCTCTTCCAGGGGATCGCGTTGGAGGCCGCCGAGGCGGTCGCCGCGTCCCTGGAGTACGGCGACTACGGGCGCGGCGAGACGGTCTTCACCGAGGGTGAGCAGGGCGACACGCTCTACATCGTCCTCGAGGGCAAGGTGAAGATCGGCCGGCGTGCCACCGACGGCCGCGAGAACATGCTGTCGGTCATGGGGCCCTCCGACATGTTCGGCGAGCTCTCGCTCTTCGACCCCGGCCCGCGCACGGCGACGGCGACCGTGGTCACGGACGCCCGGCTGGCGTCCCTGGCGCACTCCTCGCTGCGGCCCTGGATCACCGACCGCCCGGAGATCGCCGAGCAGCTGCTCCGCGTGCTCGCGCGCCGGCTGCGCCGTACCAACGACGCACTGGCCGACCTGATCTTCACGGACGTTCCCGGCCGGGTGGCCAAGCAGCTGCTCGCGCTGTCCGAGCGCTTCGGGTCGCAGGAGGCGGACGGCCTGCGGGTGCACCACGACCTCACCCAGGAGGAGCTGGCGCAGCTCGTCGGAGCCTCCCGCGAGACGGTCAACAAGGCGCTCGCCGACTTCGCGTCCCGCGGCTGGGTGCGCGTCGACTCGCGCGCCCTCACGATCCTCGACAGCGAGCGGCTAGCGCGGCGCGCCCGTTAGCTCGGCCAGCCCGGCCCAGGTCGGGTCGTCGCCGACCAGCACGCTGATCCCGGCCTGCACGAACGGGTCGGCCCAGTCGGTGCTGCGCGCGTAGAGCACCCACTCGCGCACGCCGTCCAGCGTCATCACGGCGACCAGCCGGCCGTGGCCCGCAGCGGCGTCCACGAGCTGCTGCTCGAGCTCGCGCAGTCGAGCGGTGTCGGCGTCGCCCGGCTGACCGTCCGCGGTCGGGCCGAACGGCACCGCGACCGCCACCTGGGTGGGGTGGTCGGCGTACGGCGCCGTCGTCGCCACCGCCCGGTCGACGAGCACCACGACCGGTCTGCCGTCGGTGCCCTGGGCCCGCAGGGTCACCCAGTCCGCCAGTACGTCGAGCAGTCCCGTGGCCGTCATGCCACCCACCCTGCCACCCGCGCGCGGGGGTCAGGAGTCGGTGCCGGAGAGGACCCGTTCGCTGGCGGCCACCTCCGAGCGCTGACCGGTCGAGCGGGCCACCTCGAGGGCGCGGGTGAGCGCCCCGACCGCGCCCGCCTCGTCACCGGCGGCCCGCAGCGCCGAACCGAGGGCCCGCTGGGCGAGGACCTCGGAGC
>JBAVRG010000351.1:0-11956 GCA_049694795.1 Mycobacteriales bacterium
GCGGGGCGCCGTACGGGCATCGGCACAGGGTCCTCCCAGTCGACGGTCTCGAGGTGCGCGGCGACCAACGGCGCCGGGTGCGGCACCTGCTCGGCGAGCGAGCGCCGGGCGGGCTTGGGGGCGGGCGCCCCCGACTCCGCAGCCTCCGCCTGGGACAGCAGCGCGTCGAAGGCGCTCTCCACCGCGTTGTCCTCGGAGCGTGGCGCGGGAAGGGCGAGCACCTCGTAGCGCTCCTTGCCCATCAGGCCCTGCACGCCCTTGCGCACCTTGCGGGCGCGACGGACGGAAAGGTCCGGTCCGAGGGCCGCGACGGCACTGGCCATCGCGTCCTCGAGGGTGTCGCCGGCGAAGACCTCGACGACCTCGTCCTCAGGCTGCAGCGCGCTGGGCAAGGTGGATCACCCCCACGGGTTCGACGGTAAGGCTGCGGGACAGCTCGGTGTAGGCGAGCACGGAAAGGTCGGGGCGGCCGCCCACGAGCAGCCGTCGCACCGCGGGGCGCAGCTGCGCGGAGCAGACGACCACGGGCCGGTGGCCGGCCGACTCGGCCGCGCGCACCGCGTCCCCGATGCCGGCGACGAGCGCCTCCATCCGGGTGGGGTCGAGCGCCAGCCAGGTGCCGTTGTCGCCGGTGCGCACCGCCTCGAGCAGCGACTGCTCGAGCAGCGGGTCGAGCGTGAGGGCGGCGAGCCGGCCCCCGACCGCGGCACCGGCGGAGATCGTGGGTCCGAGGACGGAGCGCGCGGCCTCGACGAGCTGCTCGGGATTGCGGGTCTCGCGGGACTTCGCCGTCACCGCCTCCAGGATGCGGGTGAGGTCCCGGACGGGGACACCCTCGCTGAGCAGCTCGCGCATGACGCGCTGCACCTCGGCCAGCGACAGCGCGTCCGTGCCGACCTCGCCGGCGACCACCGGGGAGACGGTCTTCACCGCGTCGACAAGGACCTGCACGTCCTGGCGGGTCAGCAGGTCGGGCGCTGCGCTGCGCACCACCTCGGACAGGTGCGTGACGATGACCGATGCGCGGTCGATGACGGTCGCGCCCTCGGCGGCGAGGATCTCGGCCAGCTCGTTCTGCACCCACGTCGCGGGCAGCCCGAAGACCGGGTCGACGGTGGGTCGCCCCGGCAGCCCGCGGGCGTCGTCGCCGAGGACCATCGAGTGCCCGGGGGGTGCCTCGCCGCGCGCCGTCTCCACGCCGTGCAGGCGGACGACGTACGTCGAGGGCGGCAGCGCGGACGAGTCGTGGCTGCGCACCGGTGGCACCACCAGCCCGAGCTCGGCGGCGATCCGCTTGCGCAGGGCCCGGACCCGCTCCAGGAGCAGGCCGCCCTGTGCGGGGTCGAGCAGGTCGAGCAGGTCGGGGGCGAGCTCGAGCTCGAGCGGCTCCACGTGCACCTGCTCGAGCATCACCTCGGTGCCCTCGTTCCCGCTGTCGGCGGTCGCCTCCGTCTGCGGCTCCTCCACCGGTCGGTGGGCGCGGCCGGCGAGGAAGAACAGCAGCCCGGCGAGCGCGAAGAACGGGACCTTGGGCAGCCCGGGCATGAGGCCCAGGAAGGCCACGGCCACCGAGCCCACGCGCAGGGCCTGCATCGAGCGCATCAGCTGGCCGACGAGGTCGGCTCCGAGGCCGCCCTCCTCGTCGCTCTGCACCCGGGTCACGACGATGCCGCTGGCCACCGAGATGAGCAGCGCCGGCACCTGCGACACCAGGCCGTCGCCGACGCTCAGCAGGCAGTAGCGCGAGATGGCCTCGCCCAGGGACAGGTGGTGCTGCAGGACCCCGATCGCGAACCCGCCGACCAGGTTGATGGAGACGATCACGACGGCTGCGATCGCGTCGCCCTTCACGAACTTCGAGGCGCCGTCCATCGAGCCGTAGAAGTCCGCCTCGCGGGCCACGTCGAGCCGCCGCGCCCGGGCCTGCTCGTCGTTGATGAGGCCGCTGTTGAGGTCGGCGTCGATGGCCATCTGCTTGCCGGGCATGGCGTCGAGGGTGAAGCGCGCCGCCACTTCGGCGACGCGGCCGGCACCGGCGGTGATGACCACGAACTGGATGATGACCAGGATCAGGAACACGACCAGACCGACGATGAGGTTGCCCCCGACCACCACGGCGCCGAACGCGTGGATCACCTTGCCGGCCTCGCCCTTGAGCAGGATGAGGCGGGTCGAGGAGATGTTGAGCGCCAGCCGCATCAGCGTCGTCACGAGACGCAGCGCGGGGAAGACCGAGAAGTCCAGCGCCCGCTCGGCGGTGATGGCGGTGAGCAGCACCACGACCGCGACCGTGAGGTTCGTGGCGAGGAGCAGGTCGAGCAGCATCGTCGGGAGCGGCACGATCATCATCACGACGATGCCGACCATGAGCAGCGGTACGGCGGTCTGCGCCGCCCGGCCGCTGCGGGCTGGGGTGGTCATGCGGCCACCATCCGGGACCTCCAGGTGGGACGGGTGCCGCGACGCTTCGCGGCGTAGACGACGGCGAGGACCTCTGCCACCGCGCGGAACAGCTCGACCGGGATCGTGTCTCCGACCTCGGTGTTCTTGTACAGCGCCCGGGCCAGCGGCTTGTCGGCGAGCACCGGCACCTGGTGCTCGGCGGCGACGTCCTTGATGCGCTGCGCCGTCGCCCCCGCGCCCTTGGCCACGACGACCGGCGCCGCCGTACCGGGCTGGTAGGCGAGCGCGACCACGAGGTGGGTGGGGTTGGCGAGCACCACGTCGGCCTTGGGGACCGCCTGGATCATGCGGTTGCGGGAGGCGGCCAGCATGCGGGAGCGGATCGCGCCCTTGGTGTGCGGGTTGCCCTCGCTCTGCTTGTGCTCGTCGGCGATGTCCTGCTTGCTCATCCGGGACTGCTTGCCGAAGGACCGCCGCTGCCAGGCCGCGTCCGCGAAGCCGACGAGGAGGGCCAGCGCCGCCACCCGCCAGAGCATGCTGCGGACGGTGCCGCCGACGGCGGACTGCAGGGCCTCGAGCGTCCCGCCGCTGGCCAGCAGCTCCTTCGCCCCGGTCTGCCAGGCCCCCCAGCTCACGAGGGCGAGGGCGCTCAGCTTGGCGAGGTCCTTCAGCAGGTGCACCGCGCTCTGCGGGGACAGCATCCGCTTGAT
This sequence comes from Mycobacteriales bacterium, assembly GCA_049694795.1. Classification (GTDB taxonomy): domain Bacteria; phylum Actinomycetota; class Actinomycetes; order Mycobacteriales; family SCTD01; genus RYN-111. The sequence continues at coordinate 3,114 of JBAVRG010000351.1, forward strand.
CGCCTTGCCGGGGTTGAGCCGCTCGAACCGGGGCTTGATCGCGGCCGGGTTGGGGCGCGAGCGCGTCACCACGACGCCGGACAGCAGGGCGGCGGCCGCCACCACCGCGACGGAGGGAGCCAGCGCGCGCACCGCGTCGAGCACCATCCGGACCGCGAGGTCCCGGCTGCCGGTGAGGCCGGCCGTGCCGGCGCTGGACAGGACCAGCGTCATGTCCGTGCGCAGGACCTCCATCAGCCGCGTGAGCATGCCGGGAAGCACGAGGACGAGCGCGAGCAGCGAGACCCCGGACGGCAGCTCGAACGAGCGCGCCGCGACGCCCTTCTTGCGCAGGTCCTTGAGGCGCTTGGGTGTCGCCTTCTCGGTCTTCTCGCCGCTCACCGGAGCACCTCGAAGGGCAGGTTGAGGGCCGGGTCCAGCAGCCGCGCGGCGTGCGCGGGCAGCAGTGCGAGAGTGGCTCCGCCGGCGGACAGCGCGACGAGCGTCTTGACGGGCATCGCCAGCGCGAGCGCGTTCGCCTGCGGGACGAAGCGGGCGGCGAACGACAGCGCCACGTCGGTGAGGAAGAGCACACCGAGCAGGGGGGCGGCCACCTCCACGGCGCTGAGCAGGACCTGGGTCACGGCGTGCCCGAGGGTGGTCGCGACCCCGGCGGACAGGACCGGGAGGTGGTCCAGGGGGATGCCCTTGAACGACCGGACGAAGCCGCCCACCACCGTCTGGTAGGCGTCGCTGGCGAAGAAGATGGCGCTGAAGCAGACCGTGAACAGGCGCGAGAACGCCGCCGCGGGCTGGCCCGACAGGGGGTCCACGATCGAGGCGTAGGAGAAGCCGCCCGACAGGTCGGCCAGCGTGCCGGCCACCTCGAAGGCTGCGAACAGCAGGTTGGTGAGGAACCCCAGCGCGAGGCCGACGACGACCTGCCCGAGAACCGCAGAGACGTACGACGGGAGCTGCGTCGGCACCTGGGTGGCCGGGATCATCGGTGTGACGAAGACGGCGAGCGCCACCGCCGCGGCGAGCCGGCCGACCGAGGACATGCCCTTCGCCGACAGCACCGGGGCCGTGACGACCCACGCGCCCGTACGCGCCAGCACCAGCAGGAACGCGCTGAGCGTGGCGGTCGAGACGGGCAGCTGCGCCTGGGCCATGAACACCGGGATCAGCCCACCAGCGAGGGGATGCGCTCGAACAGCTGCTGGGTGAACTCGACGGTGATGCGGAGCATCCAGCCTCCGGTCAGGGCGAGGACCAGCGCGCCGATGGCCAGCTTGGGGACCATCGACAAGGTCTGGTCCTGCACCTGGAAGACCGCCTGCACGAGGCTGACCACGACGCCGACGACGAGGGCGACGATCAGCAGCGGACCGGCCAGCTTCGCAGCCAGCAGCAGCGCCTGCCCGGCGATGTGGACGACGTCGGTCTCGTTCAAGGTGGCCTCGGATCAGTGGAAGGAGCGGACGAGGGAGGAGACGACCAGGTACCAGCCGTCGACGGCGACGAAGAGCAGCAGCTTGAAGGGCAGCGAGATGAGCGACGGGGGCAGCATCGCCATGCCCATGGCCGACAGCGCCGCGCTGACGACCAGGTCGATGACGATGAACGGGATGAAGACGACGAAGCCGATGAGGAACGCGGCCCGCAGCTCGGAGATCACGTAGGCGGGGACCAGCGTGCTGGTCGGCACGTCCTTCGGGTCCTTGGGCGCCTTCTTGCCCGACAGGTCCACGAACAGCTGCAGGTCCTTCTCCCTGACCTGCTTGAGCATGAAGCCGCGGAACGGCTCGATGCCCTTGTCGTAGGCCTGGGCCTGCGTGATCTTGCCCTTGAGGAAGGGCTGCACCGCGTCGTGGTTCGCCTGGCTGAAGACCGGGCCCATCACGAAGAACGTGAGGAACATCGCCAGGCCGATGATGACCTGGTTCGGCGGCACGCCCTGGGTGCCCAGGGCCGAGCGGGTGAAGCCGAGGACGATGACGATGCGGGTGAACGCCGTCACCATGATGAGCAGCCCGGGCAGCAGCGACAGCGCGCCCAGGAGCAGGACCAGCGTCACCGGCTGGGTGAGGCCGCCGCTGCCGTTGCGGATGTCGACGCCCGGGGTCTGGGCCGGCGACGGGACGGGGCCGGGAGCAGCGAGGGCAGGTGCCGCCGTACCGAGGACGAAGGTGCCGACGAGGGCGAGGAGGGTCAGGCCAGTCCGTCGTCCCCGTCCGCTGCGCGGAAGGCGGGCCGACAGGGGCGCGACCACAGGTGCTCCTCGTCACGCTGGGCGTCCGTGCGGGCGACGCGTCGCCGGGTGGCGAGGCGGGTGCTGGCGCCGGTGGTTCCTTCCACCGGGCGGGGGGTGCTGCGGAGCGTCTGGAGGGCGGACGCGACGTCGTCGGGGGAGACGTCGTCCGTGGTACGGCGGGACGCGAGCGCGTCGCGGACCAGGGCCACCAGGTTCTTGGCGGTGGCTGCCGGCGTGGGCTTGGGGTCCGCCTCCGGCTCGTCGGGGACCTGCTCGGTGCGCAGCAGGGTGACGGCGTGGTCGGTGACGCCGAGCAGCAGGTCCTTGCCGTCGACCCGGACGATGGTGAGGGCGGCGCCCTTGCCGAGTCGTGTGGAGCCGCGGACCTCCAGCCCGCTGCGGCCGCGGGCGCCGAGGCCGTCGGTGCGCTTGAGCACCCACAGCACGGCGGCGAGCAGCCCGAAGACCATCGCCACCTTGACGAGCAGGACCAGCACGGCCATCTAGCGCTCGACCACCGCGGTGACGCGGACGCCGAAGGCGCCGTCGATGACGACGACCTCGCCGCGGGCGACCAGGCAGCCGTTGACGAGCACGTCGACGGGGGCGTCGGCGGAGCGGTCCAGCTCGAGCACCGACCCGGGGGTGAGCGACAGCAGGTCGCGCAGCGCGAGCTTGACCCTGCCGAGCTCGACGGCGAGCTCCACCTGGACGTCGGCGAGCAGCCGCAGGTCGCGCTGCTCGCCGGGCTGCGCGCCGACGCCGAGGTCCGGCAGGTCGGGGCGGGGGAGAGGCGGCAGGTGGGTGGCCTCGGGACCCATGCGCACCGCGTCGCGCTGGGAGGGGACCGCCGCCTCGGCCGCGAGCTGCTCGACCGGTGTGGGCAGCGGTGCGTCGTCGACCGTCGTGACCTGCTCGGCGGCTGCCGGTGCTTCCGGCGAGGGGGCGGGCACCGGCTCGGCGCCGGCGAAGGCGTCGAGGAACTCGTCGGGCAGCGACATCTACAGACCTCCGGAGGGGACACCGACGAGGGCGTGCACGACGACGGCGCGTCGCTTGTCGCGCCGGCCGAGGCCGGCGGCGAAGACCGGTACGTCGTCCACGCCGTGGGGGAGGACGCCGAGCAGCTGCTCGGTGGCACCGGGATCGAGGCGGATGACGTCCCCGGGCTGCAGGTCCTCGACGTCCTCGGCGCTCACGACGGAGGCGGCGATGCGGACGGCGACCTCGACGGGAACGTGCGAGAGCGCCGCGGTGGCCACCGCGTTGGGCGGCGCGGTCGCCGGGCCGGAGTCAGAAGGCAGCAACGACTTCGCCGGCAGGCAGACGGTGAGGCGCACGGTGGTCTCGCTCGGCAGCTCGACGTCCAGGGGGATCGCGAGGACCTCGCCACCGCCGACCGGGAGCGGCTCGTCGCTCATCGGGCCGGCCACCAGCCCCACCACGCCGTGGTCGGCGAGGGCGGCGGCCAGCGGCTTGAGGGCGGGCAGGGTGTGCCGCACCAGGAGCTGCTGCTCCAGGGGCGTGCAGGGACGCGGTTCACCCTCTCCGAGGCCGCCGAGGTAGAGGTCGGCCAGCGCGACGGCGGCCTCGGCCGGGACGACGAGCAGACCGGGGTCGGGCAGGCCGCAGGTCAGCGGCGCCCAGAGCGCTCCGGTCGTCGCGACCTCCTGGAGGGAGACGCGTCGCACCCCCGCGCAGCGCACCGGCACGGTGCGCCCGCAGGCGAGCGCCAGCAGCAGCCCGACCCTCGGCGCGGCGTCCGTGATCGCGGCGACCAGCCGCGCGGCACCCGCGGGCATGGGCAGCGGGTCGCGGAAGTCGAACAGCTGGGCGGGAGGCACACCAGTCCATCGTCGGAACGCAGGGCCCAACTCATGGCTCCATAGGGCCATCTCTGCGAACCACCCGCGCGGGCCACGTCGAGCGTGATCCGCAGCGACCAGAGCGCTGGCAGTCGGGCTAGTGGCGTGTGGCGGCTGCCAGAACCGGCGTCGCCGAGGGGGCCGGCGTGGGCGTCGCGTGGGGTCGCCTGGGGCCGGCGAGCACGACGATGTCCACGCGTCGGTTGCGTGCCATGCCCGCAGCTGTCCCGTTGCTCGCGCGGGGGCGGGTGTCGGCGTACCCGGCGGCGGACAGCCGCGTCTCGGCGAGGTGGTCACCCGAGATGAGGAAGCGCAGCACGGCGGTGGCGCGCGCGGTCGACAGCTCCCAGTTCGAGGGGAACTGGGCGGTGCTGATCGGCCGCGAGTCGGTGTGCCCCTCCACCACGAGCGCGTTGCCCATGCTCCTGAACACCACTCCCAGGGCCCCCAGCAGCTGCTCGCCACGAGGAGTGAGCGCCGCCGACCCGCTGTCGAACAGCACCCCGCTCACGACGTTGACCACGAGGCCCCGCGGTGCCAGGTCGACCTGGATCTCGTCCTGCAGGCCGGTGCGCGCGATCTCCGCGTCCAGCTTCTGCTTGAGCTTGCGCAGGTCCTCGGCGTCGAGGACCGGGGTGAGCTGGTCGGACACCGGGGAGGGCGACGGGGTGGGCTTGCCGACCTTGGCACCCGGCAAGGTGCTGAGCTTCTCGCCGTTGGGCGGGTCGCCCTTGCCCGGCAGCGAGTGCACGTGCTTGCCCATGCCCTGCGTGAAGGCCTCCTGGAAGGCCTGGTACTTCCGCAGGTCCAGGACGCTCATCGCGTAGAGCATCATGAAGAGCGCGAGCAGCAGGGTGATCAGGTCGGCGTAGGTGAGCAGCCACCGCTCGTGGCTCTCGTGCTCCTCCTCGTGCGGTGGGTGGCGGCGCCGCACGTCAGGCCGCCTTGTCTTCCTTGGCGCCGACGCCCTCGCGGACCGCGGGTGCGAGGTGGCTCTTGAGCCGCTCGCCCACCGCCCGCGGGGACACGCCCGCCTGGATAGCGAGGATGCCCTGCACCACGAGCTCGCGGTGCGCGATCTCGACGGCGCTGATGCGCTTGAGCTTGTTGGACATCGGCAGCCACAGGAGGTTGGCGCTGGTGACTCCCCAGAGGGTCGCGATGAAGGCCGAGCTGATGGCGTGCCCGAGCTTGGCCGGGTCGGAGAGGCCCTCGAGGGCGTGCACCAGCCCGAGCACGGTGCCGATGATGCCCAGCGTCGGGGCGAAGCCGCCGGCGTCGGAGAACCACTTCGCTGCCACCTTGTGCCGCTCGCGCAGAGCGGCGATCTCCATCTCGAGGGCCTCCGCCACCTCCTCGGAGTCGGTGCCGTCGATGACCAGCTCGAGACCTCGCTTGAGGAACGGGTCGTCGATCGCCTTCGCCTTCTCCTCCAGGGCCAGCAGGCCATCGCGGCGAGCGACGTCCGCGAAGCCCATGAGCTCGGTGACCGTCGCTGCGCTGTCGACCTTCTTGCCGGGGAGCACGGCGCGCAGGAACGCCTTGATGATGCCGCCCATGTCGGTCATCCGGTTGCTGGCCAGGCAGATGGCCAGCGTGCCGACGAAGACCAGGATGAGAGCCGGCGGCGAGAGCAGGGCGGCCGGGTTGCCGCCCTCCATGACGAAGCTGCCGAGCACCGCGACGAAGGCGACGACGATGCCGACCGGCGTGGCGAGCTCCATCGTCAGCCCCTCCCGTCGGCGGGGCGGAGGTGCAGGACCGTGGCGTCGTCGACGCCCTCGGCCGGCGGTCCCTGCTCGACCGTCCGCTCGGCCGCGGCGAGCACGGCGGCGCGGTACTCGGTGATGCTCTGGACCACCACCTCGGCGGGCTCGAGGACGACGTAGGTGCGACCGTCCACGAGGGTCACGACCGTGTCGTGGTGCGACTCGACGGTCGCGACCAGGTCGGCGTTGAGGAACATCTCGCTGCCGTTGAGTCGCGTCAGGCGGATCACGAGGGAGCCCTCCTCCTGAGGGACGCGGCCCGGGGGCCGACGCGGGCTTCCTGCCCGCGCTCCTGCCCATCGGCGCCACCTGCCGGTCGTTGAGGCCGCGCCCGGGTGGATCCCCGGGTACGGCGGAGGGCGCGCACCCGACCGGGGGCGCGCCCTCCGCCGTACTGTCAGCGCTTGAGGTTGACCAGGTCCTGCAGCATGTCGTCGCTGGCGCTGATCACCTTCGAGTTCGCCTGGAAGGCGCGCTGGGCGATCATCATGTTGGTGAACTCCTGAGCCAGGTCGACGTTGCTCATCTCGAGCGCCCCCGCGGCCAGGCCGCCGCTCCCGCCGCTGCCGGCCGTGACGTACTGCGCGGCGCCGGAGGCCGGGCTGGAGCGGAAGTGGCCGTCGCCGCGGGCGACCAGGCCGGCCGGGTTGCTGAACGTCGCGAGGGCGATCTGGCCGACGGTCAGCGCCCTGCCGTTGCTGTAGACGGCGTTGAGCTTGCCGTCGTCGGCGATGGCGAACGAGCTCAGCAGCGCCGTCGCGTCGGCGGGATCGGCAGCGGGGACGGTGAGCGTGGTCATGGCCCCCGGGGCGGTCGAGGGGATCGCGCCGGTGGCGTCCGCCGGCCAGCCCTGCAGCATCGCCCCGGACGGGTCGACCAGGTGGTTGGTGGCGTCGAGGGAGAACGACCCCGCTCGGGTGTAGGCGGTCTCGGTGCCCAGCAGCACCACGAACGACCCGGCGCCCTGGATGGCGACGTCGGTGGACCGCCCGGTGTTCTGGATGGCCCCCTGGGTCTGGATGGCGTCGACGGCGTTGACGTGCACGCCGAGGCCGACCTGGGCCGGGTTGGTGGAGCCGACGGTGCTGCCGTTACCCGCGCTGCCGTCCTTCAGCAGCTGCGACAGCGTGTCCTGGAAGACCACCCGGCTGGCCTTGTAGCCGGCGGTGTTGACGTTGGCGATGTTGTCGCCGACGACGTCCATCATCATCTGGGTGGAGCGCATGCCGGAGACGCCGGCGAACATCGAGCGCATCATCGGGGGTTCCTCCACGGGGGAGCAGGGAGGGCCGTCCTGGCCGAGGGGGCGCGCCGTCCTGGTGCGCCGTGACCTGTGGTGCGTGGGGTTACTGCTGCTCCACCGTGTGGACGTTCTCGACGGCCACGGTGCTGCCGTCGTCCAGCGTCATCGTCGCGTCGCTGAAGTTGACCTTCGTGACGATGCCGGTGTGGGTCTGCTTGTCGTCCGCGGTGCCGCTGATCCTCCTGCCCACCAGGGCGTCGGCGGCGATCCGCTGCTGCCACTGCTGGGCCGAGGTCTGCGCGTCCACGAGCTGCCCGAGCTTCTCGACCTGCGTGAAGACGGCCATCTGGCTCATGTACTGGTTGCCGTCCGCCGGGGACATCGGGTTCTGGTACTTCAGCTGGGCGACGAGCAGCTTCATGAACATGTCCTTGCCGCCGGTGGGGTCCTCGGTCGGCGCGGTCTGCGTGGTGCTGGTGGTGCCGGTCACGCCCGAGATCGGTGTCGTCACGGAAGTCCTTCCTCGCTCACAGCCAGGTGCCCGCGGGCTGCGGGTCGTTGACGTCATCCGTGACGCGGGGGATCCCCGACTGCCCATCGGCAGGTCGGCGCTGGTGCGACGTCCCCCGATCGGGGGTCCTCGGGTCCCCCTGGGCGCTGCCGCCCAGCACGTCGCCGTGGGAGACGTCGAAGGCGCCGAGGTCCAGCCCCTGCTCGCGCAGCACCTGCTGGACGTCGAAGGACTGCCGCTGCAGGTCGCCGCTCGCGGCGAGGTCGGGGGTGCGCAGCTGCACGTCGACCCGACCGTCCTGCACGGTGAGGCGGACGAGGACGGCGCCCAGCTCCGGCGGGTCCAGGCGCACGACGAGGCTGGTGCGGCCGCCCTCGGTGCGCAGGTGCCGCGCGGCCTCCACGACGGCGGGCACGACGTGCCGGGTGCTGCGCACCTCCTCCACCGGCTTGGTGGGCTCGGGTGCGGCCACGGGCGATGCGGCCACCGGTGCGACTCCCTCGAGCTGGACGGGCTTGCCCACCTCGGTACGACGGTGGGTGCGGCCCACGTCGGAGGCGTGTGCCTCGCTGCTCCCGCGGGGGTGCGCCGGCTCGACCTGCACCGGAGCGGCAGGAGCGCCCGTTGCCGCGCCCGGGACGGCCGGCGGCGCCGCGTGCGGCTGCGCGGCCACCGGTGCGGAGGTGAGGTGAGGGGTGACCGCCGTGGTGGCGACCTGCCAGGCCACCGTCGCGCCGGGGATGCCGGTGGGCGCGACAGTTGGCGGGACCGTGGGCGGGACCGTGGGCGGGACAGTAGGCATGGTCGGGGGAGCAGCGACCTGGGCCGGGGTAGCGCTCACCGCGTCGATCGCGTCACCGGCGGGCCGGTCGTCAGCGGCCACGTCCGTGACCGGCGCGGCCACGACGGGGGCGGGGATCGAGACGAGCGCGGTCAGGAGCGCCGCGAATGCGTCGGGCGGTGCTGCGGTGCCGTCGGGACCGGCCGCCTCGGGCAGAGCCGGACCGGAGCTCACGAGCGGGACGGTCATGCGGCGCCTCCGAGCTGCCGGTAGCGGTCGAGCACGCGGGTCACGTAGGCCTGCGTCTCGGCGTAAGGGGGGATGCCGCCGGCCTTGCGGACGGCGGTGGGGCCGGCGTTGTACGCCGCGAGCGCGAGGTCCACCCGGCCGTTGAACGCGTCGAGCTGGGTGCGCAGGTAGCGGGCTCCGCCGGTGAGCGCC
>JBAVRG010000352.1:0-1680 GCA_049694795.1 Mycobacteriales bacterium
TCGCCTCGACCTGCGGGTGCCGGTGGGCCGGCTGCCGTACGGCCTCGAGCTCACCGGCGTGCGCGTCACCCCCGCGGGCCTGGTGCTGGCCGCCCGCTCCGGCCCCACGGTGCTGACCGTCTCCTGACGCCCGGGCATGATCCGGCCCGCGCCGGTGTTGCTGGCACCGACGAGCGAGAGGGGTACGGCGATGACGGGCGTGCTGGTGCTCCTGGTCGCGCTCGTCGCCACCGCCGGCCTCGCCGCCTGGCACCGCCGTCGTGACGGCCGGCTGCGCGTCACCCGTCAGGTCGCCGCCGACCACCGCCAGGACCTGCGCCCGCTCCTGCCGCAGGCGCCCGGGCAGCGTGCCACCCTGCTGCAGTTCAGCAGCGCGTTCTGCGCGCCCTGCCGGGCCACCAAGCGCGTCCTCGGTGAGATCGCCCAGGTCGTCCCCGGCGTCGCGCACGTCGAGGTCGACGCCGAGCACCACCTCGACCTGGTGCGCCGGCTGGGCATCCTGAAGACCCCCACGACGCTGGTGCTCGACGAGCACGGCCGCGAGGTCGTGCGGGCCAGCGGGCAGCCGAGGAAGGCCGAGGTGCTCGCCGCCCTCGGGGAGGCGCTACCCTCGTGACCATGCAGCTCGTGCTCGTGAAGCGGCGGTCGGTTGACCTGTGCCGCCTTGCCGGCTGCCTGTGTTGCGCGTCCTGACTTCTGTCCAGGACGCCCAACACCTCTGAGAGGTTCTCGTGCTCGACCCTCGCGGGCCCCGTTTCGGGGCCTGGATCACCACGTTCGTCCTCGCCGCCGTCCTGCTCCTGAGCAGTGACGGCACGGCGGCCACGCTGCTCCTCGGGCTGCAGGCGATCGCCTTCGCCCTGGGAAGTCGCGGGCGTTCGCCGTACCAGGCTGTCTTCACCAGGTTCGTCCGCCCGCGGCTCGCGCCGCCGGCGGAGCTCGAGGACGGGGCGCCGCCGCGCTTCGCCCAGCTCGTCGGCCTCGGCTTCGCCCTGGCCGGCACCGTGAGCTTCGCGCTCGGCGCGCCGCTCACGGGTCAGGTCTTCACCGGCTTCGCCCTCGTGGCAGCCCTGCTCAACGCGAGCGTCGGGCTCTGCCTCGGGTGCGAGGTCTACCTGCTCTCCAAGCGCTACACGACAAGAGGAGTAACCACATGAGCCGCGCTGACGTCCTCGTCGACGCCGAGTGGGCCGAGGCCCACATCACCGACCCCACGGTCGTCTTCGTCGAGGTGGACGAGGACGTGTCCGCCTACGACGGCGGCCACATCGAGGGTGCCGTCCGTCTCGACTGGAAGACCGAGCTGCAGGACCAGGTCCGTCGTGACTTCGTGAGCAAGGAGCAGTTCGAGGAGCTGCTGTCGCAGAAGGGCATCGGCAACGACGACACGGTCGTGCTCTACGGCGGCAACAACAACTGGTTCGCCGCCTACGCCTACTGGTACTTCAAGCTCTACGGCCACGCCGACGTCAAGCTGCTCGACGGCGGCCGCAAGAAGTGGGAGCTCGACGGCCGGGCGCTCACCAAGGACGTGCCCGTGCGCGAGAAGACGTCGTACGCCGCGCAGGCGCAGGACCTGACGATCCGCGCGTTCCGCGACGAGGTCGTCGACGCGATCGGCGCCAAGAACCTCGTCGACGTGCGCAGCCCCGACGAGTTCAGCGGCAAGCTGCTCGCGCC
>JBAVRG010000353.1:0-2914 GCA_049694795.1 Mycobacteriales bacterium
CTCGGTGACCGCGCGGTCCGGGTCGTCAACGCCGACGGCGGCGACGGCACCTGCACCTGCACCTTCGGCGTCGCGAACGTGCCCAACGCCCCCGCCAACCCCCACACCACGTCCGGCGACCACAGCCTCGTCGTCGCCTGGAGCGCCCCCACCTCCGACGGCGGGTCGGCGATCACCAGCTACGAGGTGACGCTGTCCAAGGACGGCGCCGTCGTGGGCCAGCCGATCCAGGTCCCGGCCGACGCCAACCCGCTCCAGGCCCCCTTCACCGGGCTGGTCAACGGCGCGACGTACGTCGCCGGGATCGTCGCGAACAACGGCGTGGGCGCCAGCTCGACCGCCTCCACCTCCGGGGTGCCCTACGGCCTGCCGACGGCGCCGGCGAACGTCACGGCCACGGCCGGCGACACCGCGGCCACCGTCTCGTGGTCGGCCGCCTCACCGAACGGCAACGCGATCTCGTCGTACCGGGTGACCGCCAGCCCTGGCGGCAACCGGGTGTCCGTGACGGGGACCCACGCCACCGTCACCGGGCTGACCAACGGCACGCAGTACACCTTCACGGTCGCTGCGGAGAACGCCGCCGGCTACGGCCCGGAGAGCGCGGCGAGCAACGCCGTCATCCCGCGCCTGACGACCAGGCTCACCAGCGGCGCGAGCCCGCGCGTGGTGACCTACGGCTCCTACATGACCTTCAGCGGCAAGCTGACCCGGGCCAGCAACGGCGCCGCCCTGGCGGGGCGCACCGTGCGGCTGACCCTCACGCCGGACGTCGGCTCGTCGGTGAACAAGTACCTCACGACGAGCTCGACCGGGGTCTGGACCTTCACCACCCGGCCGACCTACAACACGACGGTCCGTACGGCGTTCCTCGGCGACAGCAGCTACCTGCCGGTCGGTGTCCCGGCGTACCGGGCCTTCGTGGCCACCCGCGTCGTGGTGTCGTCGCCGCGCAGCGGTGCGTCCTCGTCGGCGTCGACGCCGCTGGTGGTGACCGGCTACGCGACCCCGAACAAGTCCGGCGCCACGATCTACCTGGACGTCTATACGTCCAGCGGCCCCCGGACGCTGGCCCGTGCGGTCGTGGCGAGCAACGGCACCTACCGGTTCAGCGTCAACCTGGGTCGTGGCACCTACAAGCTGCGGGTCGGCATCGGTGCCGTCCGTGGCAACGCGACGGGCTTCTCCGGCCCGTTCTACGTCAAGCGGGTCTGACGTCACGAGGGGCCCGGGGCAGCTGCTCCGGGCCCCTCGTGCTGCCCGGGGAACAGCCGGCGGCCGGTGCGCTTTGATGCTGGTGTGAGCGCCGTAGCTGCCGATCCCCCCGACGAGGCCGTCGCCGGCCACTACGGCGACCCCTACCGCGAGCAGCGCCTGCTCGCGGACGGCGTCGGAGCGGTGGACCTGTCGCACCGGCCGGTGCTGCGCGTCACCGGTCCGGACCGGCTCTCCTGGCTGCACTCGCTGCTGTCGCAGCACGTCAGCGACCTGCAGCCGGGTGAGTCGCGCGAGGCCCTCGTGCTGTCGCCCAACGGGCACGTCGAGCACCACCTGCACCTCGTCGAGACCGGTTCGGAGGTCCTCGCCCACGTCGAGCCGGGTACGGCGGACGAGCTGGTCTCCTTCCTGGACCGGATGCGCTTCCTGCTGCGGGTGGAGGTGTCCCTCGCCCCCGAGCTCGCGGTCGTCTGGCAGCCCCTGGCATCCGAGACGCCAGGAGCGGTGGCGGCCACCGAGACCGGGTTCGGGCGCTACCTGCTGGTGCCGCGCGAGCAGGTCCCGGCGCTGCTGGAGCAGCCGGCCGGGGTCATGGCCCACGAGGCCCTGCGCGTCGCCGCCCGCCGGCCGCGCCTGGGCCTCGACACCGACCACCGCACGCTCCCGCACGAGGTCGGCTGGCTCAGCACCGCCGTGCACCTCGACAAGGGCTGCTACCGCGGGCAGGAGACCGTCGCCCGGGTGCACAACCTCGGCCGGCCGCCCCGCCGGCTCGTGCTGCTGCACCTCGACGGCAGCGACTCCGTCCTGCCCGCCGTCGGGTCAGCCGTCGAGCTCGGGGGCCGCGAGGTCGGGCGGCTCGGCACCGCCGTACGCCACTTCGAGCTCGGCCCGATCGCGCTCGCGCTGGTGAAGCGGCAGGTGCCCGACGACGCGACGCTGGTCCTCGGCGACGTCGCGGCGTCGATCGACCCGAGCGGCGAGCCGGAGGAGGCCCCGTCCGCGGCACGCGCGGCGGCGCAGGCCCGGGCCGGTCTGCTGCGCCTGCCTCGCTGAGCAGCGCACCTCGGGTGATTGCTCGGCTCGACACCGGCGTGTCTGTCGAGTGATCCCCCGCGCTTCCCGGAGCACCGCCCTCGGCCGGTGATCGCTCGGCGACACGCCCGCGCGTCTCCCGAGCGATCCCCTGTGACGGCTCTCAGCCGCGGCCGAACAGGCCCTTCTTCTTCTTCGCCGGTACGGCGGAAGACGCGGGCCGCGGGGTGCTGGAAGGCGGTCGCACGGGCGGCGGGGCCGGGTCGTCCTCGAGCCCGAGCGACGACAGCTCGCGGAACAGGGAGGCCATGTCGGTGTCGGGCGCGACGTACGGGCGCACCGGCTCCTGCTCCTCCTCGACCAGCGGCTCGACGGTCTCCTGCACGGCGTGGACGAGCGTGTCGGTGGACGAAGCGGCTGCCGCGCTGAGCTCGGCGAAGGCGTCGCTCGCGTTCGCGCGCTGCGCGGCGAGGCGGCGCTGCTCGTCGTACTCGGCGTCGGCCGCGGCCTGTGCCTCGGACTGGGCGCGCGCGGCTTCCTGCTCGGAGGCCAGGTGTGCGGCCTCGGCCTCGGCGCGGGCCTGTTCCTCGGCGGCCAGCCGCAGCTCCTCGGTGACGCGGGCGAGGTCGGCCGCTTCCTGCGCGACGCGGGCTTCCTCGGC
>JBAVRG010000354.1:0-10291 GCA_049694795.1 Mycobacteriales bacterium
AGGTCGGTGCGCCCGATGGAGCCGGCGAAGAGCACGTCACCGCTGAACAGCGTGCGCTCGGTCTCGAACACCACCGAGCCCGGCGTGTGACCGGGGGCGAAGTCGACCGTGAGCTCGAGGCCGGCAAGGGACAGCGGCGTCGCCGGGTCGAGCAGCGCCACGTCCGACGGCTCGGTCCACTCCAGCCGCCCGCCGAACATGGTCCGGGTCTCGTGCGACAGGCCCTTCATCGGGTCGGCGAGCAGCTCGCGGTCCGCGGGGTGGATCCACGCGGGGATGTCGCGGGCGCCGCAGACCGGGGTGACGGAGAACGTGTGGTCCAGGTGCCCGTGCGTGAGCAGCACCGCGACCGGCTGCAGCCGGTGCTCGCGCAGTACGGCGTCGAGCTGGGCCTCCACGCCGATGCCGGGGTCGATCACGACGCACTGCTCGCCCTCGGCAGGCGCGACGACCCAGCAGTTGGTGTCGAAGGCGGCGGCGGGGAACCCGCGGACGAACACGGTCGTCGACTCCTCGGTGGTTGCTTCTGGGGGCGCGCTTGACCCTACCGGCGCTCCCGCACGGGGACCGAGCGGGATTCCCTACACTCCGGACGACTCAGACCAGGTGGAGGACCAGCGTGGCAAGCAGCAAGCGCGAGCGAGAGCTCGCCCGGATGCGCGCGGAGCGGCAGGCCGCCCGTCGGGCCGAGGCCGAGGCCCGACGCAGGGCGCGGCGCAACACCGTCCTCGGCGTGATCGCTGGTGTCGCCGCGGTCGCGGTGGTGGTGGCCGTCCTGGTCACCACGACCGGCGGCGGGAGCAAGAAGAAGGACACCCTCGCCAGCCAGCCGACGGCGGCCTCCAGCACGCCGGCACCGGGCACCTGCAGCTACACCAGCGCCGGAACCGCCGCGAAGAAGGTCACCGGCACGCCGCCGGCCAAGCCCGAGGTCAAGGGCCAGGTGAAGGTCACGCTCGCGACCAACCGGGGCACGATCGGGCTGAGCCTGGACGGCGCCAAGGCGCCCTGCACGGTGGGCAGCTTCACCTTCCTGGCCGGCCAGAAGTACTTCGACGGCACCTCGTGCCACCGCCTGACCACCTCGGGCATCTACGTGCTGCAGTGCGGCGACCCGTCGGGCACCGGCAGTGGCGGCCCCGGGTACCAGTTCGCCGACGAGAACCTCACGGGCGCCACGTACCCGCGGGGCACCGTCGCCATGGCCAACGCCGGGCCGGGCACCAACGGCAGCCAGTTCTTCCTCGTCTACAAGGACACCCAGCTGCCGCCGAGCTACACGCCGTTCGGCACCATCACCAGCGGGCTCGACGTCCTCGCGCAGGTCGCCAAGGCTGGCGTCGCCGGACAAGGCGGGGACGGCAAGCCCAAGCTCCCGGTCACGATCAAGAAGGCAACCGTCAGCAGCTGATCACCCCCCACACAGCGACGGGTACGGCGAAGGCCGGCCACCTCGACGGGGTGGCCGGCCTTCGCCGTACCGGGGGCCGCGCGCCCCGCGAGGCCGCCCCCGCCCCCGCGCGCGTCGGTGATCTTCCCCTCGTGGGGAGCCACGACCGCGTGCCGGACCCCACGCGCGGTAGATCACGCCGGCGCCGGGGTGGGCGGGAGCTCGCGGGTCACGGCTCGGTGCGGCGGACACGGCTCAGCACCGACCCGCGCACGACCTCGCTGTCGAGGCCGCGTCAGGACGTGACGCGGTAGGCGTCGTAGACGCCCTCGACGCCTCGGACCTGGGCCAGCAGGTGGCCCATGTGCTTGGGGTCGGCCATCTCGAACGAGAACCGGGACACCGCCACCCGGTCGCGGGTGGTCGTCACCGTCGCGGACAGGATGTTGACGTGCGCGTCGGACAGCACCCGCGTCACGTCGGACAGCAGCCGGGTGCGGTCGAGCGCCTCGACCTGGATGTTGACGAGGAACAGCGACCCGGCCGTGGGTGCCCACTCCACCTCGACCAGCCGCTCGGGCGCGGACAGGATGTCGCCCGCGTTGGTGCAGTCACGACGGTGCACCGACACCCCGCGACCGCGGGTCACGAAGCCGACGACGTCGTCGCCCGGCACCGGCGTGCAGCACTTGGCGAGCTTGACCCAGATGTCGGCCAGGTCGCTGTCGCCCTTGATGACGACGCCCGGGTCGCCGGCGGTGCGGGCGCGCGGGGCGCGGGTCGGGACGGCGGTCTCGGCGAGGTCCTCGACGGCGCCCTCGGCGCCGCCCATCGCGGCCATGATCCGCTGCACCACGGTCTGGGCGGACAGCCGGCCCTCGCCGACCTCGACGTAGAGCGCGGTGATGTCGGCGAGCCGCAGCTCCTTGGCGAGGGTGAGCAGCGCGTCCCCGCCGAGCAGGCGCTGCAGCGGCAGGCCGGCCTTGCGCATCGTGCGGCTGATGGCCTCCTTGCCGTTCTCGACCGCGTCCTCGCGCCGCTCCTTGGCGAACCACTGCCGGATCTTGTTGCGCGCCCGCGGGCTCTTGACGAACTGCAGCCAGTCACGGGACGGGTGCGCCGCCTCGGCCTTGGACGTGAAGATCTCGACGACGTCGCCGTTGTCGAGGGTCGACTCCAGCGGGACCAGCCGGCCGTTGACCCGGGCGCCGATGCAGCGGTGGCCGACCTCTGTGTGCACGGCGTAGGCGAAGTCGACGGGGGTGGCGGCGGCCGGCAGCGACACGACGTCGCCCTTGGGCGTGAAGACGAACACCTCCGCGCTGTGCAGGTCGAAGCGCAGCGAGTCGAGGAAGTCCCCCGGGTCGGCCGCCTCCTTCTGCCAGTCGAGCAGCTGCCGCAGCCACGCCATGTCGTCGCCGCGCTTGGGCGCCCCGGTGGGGGCGGGACCACCCTCCTTGTACTTCCAGTGCGCCGCGATGCCGTACTCCGCCCGGCGGTGCATCTCGAAGGTGCGGATCTGGATCTCGACGGGCTTGCCCTCGGGCCCGATCACGGTTGTGTGCAGCGACTGGTACATGTTGAACTTGGGCATCGCGATGTAGTCCTTGAACCGGCCGGGGACCGGGGACCAGATCGCGTGGATGGTGCCGAGCGTGGCGTAGCAGTCGCGCACCGAGTCGACGAGGACCCGGATGCCCACCAGGTCGTAGATGTCGGCGAAGTCGCGGCCGCGCACGATCATCTTCTGGTAGATCGAGTAGTAGTGCTTGGGCCGCCCGGTGACGGTCGCCTTGATCTTCGCCGCCCGGAGGTCCTCGCTGACCTTGGCGACCACCTCCGACAGCTGGGTGTCGCGGGACGGGGCGCGGTCGGCCACCAGGCGGACGATCTCGTCGTACCGCTTGGGGTAGAGCGTCGCGAAGGCGAGGTCCTCGAGCTCCCACTTGATGGTGTTCATGCCCAGTCTGTGGGCCAGCGGGGCGAAGATCTCGAGCGTCGTGGTGGCGATCCGCTCCTGCTTCTCCTGCCTGAGGTAGCGCAGGGTGCGCATGTTGTGCAGCCGGTCGGCGAGCTTGATGACGAGCACGCGCGGGTCGCGCGCCATCGCCACGACCATCTTGCGGATCGTCTCGGCCTCGGCCGCCTCGCCGTACTTGATCTTGTCGAGCTTGGTGACGCCGTCGACGAGGTGCGCCACGTCCTCGCCGAACTCCTCGCGGACGTCCTCGAGCGTGTAGGGCGTGTCCTCGACCGTGTCGTGCAGCAGCGCCGCCACGAGCGTCGTGGTGTCCATCCCCAGCTCGGCGAGGATCGTGGTGACCGCGAGCGGGTGCGTGATGTACAGGTCCCCGGAGCGGCGCCGCTGGTCGGCGTGCAGCTGCTCGGCCAGCTCGTAGGCCCGCACCACCACCCGGGTGTCGGCCTTGGGGTGACTGGTGCGGATCGTCCGCAGCAGCGGCTCGAGCACCGGCGGCGGACCGCCCGGCTTGGTGGGGGCGGTGAGCCTGGCCAGGCGCGCGCGGACCCGGCGGCCGGTGGGCGGCCCGCTGCTGCGGTCGTGGTCGTCGAGCTCGACGTGGCCAGGCGGGACCGGCTCCTCGAGCGCGGTCGGGGGCGTGCCGTCAGCGGTCACGGGCGCCTCCTTCCGTCTGGGTGCCTCAGTCTAGGGAACCTGGCCGGTGCGGTCAGGCTTCCCGGTCAGGCCGTCAGGAGTGCCTGTACGTCGACGCCGGGCAGCGCCTCACGGCCGTTCAGGAAGCCGAGCTCCAGGAGCACCGCCACCCCCACGACGGCGGCCCCGCTGTGCTCCACCAGGTGCACCGCAGCGGCGGCGGTGCCGCCGGTGGCGAGCACGTCGTCCACGACGAGCACCTGGTCCCCCGGGGCGAACGCGTCCTGGTGCACCTCGAGGGTGTTGCTGCCGTACTCGAGGTCGTACGCGCGCTCGTGCACCGGTCCGGGCAGCTTGCCGGGCTTGCGCACCGGGACGACGCCGGCACCGAGCAGGTAGGCGACCGGCGCGGCGAGCAGGAAGCCGCGCGCCTCGACGCCGACGACCTTGTCGACGCTGCCGGGCGCGTGGTGCCCGACGATCCGGTCGACGGCCGCCTTCAGGCCCGCGGGGTCGGCGAACAGCGGGGTGAGGTCCTTGAAGACGACCCCCGGCTGGGGGTAGTCGGGGACGTCGCGGACGAGGGTGGCGAGGTCCACCGGCTAGCGCTTGCGCTTGCCCGAGGGGCGCCCCGGACGGCCGCCCTTCTTGCGCTTGCTCTGCTGAGCGGTGGGGCGGCGGGTCGCGGTGGCAGGGGCGGCCGTCGCGGGCGGCGCCTCGGTCGGTGCCTCGGTCGGTGCCGCCTCCTCGCCGGACAGGTGGGCCGACCGCTGCGAGAGCCGCACCGGCGTCGTACCGCCCTTGGCGCGGCGGTCGAGCACCCGGCCCTGCAGCGCCTGGAAGCGCGGCTCGCGCTCCTTGAGGTCCGCGAGCAGCGGCGTCGCGAGGAACAGGCTGGAGTAGGCCCCGGCCGCCAGGCCCACGAACAGCGCGAGCGAGAGGTCCTTGAGGGTGCCGGCGCCCAGCAGCAGCGCGCCGACGAACAGCAGACCGGACACCGGCAGCAGCGCGATGAGCGAGGTGTTGATCGAGCGCATGAAGGTCTGGTTGACCGCGAGCTCGGCCGCCTCGCTGTAGGTCTGCTGGCTGGTGCGCTCGATGCCCCGGGTGTTCTCCTCGACCTTGTCGAACACCACGATCGTGTCGTAGAGCGAGTAGCCGAGCACGGTCAGCAGCGCGATGATCGTCGGCGGCGAGACCACGAACTGCGTGATCGAGTAGATGCCGGCCGCGAGGATCAGGTCGTGGATGAGGGCCACGATGGCCGCGACCGCCATCTTCGGCTCGAAGCGGATCGAGATGTAGATGACGACCGCGATGAGGAAGATGACCAGGCCCTGCAAGGCCTTCTTGGTGACCTGCCTGCCCCACGACGCACCCACGACCTTGATGTCGAGGTCCTTGTCGGGGTTGACGTTGAAGCGCTGTGCCAGCGCGTCGCCGACCTTGGTCTGGTCGGACTGGCTCAGCGGCTCGGTCTCGACCCGGAGCTTGGTGGCGCCGCTGGAGGTCTTGACCGTCTGCACGATCGCCTGCTTGACGCCCAGGCCGTCGACGAAGTCGCGACTGGCCTTGACGTCGACGTTCGAGGGCACGCTGACGGTGAAGATCGAGCCGCCCTTGAACTCGACCCCGACGTTGAAGCCCCGGATCAGCATGCTCAGCAGGGCGATGAGGACCAGCGCGGCCGAGATCGCGTAGAACCGCTTGCGCCGCTGGATGAGCGGGAACGTGGTCTCGCCGTGGTAGAGCCGGTGGACGATTCCCATCTCAGGCCTCCTGAGCGGTGCTGGTCGCGAGGGACTTGCGCGGGCCGCCCGCGGACGGCTCGCCGCCGTCCGGTCCGAAGAAGCCGGTGTAGCGGCTGCGTGAGAACCACCGGTAGCGCGACAGGAACGAGATGAGCGGTCTGGTGAACAGGAACACGACCACGACGTCGAGCAGGGTCGACAGGCCGAGGGTGAAGGCGAAGCCACGCACCCCGCCCACGGACACGAAGTACAGGATCACGGCGGCGAGGAAGGAGACCGTGTCCGCCGACAGGATGGTGCGGCGGGCGCGCACCCAGGCCCGGTCGACGGCCGACCGCGGGGTACGGCCCTCCTTGATCTCGTCCTTGAGCCGTTCGAAGTAGACGACGAACGAGTCGGCGGTGATGCCGACCGCGACGATGAAACCGGCGATGCCGGCGAGGCTCAGCGCGAAGCCGATCTCCTTGCCGAGGAAGCAGACGCTGGCGTAGATCAGGCCACCGCTCACGAGCAACGACGCGATCGTGACGAAGCCCAGCGCGCGGTAGTAGAGCAGCGAATAGATGACGACGAGCGCCAGGCCGATGGCGCCGGCGAGCAGGCCGCTCTTGAGCTGGTCGTCACCGAGGCTGGCGGAGATGACCTCGGCGTCGCCCGAGACGAACGTCAGCGGCAGGGCGCCGAACTTCAGGACGTTCGCGAGGTCCTGCGCCTCCTTCTGCGTGAAGGACCCGGTGATCTGCGCGTCGCCGTTGATGACGCCCTGGATGGTCGGCGCGCTGTAGACGACGCCGTCCAGCGCGATCGCGACCCGGTTGGTCGGAGGCGTCTGGTTGTAGGCCTCCTTGGTGAGGTTGGTCCAGCGGTCCTGGCCCTTGCCCTTGAACTGCAGGTTGACCTGGATCTGCGACCCGAACTGGTCGGTGCCGACGTTGGCGCCCTTCACGTCCTTGCCGACGACCTTGGCGACGGCGAGGTGGTACTTCTCCGTGCCGTCCTTCGAGCAGGCCACGATCTCCTTGCTCGGTACGGCGGGAGCGCCGCCCTGGAGGGCGACCGGGTTCGTGCAGTCCAGCGCGGCGTAGGCCGCGGGGCTGTAGACGTCACCGCTGCGGACCAGGTCGGCGGGAGCGGGGGCGCCCTGGGGGCTGGCGCTGGGGGTCGGGGTCGGGGTGGCAGCGGCCGCGCGCAGCGCCTGGCTGAGCGGGCGCTTGTTGGTGGTCTTCGGCGAGGGCGTTCCGCCGCCCACCTTCGTCGTGGGGGTCGCTGCCGGGGTGGGGGTCGCCGTGGACGGCGGGATCACCGGGGCCACGCCCTCCGCCTCGATGACCCGGCGGAACTCCAGCTGCGCAGCCTGCGTGACGCTCTTGATGCTCTCCCGGTTGCCGCCGGGCACCTGCACCACGATCTGGTCGCCCTCGGTGACGACCTCGGCCTCGGAGACGCCCGCGCCGTTGACGCGCAACCGCAGGATCTCCACGGCGGTCGAGAGCTGCGCCGCGGTCGCCTTCTTCCCGCTCTCGGTCTTCGGCGTGAGGATCACCTGCGCGCCGCCCTGCAGGTCCAGGCCCAGCTTGGGCTTGAGCCAGGCGCTGCCCGGACCGGCCAGCGCGACGATCGCGTAGAGCACCACGAAGATCGCGAGCAGGGCGCCGAAGTAGCGGCCGGTGTGCAGCTGGCCGCGGGAGGACGGGCCGGGACGTGCCACGAGGAGCGGTCTCCTGTCTCTGGCGGCGGGCCCCTGGTGGGCAGCCGCGGGTGCAGCGCGTACGCAGGCAGCAGGTGGCCGTCCGGCTCCCCCGCTGCGCTCGCGGCGAGTCTACGCAGCAGTGCCCCCGTCCAACGGGTACCGCGCGGTGTCGCGTTCCCCGCGCGGCGCGAGCCGGCGCCGCCGCTCCGGGGTCAGGCGGTGTCCAGGTCGAGGGGCAGCACGTCGACCGGGCCGGGCGGTTTCAGGCCCAGGTGCCTCCAGGCCGCCGGCGTGGCGACCCGGCCGCGCGGGGTGCGGGCCACGAGCCCGGTGCGGACCAGGAACGGCTCGGCGACCTCCTCGACGGTCTCCGCCTCCTCGCCGACCGCCACCGCGAGCGTGGACAGCCCGACCGGACCCCCGCCGAACCGGCGCACCAGCGCGTCGAGCACCCCCCGGTCGAGGCGGTCGAGGCCGAGCTCGTCGACGTCGTAGACGGCGAGGGCCTCGCGGGCGACCGCGCGCGTGACCTTGCCGTCGGCGCGCACCTCGGCGAAGTCGCGGACCCGGCGCAGCAACCGGTTGGCGATCCGGGGCGTGCCGCGCGAGCGGCCGGCGATCTCGGCGGCACCGGCGGCGTCGATCGGCACCTCCAGCAGCCCGGCGGAGCGGACGAGCACCTGCTCCAGCTCCGCCGGCGTGTAGGGCTCCATGTGGGCGGTGAACCCGAACCGGTCACGCAGCGGCCCGGTGAGCAGCCCGGAGCGCGTGGTGGCTCCGACGAGCGTGAACGGGGCGACGTCCAGCGGGATGGCGGTTGCGCCCGGGCCCTTGCCGACGACGACGTCGACCCGGAAGTCCTCCATCGCGACGTACAGCAGCTCCTCCGCGGGCCGTGCGATGCGGTGGATCTCGTCGATGAACAGCACCTCGCCCTCGGACAGCGAGGACACCAGCGCGGCGAGGTCACCGGCACGCTCGAGGGCGGGGCCGCTCGTGATGCGGATCCCGGTGCCCAGCTCGGCGGCGATGATCATGGCGAGCGAGGTCTTGCCGAGCCCGGGCGCGCCGGACAGCAGCACGTGGTCCGGCGGCCGACCGCGGCGCTGGGCGCTCTGCAGGACCAGCGACAGCTGCTCGCGCACCCGCTCCTGACCGACGAACTCCTCGAGCCGCTTGGGGCGCAGGGCGGCCTCGACCACCCGCTCGATCTCGTCCGCCTCCGGTCGCGCCGTCCCGACGACCGCTCCCTCGGCGGCGCGGCGGGCCAGCTCGGCGGCCTCCAGCTCCTCGCTCACCGGGCCATCCTCGCGAGGGCGCTCTTGAGCAGCCCAGGCACGTCCGCGTCGGTGGCGTCCGGGTGCTCGGCCGCCAGCCCGACGACCACCTCGTCCGCCTGGGCCTGTGACCACCCGAGGCCGGTGAGCGCGTCGCTGAGGGTGTCGCGCCAGCCGGGCGGGGTGGCTGCCGCCGTACCGGACGAGGGCAGGCCGAGCTTGTCCTTGAGCTCGAGGACCATCCGCTGCGCGCCCTTGCGGCCGATGCCCGGCACCAGGGTGAGCGCGGTGAGGTCCTCGGTGGCGATCGCGCGCCGGACCGCGTCGGGCGGGTGCACGGTGAGCACCGCCTGGGCGACCTTCGGCCCCACGCCGGAGGCGGTCTGGAGCAGCTCGAACAGCTCGCGCTCGTCGTCGGTCTCGAAGCCGTAGAGGGTGAGGGACTCCTCGCGCACCACCAGGGAGGTCGCGAGGAACGCCTCCTCGCCGCTGCGCAGCCGCGCCCTCGTTCCGGGGGTCGTCTGGACCGCCAGCCCCACGCCCCCGACCGTCAGCACCACCCCGCCCGCGGTGTGCGCGCTGACCCGCCCCGTCAGGCTGGCGATCACGCGAGCCTGGCCAGCATCGGGGCCCGCCAGCTGTGGCAGATGGCGAGCGCGAGCGCGTCTGCGGCGTCGGCCGGCTTGGGCAGCTCCGCGAGCCGCAGGATCCGGCTCACCATGAGGCCGACCTGGGCCTTGTCGGCGCGACCGGAGCCGGTGACCGCGGCCTTCACCTCGCTGGGCGTGTGCAGCGCGACCGGGATGCCGCGGCGCGCGGCCGCCACGACCGCGACCGCCCCGGCCTGCGCGGTGCCCATGACGGTGCGGACGTTGTGCTGGGCGAACACCCGCTCCACCGCGACCGCGTCCGGACGGTGCAGGTCGAGCCACGCGTCGAGGTGCCGCTCGAGCTCGACGAGCCGCACGCCGAGCTCGGCCTCGGGCGGCGTGCGCACCACCCCGACGGCGACCAGCACCGCGCGGCCCGGCACGCCGTCGACGACCCCGAGCCCGCAGCGGGTCAGCCCCGGGTCGACTCCCAGCACGCGCAACGAACAGCCTCCTTGGAACAGGTGTTCGGAGAGTACGACGCCACGCGGACCCGCTCGGGGAGGCGGGGCCCCCGGCGCGCCGGGTCCGGGGTGGCGAACGTGGCCGCCGTGGCGAACGTGTCCGCGAGCGGACGGTCGCCCGCCCACCTCCGGACACGATGATCATGGATCCGCCGCCGCCGCATCCCCCACCAAGGTCATCGTGTCCGCGGGGGGACGGTCGTCCGCGGGGATTCGGACACGTTCAGGGCGCAGAGGTGGCGACCAAGGTCATCGTGTCCGCGGGGGGACGGTCGTCCGCGGGGATCCGGACACGTTCAGGGCGGCAGCCACCGCGGCCAGGGCGTTAGTCAGACGGAGGCGAGGACCTCGTCGCTCACGTCGAAGTTGGCGTAGACGTTCTGCACGTCGTCGAGGTCCTCGAGCGCGTCGACGAGCTTGAGCACCTTGCGCGCGGCGTCGTCCTCGAGCTCGAT
>JBAVRG010000355.1:0-4370 GCA_049694795.1 Mycobacteriales bacterium
GACTCAAAGACCGCGACCTCGGTCGCGTCCCCGCCGCCAAGAACACCGACGACTGAAGATCAACAAGACTGAAGGGGGTCAATTTTCAACCGTCGATAGGGGGTCAATTTTCGGCCGTCGTTGACACACCGAAGACATATGTGTGATCACCCATACGATCAACGACCCCGACGTTGGTCCTTCAGGTCACGAGCCATCTGCGCCTTCCATGCCGTCAGCAGCTTGCGTGCCGCCGCGATCTCCCGCTGCTGCCGCTTCGGGCTCGGGTCCGCAGCCTTGTCGTAGCCGTCGAGCAGGAGCACGACCCGGTTGCCGTGGAAGGCCACGAAGACCCGGAGCAGGATCGTCTCGGTGTCCTCCGGAGGAACATGTCCTGCGTGGGCGTACATCCGCACGATCTCGGCCGCCGTCGAGCGAACCCGGAACTCGTACAGGCCGTCCTTGAGCGGCTTGAGCCAAGCAGTGCCGGCCAGACCGAGTCCTTGCTTCTGCAGCTGGTGACGGATCGCCGCGTCGATCGCCGCGAACTTCGCGATGGACAGGCTGTCGAACCAGCCCTGGATCGGGCAGTGTCCACGGGGATCGGTGTACATCTCGACGGTCCACTCTGCCGTCACGCGATCCGCCTCCACTCACAACTCTCGCGGCCAACGCAGTGAGACCGATCCGGGATTCGATCCGGGATGTCTCGGATCAACGATGAGTCTGTCGCCAGGGTCTGACAGACGGACCGCAAGCTCGCACGCCACGACGACCAGCAACGTCAACGGCTCCTGCGGGCAGCACCAGCAACAACGACAGGAGGCAGGATGAGCTCACCAGCGAGATCAACGCGGACCTGACGCTGTTCCCTTCCGGTTGCTACCCCCCCGGGGGGGGACTGCGGGGGGGACGCAGAGTAATCGTCAGACTACGAAAAGTTGCGGGACGTCATCCGGGTCCTCCCCGTGCTACCGCGCCTTCGATGGCGGGCCGCTGCCGCGGTGATGCTGCGCCACGCCCAGCCGGGCCGGTTCAGGGTGCGAAGCGGTATCCCATACCGGGTTCGGTGAGCAGATGGCGGGGATGCCCCGGCACCTCTTCGAGCTTGCGCCGGAGGTGCGTCATGTGGACACGCAGGTAGTTGCTCTCGTCGACGAACGCCGGCCCCCACACCTCGGTGAGCAGTTGTCGCTTCGTCACGAGCTTGCCTGGGTTGCGCAGCAAGACTTCGAGCAGCTGCCATTCCGTGGGGGTGAGCCTCACGTCTCCTTGGGCGCCGGTCACCTGCTTGGCGGCCAGGTCGACTGTGTGCCGACCGAGGTGAACGACGGGGACGTCCTTGCCGTCGCTTGCGCGTCGCGCGACGGCTCGGAGCCGGGCGAAGAGCTCCTCGACGTTGAAGGGCTTGGTCACGTAGTCGTCTGCGCCGGCGTCGAGGGCTTCGATCTTGTCGGCGCTTCCTGTGCGTCCGGACAGCACGAGGATGGGCGCACTGCACCAGCCGCGCAGCCCCCGGACCACCTCGACGCCTTCCATGTCCGGCAGTCCGAGGTCCAGGACGACCAGGTCGGGAGGATGCTTGCCGGCCTCGACGAGGGCCGAGGTTCCGTCGGTCGCGACGTTCACGTCGTAGCCGCGGGCTCGCAGGTTGATCTGCAGCGCCCGGACGATCTGTGGCTCGTCATCCACGACGAGGACTCGGGTCACGGCACGACGCGGTTCTCGCCGGCCACTGCGGGGAGCGTGAGGACCATGGTGAGCCCGCCGCCCGGAGTCTCCTCAGGCGTCAAGGTGCCGTGCATGGCCTCCGTGAGACCGCGGGCAAGCGCGAGCCCGAGGCCGACCCCGGTCGTGTTGTCGTGGTCCCCCAGGCGCTGGAACGGAGCGAACACGCGATCCAGGTCGGCGGCGGCGATCCCTGGGCCGCGGTCCACGACTCGGAGCTCGACCTGATCCGCGAGCTGGCTGGCATGCACGAGGGGGGGCGACCCGGCCGGGCTGTAACGCAGCGCGTTGCCGAGCAGGTTGACCAGCACCCGTTCGAGCAGTCCTGGGTCGGCGATGACCGACGGCAACGTGTCGGGCACGTCGACCTGCACAAGGTCCCCGGCTTCGCCGAGATCGTCGAGGACCCGCGGCAGGAGCTCGTCGAGTGCAAACTCGGCGGGGAAGACGGACATGGCCCCGGCCTGCAGCCGGCTCATGTCGAGCAGGTTGTCCACGAGCCGGGTGAGCTTGGCAAGGCTGGCTGCTGCGGTGTCGAGCAGCTCGGTGCGGTCCTCTTGGTCGAAGGCGATGTCAGGGTTGAGCAGGCTGTCGATCGCCGCCGTGGCTGAGGCAAGCGGGCTGCGCAGGTCGTGGCTGACTGCCGTGAGCAGGGCAGTGCGGGTGCGGTCGGCCTCGGCCAGAGGTCGTGCGGCAGCTGCTTCCTGTTCGAGACGCTGCTGCTCGAGGGCGGTGGCGACGTGCCAGGCGAGCGCTTGCAGGAGTCGGCGGTCCTCGGCGGGCAGTACCCGGCCGTGCAGGGTGAGCAGCTGCCGCTCGGCGAGCGGCACCTCCACGTCGGCGCCACGAGGGTCGGCGGGTGGCGACTCGCCGGCTGACTCGACCGCATGCCAGGTCCCGGTTTCGTCGTCGCGCTCGAAGAGGACGACGGCGCGCTCACTGAACGTCTCGCGGATCCGCTGGAGCAGCTGGGACAGGGCCGACTCGCCGCGCAGCACGCTGCCGGCTGCGGTCGCGATCGTCTGCGCCTCGGCGGACGCGCGGGCCGCCTGGCGGGTGCGGCGGGCAGCCAGGTCGACGACGGAGCTCACCAGAGCCGCGACGGAGACGAAAACCACCAACGCCAGAACGTTGTTGCCTGCGGCGATCGTCCAGCGGTGCAGAGGCGGGATGAAGTACCAGTTGAGAAGCAGGCTGCCGACGAGCGCGGCGAGCAGCGCTGGGTAGAAGCCTCCGACAAGAGCCACGAGGACGACGACGAGCAGGTAGAGAAGCGCGTCGCTGGTGAGGTTCACGTGCCCACGGATCTGGGTGAGCACGAGCGTGAGCAGCGGCAGCAGCAGTGCCGCGACGACGACGCCCTGGAGGCGGCGACGGCGCGACAGCCCGCCGGTCACGGCCGGCAGGCTGCGGCGCCGGTACCCGTCGTACTCGTGGGTCACCATGTGGACGTCGATGTCCCCGGACATCCGCGTTGTCGTGACACCGATGCTCGGCGCGCCGAAGAAGGCACCGAGTCGCCCGCGCCTGCTGGTACCCAGGACCAGCTGGGTGGCGTTCTCTGCTCGGGCGAACTCCAGCAGGGCGCTCGGCACATGGTCGCCGACGACCTGGTGGTAGCTGCCGCCGAGGGACTCCACGAGCCGCCGCTGCTCCTCGAGCGTCGCCGGGTCCGCGCCGGTCAGACCGTCGGAACGGGCGACGTGGACGGCGAGGAGGTCGCCGCCGTGGGACCGGGCGGCGATGCGCGCGCCGCGGCGGATGAGCATCTCGCCCTCAGGTCCGCCGGTGAGCGCGACGACGACACGTTCGCGCGTCTCCCAGACCTTCGTGATGTCGTGGTCCCCGCGGTACCGGTCCAGCTGCGTCTCGACCTTGTCGGCCAGCCACAGCAGGGCCAGCTCGCGCAGGGCGGTGAGGTTGCCGACCCGGAAGTAGTTCGCGAGCGCAGCATCGACCTTCTCCGGCCCGTACACGTTCCCGTGGGCCATCCGACGCCGTAGCGCTTCGGCAGTCATGTCGACGAGCTCGACCTGCTCGGCAGCGCGGACGACGGCGTCGGGCACGGTCTCGCGCTGCACGACGCCGGTGATCTTCTCCACGACGTCGTTGAGCGACTCCAGGTGCTGGATGTTGAGCGTGGTGATGACCGTGATGCCTGCGGCGAGCAGCTCTTCGACGTCCTGCCAACGCTTGGCGTTGCGGCCTCCCGGGACGTTCGTGTGCGCGAGCTCGTCCACGAGCGCCACCTTGGGCCGTCGGGCGAGGACGGCGTCGAGGTCCATCTCCTCGAAGGTGGTGCCGCGGTAGCTCACGCTCTGGCGCGGCACGATCTCGAGGTCGCCGATCTGCGCCTGGGTGTGGGCCCGGCCATGGGGCTCGACGAACCCGACGACGACGTCGGTGCCGCGGTCGCAGCGCCGATGGCCCTCGTCGAGCATGGCGTAGGTCTTCCCGACGCCGGGCGCGGCGCCAAGGTAGACCCGCAGCTCACCTCGCGGCATCACGGCTCCTCACGTGATCATCGTCCCGTAGCCAGGTCGAGTAGGGCGAGGTTCAGCTCGAGCACGTTCACGCGCGGCTCGCCGAGGAAGCCGAGGGTGCGGCCCTGGATGTGCGCGGCGACCAGACGTCGTACCGCGGTGGGGTCGAGCGAGCGGGCC
>JBAVRG010000356.1:0-1544 GCA_049694795.1 Mycobacteriales bacterium
ACCCGGTACTTCCCCGAGGTCGTGGCGGCCGTCAAGGCCAACCTGCCGGAGCGCTGCGTCGTCGACGGCGAGATCGTCATCGCGGCCGGCAACGGGCTGGACTTCGAGGCGCTGCTGCAGCGGATCCACCCGGCCGACTCGCGGGTGCGGATGCTCGCCGAGGCCACACCGGCCTCGTTCATCGCCTTCGACCTGCTCGCCCTTGCCGACGACGACCTCACCGGGCGACCGCAGGAGCAGCGCAGATCCCTGCTGGCACAGGCGCTCTCGACCGCCGAAGCGCCTGTCTTCCTGACGCCCGTGACGAACGACCCGGCGGTCGCGCGGGAGTGGTTCGAGGCCTTCGAGGGCGCCGGGCTCGACGGCGTCGTCGCCAAGCCGCTCGCGCAGACCTACCAGCCCGACAAGCGGGTCATGCAGAAGGTGAAGCACGCCCGCACCGCGGACTGCGTGGTGGCCGGCTACCGCCTGCACAAGTCCGGCCCAGTCGTCGGCTCGCTCGTGCTCGGCCTGTACGACGACGCCGGCCGGCTGCAGCACGTGGGCGTGGCCGCCTCGTTCCCCATGACGCGCCGCGCCGCCCTTGTCGAGGAGCTCTCGCCGTACCTGCTGGGAGAGGGCGAGGAGCACCCCTGGCTGGGCGACGTGCTGCCGGAGCGCAACCCGAACCAGGCGGCGGGCAGCCGCTGGAACAACGGCAAGGACCTGTCGTTCGTGGCGCTGAGGCCTGAGCTGGTCGCCGAGGTCGCGTACGACCACATGGAGGGCACGCGCTTCCGGCACACCGCGCAGTTCCGGCACTGGCGCCCGGACCGCGACCCGCAGTCGTGCACGTACGCCCAGCTCGAGGTGCCGGTGCGCTTCGACCTCGGGTCGGTGCTCGGGAGCTAGTGCGGCAGCGAGCCGCCGTGGTGGCCGCCATGACGCAGGCGCTCGGTCAGCGCCATGACGCCCGCGACCACCAGCAGGAGCAGGCAGATCAGGAAGCCGAACCAGCCGATGGCGCCGAGCCAGGACGGGCCGCTCTTCCAGTAGCCGCTGTCCTGGCCGATGCCGCTCAGCAGGAACAGCAGAGCACCAGCGACAACCAGGACCAGCACGTTCTTGCGCGTGGACAGATGCATGACGACCTCCCCCAAGGTGATGCGTCATACGAAGGATGCGCCGACTCAGGCCACTTGTCATCGCCCGTCGTGACTAGGAGCAGCTGCGCAGCCCCGAGTGACCATGGCCTTCGCTGAGCCAGGTCCTAGCGTCGGCGGGCGTCCCAGCCCTTCACTGTCAGGGGGTGCGCGATGCGCACGCTCATGAAGATCTCGATCCCGGTGCAGCGCGGCAACGAGGCGATGCGGTCGGGAGCGCTGCCCAAGACCATGCAGTACGTGATCGACCGGATCCACCCCGAGACCGCCTTCTTCACGCTCGAGGACGGCCGCCGCACCGGCTACATGGTGTTCGACATGACCGAGAGCCACGACATGCCGCCGATCATCGAGCCGCTCTTCCTCGACCTCGACGCGGACGTCGAGCTGACGCCCTGCATG
>JBAVRG010000357.1:0-7731 GCA_049694795.1 Mycobacteriales bacterium
GGGCGCGGGCGACCCGCTGCTGCCCGGGGGGCTGGTACGCGACCGGCGCTTCACGGGCGCCGCCCTGGGCGCCTTCGCCGCGGCGCTGGCGGTGTTCGTGCTGCTGGTCTTCGTGAGCCTGTACCTGCAGCTGGTGCAGGACCTCGACCCGCAGGCGGCCGGTGCGGTCCTGCTGCCGCTGCCCGTCGCGCTGGTGGTCACCGCCGCGCTGGCCGGGCGCTGGCACGCGGTAGCGCCCCCGGTGGTGCTGGGGCTCCTGCTCGCCGGCGGAGGTCTGGTGGCCCTGGGCACGGTCCTCGAGCAGGGCACCGACCAGCACCTGCTGGAGGTCTGGCTGGCGGTGGTGGGGGCCGGTGTCGGCCTCACCACCGCCCCGGTCGTCACGGCGTCGCTGTCCTCGGCCGGGGAGGCCCGGGCCGGGCTGGCCGCCGCGAGCGTCAACGTCGCCCGCGAGCTCGGCGGGGTCGTCGCGGTGGCCGGCCTCGGGGCGCTCGCGGTCGCACGCCTGTCCTCGCGGCTCACCACCACCCTGGCCGGTGCCGGCGTCCCCGCCGGTCAGCGGCCCGCGCTGCTCGACGCCCTCCTCGGCGCCCGCACCTCCGAGGTGCGCACCCTGCTGCTGCAGGACCTCGGCATCGAGAAGGCGCTCCCCCTCAACGGCTCTCTGGCGGGCATCGCCAAGGGCTCGTTCGTCGGCTCGACGCAACTGGTGCTGCAGGCCGCCGGCGGTGCGCTGCTCGCGGTGGCCGTGCTGAGCGGCTGGCTGCTGCGCCGCCGCGTCGCCTGACCCGCCCCTCCCCTCTCGCCCGCCCCTTCCCCGGTGATCAACGGAACCGGCAGGGGCGTTCGGGCCCCGCGCATCACCCCTTCCGATTCCGTTGATCAAGAGGAGGGAGCAGCCGCAGGCGCGCGTCTCCCACAGGGGCGAAGGCTGTCCACGGATCTCCCGACTGCCCACCCCAGCCCTCCCCACCGGGCTGCACTGAGGGCATGCGGCTCGCGGACCTCTTCGGCCTGGCACGACAGCTGAGCCTCGACACGCATGGCGTCCTCACAGCCGGCCAGCTCCGTCTCGCGGGCGCAGATCCCGACACCGTCAAGTCGGCGATCGCCCGCCACTGGCAACGACCCGTACGGGGCGTCTACGTCGACCACCGCGGTCCCCTGACGCCGGAGGCGCTGGCACACGTCGCCGCGAAGCACGCCGGTCCGGGTGCCGTCATCACGGGTCTGGTGGCGGCCCGCGTCCACGGGCTGAGGTGGGTGCCTGACCACCCCGGCGTCATGGTCCTCATCGAACCGCACCTGAGGCGCCGCAGCTCCGAGGGGCTCGTGCTCGTACGGCGGTGCGCCGGGGTCCGCGACCTGGCCACCACCACGTGGGCAGGGCTGCCTCTGGCTCCGGTGCCGCAGGTCGTGGTCGACGCCTCGCGGCAGGTGCTCGCTGTGCGCAGGGCCTTCATCGGCCGGGCGCCGACGCGGCGGCAGCGGGACTGGTTCGACCGCACGTGCCTGAGAGACATCCGTGGTCTGGTGCTCGGAGCGGTTGCGGACAAGCGGTGCACCACGGAGCAGCTCCTCGAGCTGGTCGACGGAGGCGCCGTACGTGACTCGGCCCTGCTCCGGCGCGCCTGCCTCGATGCGGCACGCGGCGCCGCCTCCCCACCTGAGGCAGAGCTCGTCGACGATCTGCTGGGCTACGGAATCCCCTTCCACTGCAACGTGGCGGTCTGGATGGACGGCGTGCTGCTGGGGGTTGCAGACGTGTGGCTGGTCGGCACCGGCGTCGGCGGAGAGCTCGACAGCCGAGAGGCGCACGAGGCAGAGCATCTCCTCGACGCGACACTGCAGCGCCACGGGCGCTTCAGCAGCGCCGGCCTCGAGCTGTGCCACGTGACGCCTGCGCGCTATCGCGCCAACCCGGCAGCCTTCCACCAGCAGCTGTTCACAGCAGTGGCGTCCCGGCGGGCTCGTGAGCTGGGCGACCCCGCCGGCCTGAAGCTGGTGCCCCGAGGTCCGCTCCTGCAAGGAAGGCCACGAGCCCCCTCTTGATCAACGGAACCGGCAGGGGTGCTCGGAGGCACCCGAACACCCCTCCCGGCTCCGTGGATCATCGTGACTGGGCTCCGTGGGAGGGCCCCGTCAGACGGCGGTCAGACGGCGGTGGCCTCGTGCACGTGCGCCACGACCCGCGTGAGGACGTCCGGGTCGGTTTCGGGGAGCACGCCGTGTCCGAGGTTGAACACGTGCCCCTCGGCAGCCTTCGCCTGGGTGAGGACCCGCTCGGTCATCGCCCGCACGACCTGCTCGGGGGCGAACACCACGGTGGGGTCGAGGTTGCCCTGCACCGCCTTGCCGGGCCCGATCCGCCGTACCGCCTCGTCGAGCGGCACCCGGAAGTCGACCCCGACGACGTCGGCGCCCGCGGCGCCCATGTCGTGCAGGAGCTCGCCGGTCCCGACCCCGAAGTGGATGCGGGGGACGGCGGGATGGGACTGGCCGATGCCGGACAGGATGCGGGCGGAGTGCGGCTGCACGTACTGCCGGTAGTCCTCTGCGGGCAGCGCACCCACCCACGAGTCGAACAGCTGGATCGCGGACGCACCCGCGTCGAGCTGGATCCGCAGGAACGACAGCGTGATCGAGGCCAGCCGGTCGAGCAGCTGCGACCAGAGGACGGGGTCGCCGTACATGAGGGCCTTGGTGGTCCGCTGGTCCTTGGAGGGACCGCCCTCGACGAGGTAGGAGGCGAGGGTGAAAGGCGCGCCGGCGAACCCGATGAGCGGGGTGTCGCCCAGCTCGCCCACGAGAAGGCCGACGGCCTCGGAGATCTCCGGCGCCTCGAGCAGGTCCGGCAGCCGGTCGAGGTCGGCGGCGGTGCGGAACGGCTGGGCCACCACGGGACCGACGCCGGGGACGATGTCGAGGTCGACCCCGATCGCCTTGAGCGGGACCACGATGTCGCTGAAGAAGATCGCCGCATCGACCCCGAACCGGCGCACCGGCTGCAGGGTGATCTCGGTGACCAGATCGGGCCGGAAGCAGCTGTCGAGCATCGCGATGCCCTCGCGGACCTTGCGGTACTCGGGGAGGGCCCGTCCGGCCTGGCGCATGAACCACACCGGCGTGTGCGGGACGGGCTCGCGGCGACAGGCCTTGAGGAAGGCGCTCTGGTGGGTGCTCATCGAGGACGAGGCTAGTCGCCTCCCACGTTCTGTCCGACGGCTGTGGCACGGTCAGGGCATGACCGAGATGCTCTGCCGCGACTGCGACGCGATCGTGGAGTTCGTGCAGCCCGTGTGCGAGGACGGCCTCGACGAGTTCGACCTGATGTGCGTCGTCTGCGGCACGGCGATCACGTTCGGCGGCATGCTCCTCCAGGAGCAGCGCGAGACACTCGCTGCTTAGCCGGCGGCGAGCAGCGCCACCCCGCACAGCGTCCCGACCACCCCCGCCACCTGCACCGGCAGCAGCCGTTCGGCGTGCAGCTGCCGGGCCAGCAGCACCGTCACGACCGGGTAGAGCGACGCCAGCACCGACACGACGCTGAGCAGTCCACCCCGCGTCGCCAGGGCGTAGCTCGCGTTGGCACTCACGTCACCCACCCCGATCGCCGCCAGCAGCGGCAGGTCGGCTCGCGCGACGCCGGTACGGCGACCGCGGGCCCGCACGACCAGCACACCCAGGCCGAAGATCCCGACCGAGGTGGCGCGCATGACCAGCAGGGCCACGACCACCGCGCCCGACGGCCCCTTGCTGGCGTCGGCGAGCAGCACCGCGACCAGGCCGAAGCCGACCGCGGCCGCCATGGCGAGGAGCAGCGGCCGGGGCGAGGCCCCTCCCGACAGCTCGGGGCCGCTGGCGAGCACGACGCCGATGATCGCCACCGCGATGCCCGCGACCTGCAGCCCGCTGGGCGTCTCCCCGCGCAGCAGGCCCACGGAGACGGGGAGCAGCGCACCGAGGGAGGCGAGCGGCGCCACCACGCCCATCGTGCCGCTCGCGAGGGCGGCGTAGAAAGCGCCCAGGGCGAGCAGGCCGACCGCTCCTGCGGCCACGCCGGCGAGCAGCGTGTCCGGACGGGCGCCGAGCAGCACGGCCAGCGGCGCGAGCAGCACGAGCGCCACCGCCTGCGACATCCCGACCACGAGCGGCGCGGGCAGCCGGCGGGTCGCCGTCCCGCCGAGGAAGTCCGAGGTGCCCCAGAGCAGGCTGGACAGCAGCGAGAGGACGACGGGCACCTGCGCAACCTAGACAGCCGCCGGGCCCACCGGCGCGTTGTGGCCCCCACGACGCCCTGGGCGACCTACGGTGGGGAGGTGGCCCTCCCGGTCGAGCCGACAGCGGCACCAGCGGCACCGACGCCGACCGTGTTCGCGCGCGCCGTCGACGGCCTGCAGGCCGCGCTCGCCGAGGCGACCAGACCAGGGGTGCTCGAGCTGCGCGAGGTGCCTGCACCCCGACGGCTCGCCCCGCACGCCGTCGCGTTCGCGGCCGAGGTGAGCAGGGACGGCGACGAGGTGGCCACCGGCAGGTTCGTGGTGCTCCACGACCCGGCCGGGCAGGACGGTTGGCGCGGCGACACCCGCGTGGTGGCGTTCGTGAGCGCCGATGTCGACCCGGAGATGGCCGGCGACCCGGCGCTGGCCGAGGTCGGGTGGAGCTGGCTCAAGGAATCCCTCGACGAGCGCGGCGCGGCCCACACCGCGGCCGGGGGCACCGTCACCCGTACGGCGTCGCTGACGTTCGGCCTGGTCGAGGACCCGACCGAGACCAACGAGGTCGAGATCCGCGCCTCGTGGAGCCCCCTGCACGACGAGGACGGCGCGCTCGACCTGGCCGTGCACCTGCGTGCCTGGTGCGACCTGCTGTGCGCGACCGCCGGCCTGCCGCCGCCCGGGGTCGCCAGCCTGCGTGCGCGCTGACAGCTCGGCCGACCCGCGACCTGTCAGGGCCCCAGCACGCCCGAGCGGCTGCTGGACCTGACAGCTGGGCTCAGCGGGCGGCGCGGTCGGACAGGCGCCGCAGCGGTGGGATCGGGTCCTGCTGCGCCAGCCCCTCCATGACCTCGGAGGGAGGCGCGACGACCGACGAGGGACGGGGCAGCCGCAGCGTGAGGGTCGTGCCCTCGCCCCGGCGGCTGTCGACGTCCAGCGAGCCGCCCGAGAGCCGGGCCCGCTCGCGCAGCAGTCCGAGGCCGACGTGCCGCCCCCGGTCCGGTCGCACCGCCTCGGGGTCGAAGCCGGGGCCCTGGTCCCGCACCTGGGCGAGCACCGCGGTCTCGTCCACCTGCAGCGAGACCACGGCGTCGTCGACGTCGGCGTGCTTGACGACGTTGAGGAGCGCCTCCTGGAAGAACCGGTAGACGGTCACCGCGGAGGCCAGTGGCAGCGGGTACGGCGACTCCGGCCACTCGATCGCGACGTGCAGCCCGTAACGGGCGTTCATGTCGAGCCGGAGGGCGCCCACGGCGGAGGCGAGGTCGCCGTCGCGCAGCGCCGGTGGCCGGGTGCGGGCCATGACGGCGCGCACCTGCTCCTCGGCGTCCTCGACGTAGTCGTTCAGCTTGGCGATCTCCGCGGGTGACGACGGCGAGCCAGCGAGCAGGCCGCGCGCGATCATGAGCGACTGCGCGACCGTGTCGTGGAGCTCGGCGGCGAGCTGCCCGCGGGCGCCTTCCTCCGCCGCGACCAGGCCCGACAGGAGCTCGAAGACGCCGGCACCCGCCGTCTCGGCGTCCCGGCGGTGCCGCTCCGACAGCTCGTCGGCGAGCCGCACCCGCAGGTGAAGCGCGTCGAGGGTGCGCGCCAGCTCGGCCACCTCGAGGCTGGAGCGCGTGACCAGCCGACGGTCGACCTGCACGGGCGCGCCAGGCTCAGCCAGGCGCCGTACCGCGGCGACGTGCAGCGACCGGAGGGCGTTCGCCAGCCGGATCGCGCCGACCACGGACGACAGGACCACGAGCAGACCGGCGCAGGCACCCGCGGCGAGGGCCTGGACGGCGACCGCGTCGAGCACGCCGTCGAGCCCGAGCACGGCAGCGACGACCCCCACGACGGTGAGGACGGCCCCCGAGCCGAGCAGGGCCGCCCACACCGCCAGTGGCAGTGCCGAGCGGCTCCGGAGGTTCACGTCGGGCTCACCGCAGCACGCCGGTGGTGGTCCAGTCGGTGGACGGCCGCACCGGAGCCGGTACGCCCGGCAGGTCGGCGCTCACCAGGTCGGGGTCGGCCGCGAGAGCGACCGCGCCGAGCAGCGAGGCAACCGCGCGCTCGACCAGGTGCAGCTCCTCGACGATGTCCTCGACGCTGTCCGAGGACTGCGCCAGCCGGGCCAGCCGGTCGGCCGACTCCCGCAGGACGAGCAGCGACGGAGCGGTGGCGGCGCCGAGGTCGCCGAGGGCGCGCGCCGCCTGGCCCGCGACCTGCACCTGGGCGCTCGCGGTCGCGGCCTTGTCGGACAGGTCGGCGACCGACAGCCACGAGTCCGCCTGGCCGACGAGCACCTCGGCGAGGCGCACCTCGCGGCGACCGAAACCGGCCGACCCGACCGGCCGGCGGGCGATCAGCACCGCCTGCGGGCTCTGCGGGTTGCCCAGCACGGCCGAGCACCAGGGCCGGCCGTCCTCGTTGCCGGTCGTCACGCCGCGGGCCCCCAGGGCACGCATCACCCACGGCTCGTCGAAGACGTCGGCGTCGACCCGCAGGCGCTGCGGGCGGCTGCTCTCGTCGCCGGCGTACCGGACCGGGCCGTCGGCGGCGAGCAGCAGCATCTCGACGTCCGCGCCGCCGAACAGGCGGGCGGCCGCGGTGACGACGACCTGCGCCGAGGTGTCGCTGGAGCGGCCGGTGGCGCGCTCCTGGCCGGCGGCGAGCTCGGCGAACAGCCGGGCCTCCTGGCTGCGTCGGGTCTGCTGGTCGTACGACGACCAGAGCAGGGCGAGGGGCACCAGCAGGCCGAGCAGCCCGAGCGGAGCGGTCATGGCGAGGAACGCGGCGAGCAGGCCGATCGAGCTGTTGCCTGCCATGTGCACCGCCGACAGGGGGGCGGAGGTGAGCAGCAACGGGATGAGCCTGCGCCGGCTGGTCACCGAGACGGCGACCGCGACCAGCGAGTGGTTCACGAGGAAGAAGACGGCGAGGCCGGCGATCGCACCTGCGATGTGCCCACCGGCGGTGCCCGCCATGAGCGAGCCCAGGGAGGTCGCCGCGGCGAACATCGCGAGGTTGAACTGCTTCTTGAGCAGCGGGCGGTGCAGCACGGTCTGCGCCACCAGCACGCCGAGGACGACGCCGGCGACCGACCAGCTGCCGGTCCCGGCGACCCACGCGGCGCCGAGCGCGCTCTCGGTGAGGGAGAACGTCCAGGTCTGCCGGCCGAACTGCAGGCTGACGACGGCGATCTCGGAGATCGCAACGACCAGGCCGAGGACCGGCACCGCCCACCAGGCCGGCGCTGCCCAGCCGCTCAGCAGCGACGCGACCAGCGCGACGAGCAGCGCCGCCGCGGCGACGGCACGGATCCGCCTCGACGGGCTCACCGACCCTCACCACCCCAGGCCGAGGCCGCCCAGGACGACGCGGCCCACGAGGACGCAGCCCACGACGAGGCGGCCCAGGAAGACGCAGCCCACGACGACGCGGCCCAGGAAGACGCGGCCCAGGAAGACGCAGCCCAGGAAGACGCAGCCCAGGAAGACGCAGCCCACGACGAGGCGGCCCAGGAAGACGC
>JBAVRG010000358.1:0-3041 GCA_049694795.1 Mycobacteriales bacterium
AACCCCGGGAAGACGACGAAGGCCAGTGTCGTGCCGAACCGGCTGGGGGTCTTCGACGTCCGGTGCGCGGAGCTGTGCGGGCTGCTCCACTCGCAGATGCAGACCCAGGTGCACGTGGTGACCGCAGACCAGTTCTCGACATGGCTGAGCTCGAGCCGGAGGTAGCCGACATGACTGACGTCGCGGACGCGCCGGCGCGCACCTCTGCTGCGGGCGGCCAGATGCGCCACCTGAACCTCGGCACCGCTGTCGTGGCGGGAGGGGTGTTCGCCCTCGTCGGCTGGCTGCTGACGCACCGCTTCCTGCAGAGCGACGACCAGGGCTCCGACCAGGTGGTCATCTTGACGATGGCCTCATGGGTGCTCGGCTTCCTGGCCGGGATCGGCGCCTTCAACGGCCCGTTCCGCTGGCTCCTGGGCCGGGACCTGACGCACGAGGACGAGATGTTCCTCGCAGGGAAGGGCCAGGGGGTCGCTCGGTACTTCCGCTTCACGACCGACCACAAGGTCGTCGGCATCCAGTACCTGGTCGTGACGATGGTCCTGCTCGCCGTGGGCGGCACCCTCGCCATGCTGATCAGGACGAACCTGATCACCCCGCAGTCGCACTTCGTCGGGCCCCAGACCTACAACGCGATGGTCGGCCTGCACGGCATCATCATGATCATCGCCACCATCATCATGGTGACCGGGCCGTTCGGGAACTTCATCCTGCCCATCATGATCGGCGCCCGCGACATGGCCTTCCCGCGGCTGAACGCGCTGAGCCTGTGGCTGATCGTCTCGGTGATCCCCGTCCTGCTGTCCGCGGGGCTGCTCGGTGGGATCCCCACGGGCTGGTCGGGCTACGCACCGCTGTCGGACCAGGCTCCGCCGGGGATGGACGCCTACCTGGTCACCATCATCGTGTTCGCCGTCTCGAGCGCGATCGCGGGCGCCAACATCACCACGACCGTCATCACCATGCGGGCCCGCGGGATGACGTGGAACCGCACGCCGATCTTCGTCTACGGCGCCGTCGCCAGCGTCGCCCTGGCGCTCCCCGCCTTCCCGATGTTCATGGCTTCGCAGATCATGTCCGGGCTCGACCGGGCGGCGGGCGCGCAGTTCTTCGTCGCGGAGAAGGGCGGGAGCCCCTGGCTCTACGCGAACCTGTTCTGGCTCATGGGTCACCCCGAGGTCTACGTCATCGTGCTCCCCGCGGTCGTGGCCTTGATGGAGCTGAGCCCGGTCTTCGCCCGCAAGCCGCTGTTCAGCTTCAACGCCGCCGTGCTGGGGATCGCCGGCATCGTCGGCCTCAGCGTGATGGTCTGGGCGCACCACATGTACGCGTCAGGCTGGGCACCGGACCTCAACGGGGCGTTCATGCTCACCACCGAGCTCATCTCGGTCCCGACCGGCCTGCTGTTCCTGGTCATCCTCGGCACGGTCTGGCGCGGGCACGTCTGGACGCGGCTGCCGATGATGGCGACGTACGCGATGCTCTGGAACTTCATCATCGGCGGGGTGTCCGGCATCTACCTGTCCGACGTCCCGGTGGACTACGCCCTGCACGGCTCGATGTTCGTGACCGCGCACTTCCACTTCACGCTGATGGGCGCGGGTCTCACCGGTGCCATCGGGGCCTTGGCCTACTGGTTCCCCAAGATGACGGGGCGGATGCTGAACGAGCGCCTCGGCATGGTGGCGTTCTGGTTCACCCAGATCGGCTTCAACGTGACCTTCCTCGGCATGTTCGTCGTCGGGCTGCAGGGTCAGCCCCGGCGGGTCGCGGTCTACGACTCGCTGTTCGCCAACGGAAACCTGATCTCCACGTTGGGCGCGTACACCATCGGCATCGGGATGCTGCTGCTGCTCTACGCGGTGGTCAGCTCGTGGCGCAGTGGTGCGCTCGCACCGGCCAACCCCTGGGGCGGCAGGACACTCGAGTGGATGGTGCCCAACCCCATCCCGCTCGAGAACTTCCCGGTGCTGCCTGTGGTCAGCTCCGACTTCTACGGCTACGGCGAGGAGCCGCGTCAGGTGGTGCTGCCGTCCGAGGCCCCAGCCACAGGGCCCGTCCCGGTCGGCGCGGGCGCCGGCAGCAGCCCGGAGGGGACGTCATGACCGCCGTCATCGCGACGCCGCCGTCGCTGTCAGGGCACGTCGAGGGCATGGAGGTCGTCGGCCGGCGCTGGCGCACCGGCGTGCTCCTGCTGATCCTGGCCGATGCCGCCTTCGTCGCCGCCCTCCTGTTCAGCTACCTCTACCTGCGTGGGCTGAACACCGAAGACGCCTGGACGGCCAAGGGCGCCTCCATCGCTGCGATCTGGGTGGGCTGGGCGCTTGCCGGCGGCCTGTTGCTGGCCGCCGGTGCCGCCTGGTGGGCCGAGGTCGCGATCCGCGGCGCCGACCGGCGCCGGCTGGTCGCTGCCGAGGGTCTGGGAGTGCTGGTCGTGCTGGCCTGCTCGGTCGGGCAGGTGCTCCAGCTGGCGAGCTTCCCGTTCCGGATGGACTCCAGCTCCTACGCCTCGATGACGGTCCTCATCGCGGGCGCCAACCTGTTCCACCTGCTGCTGACCCTCTTCATCGGGCTCGGGTTGTGGAACCGCGCCCGGCTCGGCCGCTTCACGTCAGAGGAGCACTGGCAGGTGCAGCTCGGCCGCATCTGGTTCGTCTGGGTCGCGCTTGCGTCGGTCGCCACTGCACTGGCCACGTCGTTCGTGGCCAGCCCGCACGTCGCCTGAGCGGCCCGGCGTGCGACGGCGTCACGGGCACAGGTCAGCCGGAGCGGTGCAACCGCACGGCCACCAGCACCCCGAACGCGAGCAGGAACGGGCCGCCGAGGGCCACCAGAGCCCAACCCGCGGACGTCCCGCCCCAGAGGGCCAACGGGTAGCCGACGGCGTAGCAGCCGACGGCAGCGCCGCCGAGCCACCTCTCGAGGGGCTGCAGACCGGCTCCCGGACGGGACATGCCCGCATGCTCGCCGAGCGCTCGGGCACAAGCAAGGTCGTACGCCGGGAGGACGCCCGGTGCGGCAGGGCAGCGGAACCGCTGCGG
>JBAVRG010000359.1:0-3338 GCA_049694795.1 Mycobacteriales bacterium
CCGGGACACCGCGCGCCTCACGCCCTTCCGGCGGGCGGACGGCGCGGCGTGGGCGGCGGGCGAGCGCGTGACGCTCGGGTTCACCCGGGCCAGCCGCAACCTGCGCGTCCTCGTGCGCCGGATCGTCGTGGCCCTGGAGACCGGCCAGCCGCTGCCCGTGGCACTGCCCGACCTGCTCGACGAGCTGGCCGACGCGGTGACGCTCGCCGGGTCCTCGGACGACGCGGTCGGTCCGCTGGTCGACCTCGCCGCCCGCCTCGACCCGGTCGCGCTGGGGGCCGACGGCCTGGCCGCGCAGGTGGTGGTGGCGCAGCTGCGGGTCGCGCTGGTCGACCTGCTCGACGGCCTGGGCGTCGAGCACGACCGGGCTCGGGGCGCGCTGCCGGAGCTGGCCTCATGAGGTGGGTCCTGCTGCTGCGCGCGGTGAACGTCGGTGGCAACAACACGCTGCCGATGAAGGACCTGAAGGCGCTGCTCGAGGACCTCGGGCACGAGGACGTGCGGACCTACCTCAACAGCGGCAACGCGACCTTCACCTCCTCGCGCGGGTCGGCGGCCGAGCTCGCGACCGAGGTGGAGCAGGCCCTGCGTGAGCGGCTCGGGCTCGGTGTGCGCGTCTGCGTGCGCACCGACGACGAGATCCGCAAGGCGCTCGACGAGCTGCCGGAGCTGGCGGGCTACGTCACGGTGTCGGTGCTCTTCGACCGGCCGTCGGCCGCTGCGCTGCAGGCCCTGCTGGCGACGCCGTGGCCGACCGAGACCGTGCTGGGCAACGACCAGGTGCTCTACATCGGGTACGAGGACGGCATGCGCAAGACCAAGCTCACCAACGGCGTGCTCGAGAAGGCCCTCGGGGTGAGCTGCACCGCCCGCACGCCCGCGACCCTGCGCAAGCTGCTCGGCTGACAGTGAGGACCTAGGACGGAAGGTCGATGTCGACGACCAGAGGGGCGTGGTCGCTGGCGCCTTTGCCCTTGCGGGCCTCGCGGTCGACCCAGGCGTCGTTGACCGTGACCGCCCGGGTGGCGAGCACGTAGTCGATCCGCATGCCCAGGTTCTTGTGCATCATCCCGGCCCGGTAGTCCCAGTAGGTGAAGGGCACGTCGCCCTTGCCGGGCCGTGCCTCGACGTCGACGAGGCCCCAGTCGAGCAGGGCGCGCATCGCCGACCGCTCCGGCTCGGTGACGTGCGTCGAGCCGACGAACGCCGAGGGGTCCCACACGTCGCGGTCGGTGAGCGCGACGTTGAAGTCGCCCATCACGACGAGCGGCTGCGCCGGGTCGAAGCCGTCCAGCCGCGCGCGCAGCGACGCGAACCAGTCGAGCTTGTAGGAGTAGTGCGGGTCGTCGATCGCGCGCCCGTTCGGGACGTAGACGCTGGTGACGTGCAGCGGACCGCACCGGGCGGCCACCAGCCGCGGCTCGGGGTGCCCCTCCAGGGCCGTCTCGACGTCGTCGAGCCCGATCCGGGAGAGCACCGCGACGCCGTTCCAACGGCCGTCACCGGCGTGCGCGACCTGGTAGCCCAGCGCTGCGACCTCGGCCACCGGGAACGCTGCGGTCTTGGTCTCCTGCACCGCGAGGACGTCGGGGGCGGACTCTTCCAGCCACGGCAGGAAGCGGGTCAGCCGGGCCCCGATGGAGTTGACGTTCCAGGTGGCGATGCGGAGCACTAGCGGCGGGCGCCCTCGAAGTCGATGCTCGCGTAGGCGGACAGCTTGGTGAGCCGGTGCTCGCTGATGACGCGTCGGATGGTGCCGGACTTCGAGCGCATCACGAGGGACTCCGTCGAAGCGCCGCCGCCCTTGTAGCGGACGCCGCGGACCAGCTCGCCGTCGGTGATGCCGGTCGCGACGAAGAACACGTTGTCGCTGCGCACCAGGTCGTCGGTGGAGAGCACGGCCTCGAGGTCGAGGCCGGCCTTCGCGGCGTTCTCGAACTCGCTCTTCTTCTGCGGCCAGAGCTTGCCCTGGATCACGCCGCCGAGGCACTTGACCGCGCAGGCCGTGATGATGCCCTCGGGGGTGCCGCCGATACCGAGCAGCAGGTCGATGCCGGTGCCCTCGGTGCAGGCCATCACCGCACCCGCGACGTCACCGTCGGAGATGAACTTGATGCGCGCGCCCGCCTCGCGCACCTCGCGCACGAGGTCCTCGTGCCGCGGACGGTCGAGGATGCACACCGTGACGTCCTCGACGGCGGCGCCCTTCGCCTTGGCCACCGCCTGGACGTTGTGGGCGACCGGGGCGGTGATGTCGACGACGTCCGAGGCGGCGTGGCCGGTGACCAGCTTCTCCATGTAGAAGACGGCCGACGGGTCGTACATCGTGCCGCGCTCGGCCACCGCCATGACCGCGATCGCGTTGGGCATCCCCTTGGCCATCAGGGTGGTCCCGTCGATCGGGTCGACGGCGACGTCGCACTCGGGACCTTCGCCGGAGCCGACCTCCTCGCCGTTGAACAGCATCGGGGCGTCGTCCTTCTCGCCCTCGCCGATGACGACCACGCCCTTCATGCCGACGGTGCCGATGAGCTGACGCATCGCGTCGACCGCGGCGCCGTCACCGCCCATCTTGTCGCCGCGGCCGACCCACCGGCCGGCCGCCATCGCGGCGGCCTCGGTGACCCGGACCAGCTCGAGGGAGATGTTGCGGTCAGGGGCCTCGCGGGCGACAGAGAGGGCCTGCGGGACGTCGGGGCTCGTCGGCTGGCTCATGCTCGGAGCCTAGTGGTCAGAGCCCGACGAGCCGAACCTCCGTCGCCTTCACGGCCGCCCAGACGGGTCGCCCCTCGGCCAGTCCGAGGTCGGCTGCCGCGGCGATCGTGACCTCGGCCACGACCTCCGGTGTGCTGCCGATCACGACCCTCACCCGGCCACCCAGGGCGCGGACCTCGCGGACCGGGCCGTGCAGGACGGTACGCGCCGAGCCGTGCGGTGGCTCCAGGTGGACGGTCACGGTGGAGGGCTCGCAGAGCGCCAGTGCAGACCGCCCTGACGGCAGCGGCTCGGCGGCGGCGACGTGCCGCCCGGCCACGACCAGGCCGGTGGCGTCCGTCGTACCGCTCCAGGCGTTCTGGCCGAGCAGGGCGGCCACCCAGGTGCTGCGCGGCGCGGTCGCGACCTCGCGCGGTGTGCCCTCCTGCACCACGCGACCTTCCTCGAGCACCACCAGCCGGTCGGCGAGCGCGACGACGTCGACCGGGTCGTGGGTCACCACCAGGACCGCGGTCGGGCCGCCCGCGAGGACGCTGCGCAGCAGGT
Source organism: Mycobacteriales bacterium (assembly GCA_049694795.1). Lineage (GTDB taxonomy): Bacteria > Actinomycetota > Actinomycetes > Mycobacteriales > SCTD01 > RYN-111. Next base: position 3,262 of record JBAVRG010000359.1, read on the forward strand.
GCCGGACCTCGTCCCGGGTGGCCGCATCGAGCGCCGCGAGCGGCTCGTCGAGCAGCAGCAGCTCGGGCCGGCCGGCC
>JBAVRG010000360.1:0-2726 GCA_049694795.1 Mycobacteriales bacterium
CGCCCAAGGCACTGCGCGAGCTCGCCGGCGAGCCACTGCTCGTGCACGCCGTACGCCGGCTGCGCGCCTGCCCGTCGGTCGGTCCGGTCGTCGTCGCCGCTCCCCCCGACGCCGTTCACGCCGTCGACGCGCTGCTGTCGCCGTACGGCGTCCTGGTCGTGCCCGGTGGAGCGGAGCGGCAGGACTCGGTGGCGGCAGGGCTCGCGGCGCTGCCCGCCGAGGTGGACCTGGTGCTCGTGCACGACGCAGCCCGGGCGCTGGTCCCGGTGACGGTGGTCGAAGCCGTCGTGGCGGCGCTGCGCGCAGGCGCCGAGGCCGTCGTACCGGTGCTGCCGGTCGCTGACACGATCAAGCGGGTGGACGCAGCCGGCGCGGTGCTCGCCACGCTCCCGCGCGCCGACCTGCGGGCGGTGCAGACGCCGCAGGGGTTCCGGCGCGGGGTGCTGGAGCGCGCGCACCGGTCCGCCCAGGGGCCGCTCACCGACGACGCCGGACTGGTGGAGGCTGCCGGGGTGACCGTGCAGACCGTGCCGGGTGCGGAGGAGGCCTTCAAGGTGACCACGCCGTTCGACCTGCTGGTGGCCGAGGCGGTGCTGAGCCGTGGCTGAGCTGCCGCGGGTCGGCACCGGGACCGACGTGCACCCGGTCGAGGTCGGACGGCCGTGCTGGGTCGCCGGCCTGCTGTGGCCCGGCGAGGACGGCTGCGCGGGGCACTCGGACGGCGACGTGGCCGCGCACGCGATCTGCGACGCGCTGCTGTCGGCCGCCGGGCTGGGGGACCTCGGCGCGGTGTTCGGCACCGACCGGCCCGAGCTCGCCGGCGCCGCCGGCACCGCGCTGCTCGCCGAGGTGCTGCGGCGGCTCACCGACGCGGGCTGGGTCGTCGGCAACGTCGCGGTGCAGGTGATCGGCAACCGGCCGCGCCTGAGCCCGCGGCGGGCCGAGGCGGAGGCGGCCCTGTCGGCGGCTCTCGGCGGGGCGCCGGTCTCGGTGTCGGCGACGACGACCGACGGGCTGGGCCTCACGGGCCGCGGCGAGGGCCGGGCCGCGATCGCCACCGCCCTGGTCGCACGCGCCTGACCCGTAGGCTGGAGCAGGTGACCCTGCGCCTGTACGACACCCGCACCCGGGCGGTGCGGCCGCTCGCGCTGCAGCGCGCGGGCCACGTGGGGGTCTACGTCTGCGGTCCCACCGTGCAGGCGGCGCCGCACGTCGGGCACCTGCGCAGCGCCGTGGCTCTCGACGTGCTGCACCGCTGGCTGCGCGCGAGCGGCCTGGAGGTCACCTTCGTCCGCAACGTCACCGACGTGGACGACAAGATCATCCACGACGCGGCGCACCACGACGAGCCGTGGTGGGCCCTGAGCACGCGGATGACGCGGGCCTTCACGCAGGCCTACGACGCGGTGCAGGTGCTCCCGCCGACCGTGGAGCCGCGCGTCACCGGGCACATCCCGCAGATCGTGGCGCTCATCGCGCACCTGGTCGCGGGCGGCACCGCCTACGAGAGCGACGGCGACGTCTACCTCACGGTCAAGGCGGTGCCGACCTACGGCGAGATCTCCGGCCAGGACCCGGCGGCGCTGCGGCAGAGCGACAAGACCGTCGCGCACGGCCACACCGGCGCCAAGCACGACCCCCTCGACTTCGCGCTCTGGAAGGCCGCCAAGCCCGGTGAGCCGAGCTGGCCCTCCCCGTGGGGACCCGGGCGACCGGGCTGGCACATCGAGTGCTCCGCCATGGCCGTGGAGTACCTCGGCGACACCTTCGACCTGCACGCCGGGGGCCTCGACCTGGTGTTCCCGCACCACGAGAACGAGAACGCCCAGTCCGCCGCGGCGGGGCACGGCTTCGCGGCGCACTGGCTGCACCACGGCTTGGTGACCGCCGCGGGCGGCGAGAAGATGAGCAAGTCGCTCGGCAACAGCGTGACCGTCACCGAGGCGCTCGAGACGGTCACGCCGGCGGTCCTGCGCTACGCGCTGGGGGCCGCCCACTACCGCTCCACCATCGAGTGGTCCGACCAGGTCGTCGCCGAGGCCGCGGCCGCCTACGGCCGGATCGCGACCTTCGTCCGCAACGCGACCGACGCGGTCGGGTCGACGCCTGTCGACGAGGCGCTGAGCAAGGTCAGCTGGCAGGAGTTCGCCGACGCGCTCGACGACGACCTCGGCGTCCCGCAGGCCCTCGCGACGATCCACGGCGGCGTCCGCGCGGGCAACGCCCTGCTCGCTGCGAAGGAGCTGCCCGCTCTCGCGGCCACCCTCTCCGTCGTACGGCGGATGCTGGGCGTGCTGTGCCTCGACCCGCTCTCGGACTGGCCCGCGGTGGGCGGCGGGGAGCTGAGCGCCGTCGTCGACGCCCTCGTGCAGCTGCTCGTCGAGACGCGGGCGCAGGCGCGCGAGCGCAAGGACTGGGCGCAGGCGGACGCACTCCGTGACCGGCTGACAGCCGCCGGCATCGTTCTCGAGGACACCGCGGACGGCGTCCGCTGGAGACTCGCGTGACTCCCGTTCCCACGGCACCACGGTGCCGAGGGAACGACCGGAAGGGACAGCAGTGAGCATCAAGGGCGGCGGCCAGGGCGGCCGCGGCAACAAGCCGGGCTCGCACCGCAAGGGCGCCTCGGTGGGCTCCGGCGGGCAGAGCAAGCGCCGGCTCGAGGGCAAGAAGGCCACCCCACCCGCGGAGCAGCGCAAGGGGCACCCGGCCGCACGGCGCGCGGC
>JBAVRG010000361.1:0-1704 GCA_049694795.1 Mycobacteriales bacterium
GCCGGACCCCGGTCGTGGTGGCGACCGCGACCCCGTCGCCGACGCCTGCGCCGAGCCCGACGGCGCCCCCCGTCCTGCTGCCCCCGCCCTCGTCGCCACCGCCCCGACCGACGGGAGCGCCACCGTCCTGACGGGTACGCGCTGTGCCATGCTGCCTGCCCAAGGCAGCCCGCTGCCCTCCGCCGCACGACGTCAGGGGGACCGTTGAACGCGCGCACCTCCCGCAACGTCGCGGATCTCGTCCGCGCGGCTGCGGAGGCCACGCCGGACAAGGCCGCGCTGGTGTTCCACGGCGCCTCGACCACCTGGGCCGAGCTCGACACGCAGGTCTCAGCCCTCGCCCGTGGCCTGCAGGGGCGGGACCTGAAGCCCGGTGACCGGGTGGCGGTGCACCTGGGCAACACCCCTGCTTTCGTCGTGACCTACTTCGCGGTGCTGCGCGCCGGCTTCGTCGCGCTGCCGCTCAACACCGGCTACACAGCCGCCGAGCTCGACCACGTGCTGACCGACAGCGGTGCGGCGCTGGTCGTGACCGGACCGGCCACCGCCGCGACGGCCGCAGAGGTCGCACGCGTGCCCGTGGTCGTCACCGGCACCCCCGAGTGGGAGGCGCTGCCGGTCCCCGGTGACCCGCTGACCGCCGCCGGCAGCGGCGAGGACCTCGCCGTCCTGCTCTACACGTCCGGCACGAGCGGGCAGCCCAAGGGCGCGATGCTCACGCACCGCGCGCTGCTCGCGAACCTCGAGCAGACCGCCCTGATCGACCCGCCCGTCGTGTCGGCCGACGACGTCGTACTGCTCGTGCTCCCGCTGTTCCACGTCTTCGGCCTCAACGCGGCCCTCGGGTCGGTCGCGCGGCACGGTGCGACCGCGGTGCTCGTCGAGCGGTTCGACCCGGTCGACACGCTCGGCGAGATCCGCCGGTACGGCGTCACCAACGTCGTGGGGGCGCCGCCCATGTACGTCGCCTGGTCGATGCTGCCGGACGTCGGTGACGCGTTCACCTCGGTGCGGCTGGCGCTGTCCGGCGCGGCGCCGCTGCCGCCGAACGTGCTGCACCGGGTCCTCGACGTCACCGGTCACCACGTGTTCGAGGGGTACGGGCTGACCGAGACCGCGCCGGTGCTCACGACCACGCTCATGAGCGAGGTCGCCAAGGCCGGTTCGATCGGCCGGCCGGTGCCCGGCGTCGAGCTGCGGCTGCTGGACGAGCGCGGCCGGCCCGTCGAGGACGGCGACCCGGGCGAGATCGTGGTGCGCGGCGCCAACCTGTTCTCCGGGTACTGGCCCGACGGCGCGGACGGCCCGGACGCCGACGGCTGGTTCGCCACCGGGGACGTCGCGGTCGCCGACGCCGGCGGCGACCTGCACCTGGTGGACCGCCGGCGCGAGCTGATCCTGGTCAGCGGCTTCAACGTCTACCCGCGTGAGGTGGAGGACGTGCTGGCCCGGCTCGACGGCGTCGCCGAGGCGGCCGTGCTCGGCATCCCGCACCCGTACACGGGTGAGTCGGTCAAGGCGCTCGTCGTGCTCGCACCCGGCGCCCAGCTGACGGCCGACGAGGTCATCGCGCACTGCGCCCGCTCGCTGGCCCGCTTCAAGTGCCCGACCGCCGTGGAGTTCATGGCCGAGCTGCCGCACTCGGCGACCGGCAAGGTGGCCAAGGGCCGGCTGCGGGAGCTCTCCGGCTGACCCTGGTGGTCG
>JBAVRG010000362.1:0-2495 GCA_049694795.1 Mycobacteriales bacterium
GCACGCCGTGCCCGGAGCCGCAGCCGGAGACGTCCGCGCCCCCACCGCCGGAAGTTCCCGATGCGGACACGCTCGCCTGGCAGGACTACGTCACCGTGCTGCAGCTGCTGGACCCACCGGGGCAGCCGCCGGTCATGAGAAGGGCAGGGGCACGAGAACGTCGGCAGCCACCGCCGCGAACAGCAAGGTGAGGTAGGCGATCGAGCAGTGGAACAGCCGCGCCGGGTGCAGCCGAGCCTGCCGTCGCACCCGTCGCCGCAGGCCGAACGCCTCACGCAGGAACCAGCCCCCCAGCAGCACGGCCGAGGCGCCGTACAGCGGGCCGAGCGAAGCCACCGGCCACAGCACGAGCGAGGCGACCACCATCGCCCCGCTGTAGGACACGATGCGGGCCGCCACGACGTCATCACCCGCGACGACCGGCAGCATCGGCACCTTGGCTGCCCGGTAGTCGTCCTTGAACTGCATGGCCAGGGGCCAGAAGTGCGGCGGGGTCCACAGGAAGATGACCAGGAACAGCACCAGCGGCGTCCAGGCCAGCTCACCGGTCACGGCGGACCAGCCGATGAGAACGGGCATGCAGCCGGCCGCGCCTCCCCACACGATGTTGCTCGACGTCCGCCGCTTGAGGACTGCGGTGTAGACGAGCACGTAGAAGGCGATCGCCGCGACGGCCAGCCACGCGGCGAGCGCGTTCGTGGTGAGCAGCAGGGTGACGAAGGCCGCCAGGGCGAGCAGCAGGCCGAAAGCCAGGGCCCGGCCCGGCGGCAGGTCGTCGCTGGCCAGCGGCCGCCTCGCGGTGCGCCCCATCACCGCGTCGATGTCCCGGTCGAGGTAGCAGTTCAGGGCGTTGGCACCACCGGCCGCCAGCGAACCACCCGTCAGCGTCGCGGCCAGCAGCCCGAAGGACGGCAGGCCGCGCTGGGCGAGGACCATCGTCGGCACGGTCGTCACGAGCAGCAGCTCGATGATGCGCGGCTTCGTGAGCGCCAGGTAGACCGCCAAGGTGCGACCCAGCCGTGCGGGGGCTCGGACCGGGAACGGGGCAGCGGCGGCGGCGTCGACCACGGGATCCCCCTCGTGTCGGGCCGGAACGGTCGTCACCAGGCCCCGTGCTCGTCACGCGCACCGTCAGGAGAGCGTCACGACGGCGGCTCGGCGGCGAGCCCCCGTACGACAGAGAGGAAGCGGGCCTGGCTGGTGATAGGTCCGACCCAGAGCGCGGCGACCCGACCGCGGCGGTCGACGGCGATCGTGACCGGGATGCCACCGACGTTCGCCGCGTGGAAGCGCCTCAGCAGGGCCCCGGTGCTGTCGACGAGACTGGGATACGCCAGGCCGTACTGCTGGCCGAAGCGACGCCCGCGCTCCGGCGAGTCGCTCTCCAAGACGCCCAGCACCGAGACGCCGTCGGCTGCCTCGCCCCGCGCCACCGTGGACAGCAACGGAGCCTCCCGCTTGCAGGGCTCGCACCACGACGCGTAGAAGTTGATGACGACGACGTCGGGGAGCAGTCGCGCCAGGGTCTGCTCCCCGCCGGTCAGCGTGCGGCCCGCGAGAGCGGGCGCGGCCTCCCGTCGAGGCAAGAGGCCACCACCTCGTGAGGTGCCTGAGGCGGCCGGTGCCGCGCAGGACGTGGCGCACAGCACGGCCACGAGTACGACCACGAGGGCGGGAGCGACGACCCTCCCCGTGCTCCCCCGGCGCGACACAGCTGCAGCATGGCGACGATCACGCCACGGCTGTCAATGTCGGGGGAGGAGGGACTGCCTTCGCCGCCAGCCCGGGAGCGGGCGGGTCCTAGGCGTCGACCGAGGGACCCGAGATCCCGCCGGACGGGTCGTCGTCCCTGCTGGTGCGGTCGCCCCGGCGGCGGTCGGCGGCGTCCCACCGGGCGTCGGTCGCGCTCTCGGCCGCTGTGGGCGGCTCCCGGTCGAGGTCGACCTGGAACCAGATGCGCTTGCCGCCGTGATGGTCCTCCACGCCCCAGCTGTCCGAGAGCGCGGCCACGATCGCCATGCCCCGTCCGCTCTCGTCCTCGCGAGCCGCCTCCCGCGCCAGGGGCCGGACGGCACTGCCGTCGGCCAGGCTGACCCGGAGCCAGCTCTCTGCGTAGGCCACCTCGAGCTCCAGCGAGGCCTCCTCGCGCGCATGGATGACGGCGTTGGTGACGAGCTCGCTGACGATCAGGACCGCGTCGTCGATGGCGAAGCGCGGTAGTCCCCATCCGGTGAGCAGCGCCGCGACGGCGTGGCGACCCGCGCGCGCAGAGGGAAGCTCAGGGACGAGGTCGAACCTCGCCCGGAGTCCGCTCACTTGTCTCACCCCCTGTCCGGAAACAGCGGTGGCGGGTCTACCCAGGTTCGACGCTAACGACACCCCTTGTCGCGGACGGGCTACTGGTGCGGGCGTGCGGGGGCCCGGTGCGGCTGCCGCGCTGCCGGACGGCCGGGCGACGGACGCCCCGACCGCTCGCCCTCGGAGCGCCGCTCCCC
>JBAVRG010000363.1:0-15357 GCA_049694795.1 Mycobacteriales bacterium
CGCCCGCCTGGGCCGCCGCGCCGGCGTGCTCCGCGACCAGCTCGAGGCTGCTGACCGGGACGCCGCGCTCCCCCGCCAGGTGGGTGGCGGAGACGAGCCGGCACAGCGCTGCCCAGCCGCGGCCGTCGCGGGCGAGCAGCACCACCCGCGGCAGGTCGTCGGCCGCGAGGAACGCCCCGCCCCGGACCGGGGTGCGCCTGCGCAGGGCCTTCTCGCCTCCCCGAGCGGACGAGAGCGGACGGACCGCGAGGTCGACGCCGAAGACCGGCCGGACGCCGGCCTTCTCGCACGCCTGCGCGAACTTCACCGCACCGTAGGCGCCGTTGCGGTCGGTGAGGGCGAGCGCGTCCATGCCGTGCTCGGCGGCCCGCTCCACGAGGACGTGCGGGTGCGAGGCGCCGTGCTGCAGCGAGTAGCCGCTCGCGACGTGCAGGTGGACGAAGGGGTCCATCTCAGCCGGCCAGGTACCCGGTGAGCCCGGTGAGCGTGGTCTCGACGACGGCGAGGAAGGACTGCGCGTCGCGCAGCAGGTCGTCGGCCTCGCGTGGGGTGACGACCCCGGCGAGACCGGCCTCGGCAGCAGCCCGCTTCTGGGCCCCGGCCGCGAAGAACTGCGCCCACTCGGCGAGCTCCGGGGCGACGTGGGCCAGCAGCATCCAGACGCTCGTCGGGCGCCCGCGCCGGTGCCCGGTGGGGCTGCTCCTGGGACTGCCGGTGGGTGTCGCCCGGCAGGCGAGCACGGCCGCGGCGGCCCGCAGCGCCGCGAGGTGGGAGAGGGCGTACCGCTGACCCGGAGCGGCGGTCGCCGCCGCCTCGGCCAGGCCGCGGTGCGCCAGCGTGAGCAGCGCAGGCGCCGGCAGGGCCGCCATCAGTCCATCACCCGCGTCAGCGACCAGGCGCTCGAGGACCAGTCGAAGCACAGGTCGTAGGTCCCCCTGCCACCGGACAGCGCGGCCAGCCGGCCGGAGTCGGCCTCGACCCGCCACCACAGCTGCTCGCGGTCGTCCACCGCGACGGAGGGTCCGGCGGGGGGGCCGGAGCCCTCCCCGTGGCCCGCGCCCGTCGTGAGGGCGCGTACCGCCGTACCCCTCCACCAGGAGCCGGACTCGGTCCAGCGGGCCAGCACCTCCCGCACGAGGTAGAGCCGGCCGCGCCACAGGAACTGGTCGGGGACCGGCCCTGCCGCCTCGGTGCGGGTGCGGACCTCGACGGGGTCGGCGTGCAGACGGCTCATGGGTCCTCCTCGGGGGCGACAGGTGCGGCGCCGGGGGAAGACGGCTCTGACGGGTGCGGCCGGTCACCGGCCGGGCGAGACGCTTCCCCACGTCCCGCCCGGCCGGTGCCGTCCGGCAGCACGAGGAAGTGCAGACACGTGCCGCCGGGCGGAGGTACCGTCCGCCGACGGGTCCGCCAGGCCCCGCCGGTGTCGATCGAACGCGTGTTCGAACGACAACGACAGTAGACCTCGTCGCCGACGAGCCGTCAAGGGCTGCAGGAGGCACCTGTGGACAGCGGGCTGCGCAGCTGCACGGTGGTCTCGCCGATCGGGGAGCTGCTCCTCGTCGCCTCTGCCCGCGGGCTCGTGCAGGTGTTCCTCCCCTCGAGCAAGGGCGTCCCCGCCACCACCGAGGAGCGGCACGACCCCGCCGCCTCCTGCCTGCCCGAGGCCCGCGCCCAGCTGCACGAGTTCTTCGCCGGTCGCCTGCAGGACTTCGACCTGCCGCTCGACGAGAAGGGCAGCCCGTTCCAGCTGAGGGTCTGGGCAGCGCTGCGCACGATCCCCTACGGCACGACCTGCTCGTACGGCGAGATCGCCGAGCGGGTCGGCGAGGACCCTCGGGTCGCCTCCCGCGCGGTCGGCCTGGCCAACGGCGCCAACCCCCTCGCGATCGTCACCCCCTGCCACCGGGTCATCGGCGCGGACGGCGACCTGGTCGGCTACGCCGGCGGCCTGCACGCCAAGCGCTGGCTGCTCGACCTCGAGGCGAGGACCGTCGGCGCCGTCCTGTTCTGACGCGGACAGCTCCCTGACGACGGTGCCGCACGAGATCGCACCACGTCTAGCCTGCGCCCATGGCCTCCCTGCTGCTGTCGCGCCGTGACCTCGACTTCCTGCTGCACGAGTGGCTCGACGTGTGCTCCCTCACCAGCCGTGAGCGGTACGCCGAGCACGACCGGGCGACGTTCGACGCGGTGCTCGACCTCGCCGAGCAGATCGCGACCCGCGACTTCGCCCCGCACAACCGGCGCTCCGACGAGCAGGAGCCGACGTTCGACGGGGAGCGGGTCACGATCCACGAGGAGGTCGCCCCGGCGCTGCGCAAGTACGCCGAGGCGGGCCTCGTCGGCGCCGGCATGGACGAGGCGGTCGGCGGGATGCAGCTGCCTGCGGCGGTCACCCAGGCGGTGATGGCGTGGTTCCAGGCGGCCAACGTGGGGACCTCGTCGTACCCGTTCCTCACCGTCGCCAACGCCAACCTGCTGCAGGCGCACGGCACCCCCGAGCAGGTCGAGACCTACGTCAAGCCGATGGTCGAGGGCCGCTTCTTCGGCACCATGTGCCTGAGCGAGCCGCAGGCCGGGTCCAGCCTCGCCGACGTGACGACCAGGGCGGAGCCGCAGGCCGACGGCAGCTACCGGCTGTTCGGCAACAAGATGTGGATCAGCGCCGGCGACCACGAGCTCAGCGAGAACATCGTGCACCTGGTGCTGGCGAAGATCCCCGGCGGACCCGCTGGGGCGAAGGGGATCTCGCTGTTCATCGTGCCCAAGGTCCTGGTCGCGACCGGGGAGCGCAACGACGTCGTGCTCGCCGGCCTCAACCACAAGATGGGCTACCGCGGCACGGTCAACACGCTGCTCAACTTCGGCGAGGGCAGGCACACCCCGGGCGGCCGGCCCGGAGCCGTCGGCTTCCTCGTCGGCGAGGAGCACCGGGGCCTGGCGTACATGTTCCACATGATGAACGAGGCCCGCATCGGCGTCGGGCTGGGCGCCACCGCGCTCGGCTACACCGGCTACCTGCACTCGCTGGAGTACGCCCGCACCCGGCCGCAGGGCCGGCCGGTGTCCGCTAAGGACCCCTCCACCCCCATGGTGCCGATCGTGCAGCACCCCGACGTGCGGCGGATGCTGCTGGCCCAGAAGTCCTACGTGGAAGGCAGTCTGGCCCTCAACCTCTACTGCGGGCGGCTGGTCGACGAGGAGCGCACCGGCCTGGACGACAGCACCCGGCAGCGTTCTCATCTCCTGCTCGAGATGCTCACGCCGATCGCGAAGAGCTGGCCGTCGCAGTGGTGCCTGGAGGCCAACAGCCTGGCGATCCAGGTCCTCGGCGGCTACGGCTACACCCGCGAGTACCCGGTGGAGCAGCTGTACCGCGACAACCGCCTCAACCCGATCCACGAGGGGACGCACGGCATCCAGGCGCTCGACCTGCTCGGCCGCAAGGTCGTCATGCAGGGCGGGGCCGGCCTGGCGCTGCTGGCCGCCACCATCGAGCAGACCTGCGCCCGGGCCACCGCCCACCCGGAGCAGGCCCAGGCGCTGCGCGACACCGTCGCCCGCATCGTCGAGGTCACCCAGAAGGTCTGGGGCGCAGGCGATGTCGCGCTGTCACTCGCCAACGCCACGCCCTACCTGGAGGCGGTCGGGCACACCGTCATCGCGTGGATGTGGCTCGAGCAGCTGCTCGCGGCCGACGGCAAGGAGGGCGACTTCTACGAGGGCAAGCGCCGGGCGGCGCAGTACTTCTACGCCTGGGAGCTCCCCAAGACCGGACCGCAGCTCGACCTGCTCGCCGGCCTTGACCGCACCACCCTCGACATGGAGGACAGGTGGTTCTGAGCCCCCTAAGGTGACGCCGGTGAGCCACGAGATCGAGCCCGCGTTCCTCGCCCTCCCCCTCCGCGCAGCGGCCGACGCCGCGCTGCAGGCCGCACGCGACGCAGGCGCCACGCACGCCGACCTGCGCGTCGAGAGGCTCCGCCACCAGGACCTGTCCCTGCGCGACAGCCGGCTGGAGAGCCTGTCCGACGACCTCACGCTCGGCCTGGCGGTCCGGGTGGTGCACGACGGCACCTGGGGCTTCGCCAGCAGCACCGACGTGACACCCGACGAAGCCGCCCGCCTCGCCAGAGAGGCGGTCGCCGTGGCACGCACGGCCCGCCCCCTCAACTCGCAGCCGGTGGAGCTGGCCGACGAGCCCGTCCACACCGACGGCACCTGGGTCTCGGCGTACGAGGTGGACCCGTTCGAGGTCGACCCGGCCGACAAGGTCGCGCACCTCGCGGAGTGGAGCCGCCGGCTGCTGGCGAGCGACCACGTCGACCACGTCGACGTGTCGCTCCAGCAGGCGCTGGAGTGCAAGTTCTACGCCGACAGCGCGGGCACGACCACGACGCAGCAGCGCGTGCGGCTGCTGCCGCAGGTGACCGGCACCCGCGTCGACCCGGGCGGTGGGTTCGAGACGATGCGCACCACCGCCCCTCCGGTCGGCCGCGGCTGGGAGTACGTCACCGACGGGTGGGACTGGGACGACGAGCTCGCCCAGCTGCCCGAGCGGCTGGTCGAGAAGGCGAAGGCCAGCAGCGTCGAGCCCGGGCGCTACGACCTGGTCATCGACCCCACCAACCTGTGGCTCACCATCCACGAGTCGATCGGGCACGCGACCGAGCTCGACCGGGCGCTGGGCTACGAAGCGGCCTACGCCGGCACCTCGTTCGCCACCCTCGACCAGCTGGGGTCGCTGCGCTACGGCACCGACCTCATGCACGTCACCGGGGACCGCCACACGCCGCACGGGCTGTCGACCGTCGGCTGGGACGACGAGGGCGTCGCCGCCCAGCAGTGGGACATCGTCAAGGACGGCGTGCTCGTCGGCTACCAGCTCGACCGCCGCATGGCACGGCAGAACGGGTTCGGGCGCTCCAACGGCTGCGCCTTCGCCGACGGACCGCACCGGGTGCCGGTGCAGCGGATGCCGAACGTCTCGCTGCAGCCCGCGCCGAACGGCCCGAGCACCGAGGAGCTCATCGCAGGGGTGGAGCGCGGCATCTACGTCGTCGGCGACAAGAGCTGGTCGATCGACATGCAGCGCTACAACTTCCAGTTCACGGGCCAGCGCTTCTACGAGATCAAGGCAGGACGGCTGGTCGGCCAGCTGCGCGACGTCGCCTACCAGGCGACCACCACCGAGTTCTGGGGCTCCATGGAGGCCGTCGGCGGTCCGCAGACCTACCTGCTGGGAGGGGCGTTCAACTGCGGCAAGGCACAGCCGTCGCAGAGCGCCGCCGTCTCGCACGGCTGCCCCGCTGCGCTGTTCCGCGGCGTCAACATCCTCAACACCGTCCGGGAGGCCGGCCGATGAGCGACATCGTCGAGAGGGCCCTGGCGCTGTCGCAGGCCGACGGCTGCGTCGTCGTGCTGCAGGAGACCAGCACCGTGGACCTGCGCTGGGCCACGAACACGCTCACCACCAACGGCGCGCACCGCGAGCGCCACCTCATGGTCGTGTCGGTCGTGGGCGAGTCGGTCGGGGTACGCAGCGCGTCGGTGCTCGACGACCTCGAGGGCCTGGTGCGCGCCAGCGAGCAGGCGGCCCGGGAGGCGGGCCCGGCGGAGGACTACGGACCACTGATCGGCGGCGACCAGGACACCTCCTGGAGCGACCCGGCCGAGATCGCCACCACGGCCGTCCTCGCCTCGCTGGCAGGTGATCTCGGCACCGCGTTCACCGCCGGCCACGCCGACGGGCTGCGTCACTACGGCTTCGCCTCGCACGAGGTGACCACCACCTGGCTGGGGTCCTCGACCGGCCTGCGGCGCCGGCACGTGCAGCCGCGCGGGTACGTCGAGCTGACCGCCAAGAACGACGCGCGCGGCGGGTCGTCGTGGGTGGGGCAGCACACCAGGGACTGGACCGACGTCGCCGTACCGGAGCTGGACGGCGAGCTGCGACGGCGGCTGTCGTGGACGAAGCGGTTCGTGGAGGTGCCCGCCGGCCGCTACGAGACGATCCTGCCGCCGAGCGCGGTGGCCGACCTGCTGGTCTACGCCTACTGGACCGCGTCCGGCAGGGACGCCGCCGAGGGCCGCACCGTCTACTCCAAGGCGGGCGGCACCCGCGTCGGTGAAGTGCTTGCCCCACAAGGGTTCTCGATGCGCAGCGACCCGCACGACCCGTCCCTGGGCATCCGACCCTTCGTGGTCGCGGGCGGCTCGTCCTCGATGACCAGCGTGTTCGACAACGGCCTGGCCCTGCAGTCGACCGACTGGCTGCACGACGGCCGGCTGGAGGCGCTGGTGCAGACGCGCTCGTCCGCCGCCACGACCGGGTCCGCCGTCACCCCGTTCGTCGACAACCTGGTCGTCGACGGCGGCGGCACGGCGACCACGGACGAGATGGTGGCGGGCACCGAGCGCGGCCTGCTGCTCACCTGCCTGTGGTACATCCGGCCGGTCGACCCGCAGACGCTGCTGCTCACCGGCCTGACCCGCGACGGCGTCTACCTGGTCGAGGACGGCGAGGTCGTCGGGACGGTGAACAACTTCCGCTGGAACGACAGCCCGGTCGACCTGCTCGGGCGCATCAGCGAGGTGGGCCGCTCGGTGCGGACGCTGCCGCGGGAGTGGAGCGACTACTTCACCTGGACCCGGATGCCGACCCTGCGGGTGCCCGACTTCAACATGTCGAGCGTCAGCCAGGCGTCCTGAGCAGCATCTCCCGGCGCGACCACGCCCAGCGCAGGAACCAGGTGGACAGGCCGAGGGTGAGCAGGTTGATGCCGAGCTCCACCAGGCCGCCTGCGCCCTTGGCGTAGATGCCGTGCTCGAGGTCGTAGAGCACGTCCATGCCGAACAGGTAGAGGCCGGCTCCCCCGCCCGTGAGCAGCCACAGCAGGGCGGTCGGGCTGCCGCGCCGCACCGCCCTGACGGCGAGCAGGACGCAGGCCCCGAGCCACGCGTCGGCCAGCGGGAAGGCGTTCTCGAAGTCGACGTACGCCCGGCTCGTGTCGCTTGCCACGACGTCGCGGGCGGCGTACCAGAGCGCCCAGTAGAGGACGAGGACGACGAGCGCGACGACCCCGGCCGCGGTGAGCCGGCGCAGCTCCTTCTCGGTGATCACCAGGTGACGCTATCGGCAGTATCAGAACTCGTGGCCCCGCAATCCCCCACAACGGCCGTCTGGGCCTTACGCTGTCCGTGGTTGTCGTTGCCTTGCTCGCTCGTTCTCGAACGCCTGCGGACATGTGTCGCAGGCGTTCTCGCTTTTCGCGGGCCGTCGACGCAAACGCTGCTTCAGCCCGGAGCCCGCACACGCGGTCTGCGCAACAACAGCAAGAAGGATTGTCATGGCTCAGGGAACTGTGAAGTGGTTCAACGCGGAGAAGGGCTTCGGCTTCATCGCCCAGGACGGCGGCGGCGCCGACGTGTTCTGCCACTTCAGCGCGATCGCGACTGAGGGCTACAAGTCCCTCGACGAGAACCAGCGGGTCGAGTTCGACATCACGCAGGGCCAGAAGGGCCCGCAGGCGGAGAACGTCCGACCGCTCTAAGCGTGCACGACCGAAGGGCCCCGGCAGCTGCCGGGGCCCTTCGGCGTTCTGCCACCCTGTGCACGTGCCCGACGACCTGAACGTGCTCGGTGGCCCCCTCGAGCCCTGCGGCACCGACCCCGTGACCGGCTTCTACCGGGACGGCTGCTGCAGCACCGGCCCCGAGGACGTCGGCTCCCACACCGTGTGCGCCGTCATGACCACGGCGTTCCTCGAGCACCAGCGGCGGGTCGGCAACGACCTCACGACCCCGGTGCCGCAGTACCACTTCCCCGGACTGCAGCCCGGCGACCGCTGGTGCGTCGTCGCGGCCCGCTGGCTCCAGGCGTACGGCGACGGCGTGGCGACGCCCGTCGTGCTGGCCTCCACCCACAGCCGGGCTCTGGACGTCGTACCCCTTGCGCTGCTGCAGGAGCACGCCGTCGACGTACCGGGAGACCTCAGCTCCCTGATGTAGGTGCAGACCCGCTTGCGAGAGCGGGCGTGTCGTGCGGTGCGTCGTACGAGCCCCGCGTGGGCGGCCCCGCTCGCACGAGGGTCTGCACGGGTCAGCCGGCCACGCAGTCCTCCGGGTGTCAGTCGTCCGGGTGGCTGTGCGGCACCTGCGGGGCACCCACGGCGTGCTCCAGGCCGCGGTAGCCCACCCGGTACAGGCAGGCGTCGCAGTTCATGCGGATGTCTCCGGTGCGTGCCTCGTCGTAGCGCCCCAGCACCAGGGTGGCGAGCCCCTCGGAGGCGCCGAGCGGCTCGCTCATCACCGTCTCGACCGCCACCTGTGCCGCCTGCACCTCGACCTGCCGCGGCAGGTACCCCGGCCCGAGGAAGTACCGGGCCAGTGCCACCCGCCGGTGCCCCTGGGCGCGCAGCCGCTCCAGCGCCTCGGGCACGGTCGGACCGGTCGTCGACACGAACGCGATGTCCACCGAGGGAAAGCCGCGGCCCTCCCACAGCAGCCTGGCCGTGGCCGCCACCCCCGCGTTGGCGTCCGGGTCCAGCGACCCACCGGCGACCAGCACGACCGGCAGGTCGGTGACGCCCGCCTCGGCGAGCCGCCGGGCCAGCACGTCGACCACCACCGGGTGCGGCCCGAGCGGCCGGCCGTAGCGGAACGCCACCCCCGGGTGCGCGAACCGCGCGGCCTGCACGGACGCGGCGACGTCGGTCTTGGAGTGCGAGGCCGCGCCGAGCAGCAGCGGCACGACCGTGATGTCCTGCTCGCCGTCCGCGACCAGTCGCTGGATCGCAAGGCGCACCGAGGGCGAGGCGTTGTCGACGTACGCCGCCTCGGCCCGCAGCCCGGGGCGCTGCGCGGCAGCCATCACCAGCAGCTGGCGCACGACCTGCTGGGAGCCCTCGTCACGGGAGCCGTGGGCCACCCCGAGCAGCACCGTCATGGCACCAGTCTGGACGAGACGACCTCGCCGACGACGACGACCGCCGGCGCGCCGAGGCCGGCGGCGTCTCCCGCCACCTCGTCCAGGGTCGAGACGACCACCTGCTGCGAGGGCAGCGTGCCGTCCTTGATGACGGCCACGGGTGTGGCACCGGGCCGACCTCCTGCGACCAGCGCCTGCGCGCACGCGGCGAGCCGTTCCACCGCCATGAGCAGCACGACCGTCCCCCCGAGCCGGGCGAGGGCGTCCCAGTCGATCGTCGACCCCTCCGCGCCGGGGGCCAGGTGCGCCGAGACGACCGACACCGACTGCGCCACACCTCGCGCGGTCACGGGGATCCCCGCCCACGCCGGTACGGCGAACGCGCTCGACACGCCAGGGACCACCTCGACGGGCACCCCGGCCTCGACGCAGGCTGCGACCTCCTCGATGCCGCGGGCGAACAGGTGCACGTCACCGCCCTTGAGACGCACGACGCGGTTGCCCTCGAGCGCCCTGGCGACCATCAGCCGCTCGATGTCGGCCTGCGCCCAGGACGCGCCGTGCGCCGACTTCCCGGTCTCGAGGACCTCGACGCCGGCCGGGAGGTCGACGGCAGGCGCCAGCCGGTCGCGGACCACGACGTCTGCCTGGGCCAGCAGCTGCCGCCCACGGACGGTCAGCAGCCCGGGGTCGCCGGGGCCGCCCCCCACCAGAGCCACCGCGCCGGCACCTGCCCGGTGTCGTCTCAGCGGCAGCTCGCCGGTCTCCAGCGCCAGCCGGATCGCGTCGCGCAGTCCGATGGCACGTCGCGGGTCGCGTCCCGCGGTCGCCGAGACCACGACGTCGTCCACCCGGGCCACGGCCGGCACCCAGGCCGCCGACTGCGAGGCGTCGTCGGCGCGCACGCACCACACGCCGCGCGCCTCGCAGGCCCGGGCGACGACGTCGTCCACCGCACCCGTGCAGGCGTGCACCAGCCAGGCGCCGTCCAGGTCGGGCTCCTCGAAGACGCGCCGCTCCACCGGCAGCTCCAGGTCCTCGGGCGCGTCGGGAGCCACCACGAGGACGTCGGCGCCGCAGGCCGCGGCGGCCCGCGCCCGTCGTACGCCGACAGGGCCTGCGCCGACGACGAGGACGCGCCTGCCACGCAGGTCGAGGTGCAGCGGGTAGGGCTCGGTCACGCCCTAGACACTCGCAGCAAGCAGTCCACGCCGTCGCAGCACCCGGCGCTCGAGGGGAGCGAAGACGCACAGCTCGATGGCGATGCCGATGACCAGGATGGTCAGGACGCCGGCGATGACCCCGGCGATGTCGGAGTTCTGTCGGCTCAGGTCGAGCAGCTGCCCGACGCCGAGGCCGAGATCCGGGGTGCGCGAGATGAGCTCTGCGGCCATCAGCGAGCGCCACGAGAACGCCCACCCCTGCCGGAGCCCGCCGACGTAGCCGGGAAGGGCGGCCGGCAGCAGCACGTAGCGCGCCGAGGCCAGCCCGCGCGCACCGAGCACCCGGCCGACCCGCAGGAACAGCGGGGGGACCTGGTCCAGCCCGGACACCATGCCGTTGGCGATCGACGGCACCGCCCCGAGCAGCACGACGAAGTAGATGGTCGCGTCGGAGGTGCCGAACCACAGGATCGCGGCCGGCACCCAGGCGACCGAGGGCAGCGACTGCAGTCCCGACAGGATCGGCCCGACGGCACGGCGCACCGGCCGCACCCGGCCCACCAGCAGACCGAGCGGCGTCCCGAGCAGCAGCGAGGCGAGGAAGCCCAGCGCGCCGCGGCGGACGCTGTTCCAGACCGCCTCCTGCAGGTCACCGGTGCGCCACTGGTCGCGCAGGGCGGCGACGGTGTCGCCCGGCGACGGCAGCCGGTACGCCGGGACGACCCCAGCCCGGTAGACCAGCTGCCACACGCCCACCAGCAGGAACAGGAAGACCAGCGGTGGCCAGGTCGCGGCCCAGGCCTTGGCGACCCGCGACCGGCGGGCGACGGCCTGCGTCTCCAGCGCGTCCAGGCCGGCTTCGAGGGATGCGAGGTCGTCGGTGGCCAGGCTCACGACTGACCGCCGTGGCGACGGATCTCGGCCCGCAGGTCCTCGGTGATCGCGACTGACAGCGCGGCGACCTCGGGCGACTCGATGCGCCGTGGCTGCCCGATGCGCACGTGGTACTCCTTCACGACCCGCCCCGGTCGCGAGGACAGCAGCACGACCCGGTCCCCGAGACGGACCGCCTCGCGCACGTTGTGCGTCACGAACAGGACGGTGAGCTGCTGGGAGTCGCGGATCCGCACCAGCTCCTCGTGCAGCACGTCGCGGGTGATGGCGTCGAGGGCCGCGAACGGCTCGTCCATGAGCAGCACCTGGCTGTCCTGGGCGAGCGCCCGCGCCATCGCCACCCGCTGGCGCATGCCGCCGGAGAGCTCGTGCACCCGCTTGTCGCCGGCGTCGCGCAGCCGAACCAGCTCGAGCAGCTCGGCGGCCCGGTCGCGGCGCTCCCGCTTGCCGGCGCCGTTGAGGCGCAGGGCGAGCTCGACGTTCTCCCGGGCCGTGAGCCACGGGAACAGCGCCGGCTCCTGGAACATCAGGGCCGGCTTGCCGTCGCGGACCTCGACGGAACCGGTCGTGGGCTGGTCGAGGTCGGCGACGAGTGACAGCAGCGTGCTCTTGCCGCAGCCGGAGGCGCCGAGGATGCACAGGAACTCACCCTGCTGCACCTGGAGCGACACGTCCTCGAGGACGTTCGGGGCGGTCCCGAAGCGCTTGGTCAGCCCGCGAACGGCCACGGCCGGCCCCGTGTCGACGACCTGCACCGTGGAGCCTTCCTGCTGGAGGAGCGTCATGGTGTCAGCCCTTCCCGAGACCTGCGTCGTCGACGTCCCTGCCGAGGACCTGGCGCAGGAGGGTGAGGTCGTAGATGCCTCGGAGGTCGCCGCGCTTGACCAGCCCGGTGGCGAAGGCGTGCTCCGCCGCCACCTTCAGCGACGCCGCGAGCGGGTCCTCGGTGACCTCGACCTGCTGGAACGCGCGGGCGATGACCGCGGGCTTGAGGGACGTGCCAGTCAGCTGCTTCAGCGCGGCGTTGACCACCTGCTGCGCCCTGGCCGGGTCGGCCTTGATCTCACGGTCCGCCTCGACCTGGCCCTCCAGCAGCGCCTTGACGGTCTGCGGGTGCTGGCGCAGGAAGTCCTCGCGCACCAACAGGTTCGTGGTGACGAACCGGCCCTGCGGCCACAGCGACCGCTCGTCGACGAGGACGGTCCCGCCGCCTTCGAGGACCAGGCGGGACGCCCACGGCTCGGGCACCCAGGCCCCGTCGATCTGGCCGGCCTTGAACAGGTCGAGGGTCTGGGAGTTGTCCTCAGCCAGGATCGTCACGTCACCGGCGCCCTGCCGGTCGACCTTCAGGCCCTTGGCTGCCAGGTAGCTGCGCAGCGCGATGTCCTGCGTGCCGCCGGTCTGCGGGTCGGCGATCTTCTTGCCGCGCAGGTCGGTGACACCGGGCTCGACCACCAGCGACGCGCCGCCGGAGGTGGCGCCGGCGACGAGCACGACCGCGCCCTTGCTCTTGAGGAAGGCGTTGACGGCCGGTCCGGGTCCGAGGTAGGCGGCGTCGACGGCGCCGGCGAACAGCGCCTCGACGGCCGCCGGCCCGGCGTTGAAGGTCTGGGTCTTCAGCTCGGTCGCACCGAGCGCCTTCTGGTAGTCGCCGCTGGCGACGCCGTAGAGGGGGCCGGCGTGGGTGACGTTGGCGAAGTAGCCGAGCGTGAGCGTCTTGGCCGGTCCCGGCGCACCCCCTTCGGCGGAGGCCCCTGCGCACGCCGTCGCGAGCGCAGCGACGGCGAGCAGGGAGGTCGTTCTCGAGAGGAGTCCCATGACGAGCAGAGCCTTTCCAGGCAGAGTCCAATGAAGATCTTGGGGTACGGCGAGCGCACGCGCGCAGCGACCTCACGAGGTCGTGCGCCAGAGGGCGGCGGCTCAGCCCAGACAGATCGCGCTCGAGACGCGCTGCAGGTCCACGTGCAGCCGCGCGACGAGGGTGGGGGCGATCACAGCGGCATGGTTGCACAGACGGGCGCAATTCCCTAGTGGACCGATGGGAGAGGCAGGTCACACGCGAGGGCCCTGTGGCAAGCCCCGTGTCCTGTGTCACCCTGGTGCGCATGGGTGCCCGCCTCGTGTCGCGTCGTCACGTTGACCTCAAGCGCACCTGCAGCGCGGTCTGTCCGTCCTCCTGAACCCCAGCCACCCGTCGTACCGAACTCAGGAGAACTCCGTGCCCGCCCAGCGTGGTCAGGGTCAGTGGGCGCTCGGCTACCGCGAGCCGCTCAACCCGAACGAGCAGGTCAAGAAGGACAGCAACCCGCTGACCGTCAAGCAGCGGGTGCTCGACATCTACAGCAAGCAGGGCTTCGACAGCATCGACGGCGCCGACCTGCGCGGCCGGCTGCGCTGGTACGGGCTGTACACCCAGCGCGCCGAGGGCATCCCGGGCGGCAAGACCGCGGTCCTGGAGCCGGAGGAGCTCGAGGCGCCGTACTTCATGCTGCGGGTGCGCATCGACGGCGGCCAGCTGACGTCGCAGCAGCTGCGGGTGATCGGCGAGATCTCGACCGAGCTCGGCCGTGACGTCGCCGACGTCACCGACCGGCAGAACGTGCAGCTGCACTGGATCCGCATCGAGGACGTGCCGGAGATCTGGCGCCGCCTGGAGGAGGTCGGGCTGCACACCACCGAGGCGTGCGGCGACTCGCCCCGCGTCATCATCGGCTGCCCGCTGGCCGGCGTCGCCGCCGACGAGGTGCTCGACGCCTCGCAGGCCATCCGGGACGTCGCGGAGCGCTACCTCGGGGACCCGGCGTACGCGAACCTCCCGCGGAAGTTCAAGTCCTCGATCAGCGGGTGCGCAACGCACTGCAACAACCACGAGATCAACGACATCTCGCTCGTCGGCGTGGTGCACCCCGAGCTCGGACCCGGCTACGACCTCTGGGTCGGCGGCGGTCTGTCGACCAACCCCAAGCTCGCCGTGCGGCTGGGCGCCTTCGTCGAGCCGGCCCGCGCCACGGAGGTCTGGGAGGGTGTCATCTCGGTCTTCCGCGACTACGGCTACCGCCGGTCGCGGATGCACGCCCGGCTGAAGTTCCTGCTCGCCGACTGGGGCCCGGAGCGGTTCCGCGAGGTGCTCGAGACGGAGTACCTCGCCACTCCCCTGCCCGACGGGCCGGCGCCCGCGACGCCGCCCACGCCGGACCGCGACCACGTCGGTGTGCACGCCCAGCAGGACGGCCGGTGCTACGTCGGCGCGGTCGCACGCGCGGGCCGCAGCAGCGGCCGTCAGCTGCAGCAGGTGGCCGCCCTGGCCGAGCGGTACGGCAGCGGACGGGTCTCCACCACCGCGCAGCAGGGCCTGG
Source organism: Mycobacteriales bacterium (assembly GCA_049694795.1). Lineage (GTDB taxonomy): Bacteria > Actinomycetota > Actinomycetes > Mycobacteriales > SCTD01 > RYN-111. The sequence goes on from JBAVRG010000363.1 coordinate 14,346, forward strand.
TCGTGCTGGACGTCCCCGCGGAGTCGGTGGACGCGCTGGTCGACGCGCTCGAGACCGAGGACCTGCGCGTGCGGCCGTCGGTGTTCCGGCGCGGCACCCTGGCCTGCACCGGCCTGGAGTTCTGCAAGCTCGCCATCGTCGAGACCAAGGCGCGTGCGGTCGACCTCTACACCGAGCTCGAGAAGCGGCTGCCGGACTTCGACGAGCCCCTGACGCTGAACGTCAACGGCTGCCCCAACTCCTGCGCCAGGTTCCAGACCGGCGACATCGGTCTCAAGGGCTCGATCGTCGACGGCGTGGAGGGCTTCCAGGTGCACCTGGGCGGCCGGCTGGGTGAGGACGCCGGCTTCGGCCGCAAGGCCCGCGGCCTCAAGGTCACCGCCGACGGCGCGGCGGACTACGTCGAGCGGCTGCTGCGCACCTACCTCGAGCACCGCGAGCAGGGCGAGTCGTTCGCCGTCTGGGCGCGCCGGGCCGACGAGTCCCTGCTGAAGTGACGGCCGAGCGGTCCGCCCCGCAGTACTGCCCGTACTGCGGCGAGGAGGACCTGCGCCCCTGGGGGGAGCTCACCGAGCACGCCCAGTGGCACTGCGAGGCGTGCCTGCGCGTGTTCGAGGTCCGTTACCGGGGGCTGACCGGCGGGTCGTGAGCACGTCGGGTGCAGGATGGCGCCCGTGGGGGCGTACGACGAGATCCGGACCGCGCGGCTGCTGCTACGCACCTGGCGCGACGCGGACCGCGAGCCGTTCGCCGTGATGAACGCCAGCCCGGTCGTCATGGAGCACTTCCCCTCCACCCTCACCCGGGCGCAGAGCGACGCGGCCGTCGACGCGGTGCGGGCGCACTTCGCCGAGCACGGCTACGGGCTCTGGGTCGTCGAGGTGGACGGCGTGTTCGCCGGCTTCACGGGGCTGGCGTGGCAGCACGGGCTGCCGTTCAGCCCGGCGCTGGAGGTGGGCTGGCGGCTGGCCGAGCCGTACTGGGGCCACGGCTACGCGACCGAGGCCGCCCG
>JBAVRG010000364.1:0-1856 GCA_049694795.1 Mycobacteriales bacterium
GCAGGGACGACGACCCGTCCGGCGGGATCTCGGGTCCCTCGGTCGACGCCTGAGGCCCGCTCCTGGGCTGCCCGCGACGGCAGTCCCTCCTCCCTCGGCATTGACAGCCGTGGCGTGATCGTCGCCATGCTGCGGCTGTGTCGCGCCGGGGGAGCAGGGGGAGGGTCGCCACTCCCGCCCTCGTGCCCGCCCTCGCCGCGCTCGTGGCCGTCCTGTGCACCACGTCCTGCGCGGCACCGGCCGCCTCAGGCACGTCACGAGGTGGTGGCCTCCTGCCTCGACGGGAGGCCGCGCCTGCTCTCGCTGGCCGCACGCTGACGGGCAGCGAGCAGACGCTGGCGCAGCTGCGTCCGGACGTCGTGGTCATCAACTTCTACGCGTCGTGGTGCGAGCCCTGCAAGCGGGAGGCGCCGTTGCTGTCCCGGGTGGCGCGGGGCGAGGCGGCCGACGGCGTCTCGGTGCTGGGCGTCCTGGAGAGCGACTCGCCGGAGCGCGGACGTCGCTTCGGCCGGCAGTACGGCCTGGCGTACCCCACCCTCGTCGACAGCACCGGAGCTCTGCTGAGGCGCTTCCACGTCGCGAACGTCGGGGGCATCCCGGTCACCGTCGCCGTCGACCGCCGCGGCCGGGTCGCCGCGCGCTGGCTCGGACCTATCACCAGCCAGGCCCGCTTCCTCTCAGTCGTACGGGGGCTCGCCGCCGAGCCGTCGTCGTGACGCTCTCCTGAGGGTGCGCGTGACGAGCACGGGGCCTGGTGACGACCGTTCCGGGCCGATGCAAGGGGGGATCCCGTGGTCGACGCCGCCGCCGCCCCGTTCCCGGTCCGAGTGCCGGCACGGCTGGGTCGCACCCTGGCGCTCTACCTGGCGCTCACGAAGCCGCGCATCATCGAGCTGCTGCTCGTGACGACGGTGCCGACGATGGTTCTCGCCCAGCGCGGCCTGCCGTCCGTCGCACTGCTGGCCGCGACGCTGACGGGGGGTTCGCTCGCGGCCGGCGGCGCCAACGCCCTGAACTGCTACCTCGACCGAGACATCGACGCGGTGATGGGGCGCACCGCGAGGCGGCCGCTGGCCAGCGACGACCTCCCGCCGCGCCGCGCCCTGGTCTTCGGCCTGCTGCTCGCCGTGGCGGCCTTCGTCACCCTGCTGCTGACCACGAACGCGCTCGCCGCGTGGCTCGCCGTCGTGGCGATCGTCTTCTACGTGCTCGTCTACACCGCAGTCCTCAAGCGGCGGACGTCGAGCAACATCGTGTGGGGAGGCGCCGCCGGCTGCATGCCCGTTCTGATCGGCTGGTCCGCCGTGACCGGTTCGCTGACCTGGGCGCCCCTGGTGCTGTTCCTCGTCATCTTCCTGTGGACCCCGCCGCACTTCTGGCCCCTGGCCATGCAGTTCAAGGACGACTACCGGGCGGCCAAGGTGCCGATGCTGCCGGTCGTCGCCGGCGATGACGTCGTGGCGGCCCGCATCGTGGCCTACAGCGGGGCGATGGTGGTCGCCTCGCTCGTGCTGTGGCCGGTGGCTTCGCTCGGCCCCCTGTACGGCGCCTCAGCCGTGCTGCTGGGGGGCTGGTTCCTGCGTGAGGCGTACGGCCTGCGGTATCGGGTGCGCCAGCAGGCGCGGCTGCACCCGGCGCGGCTCTTCCACGGCTCGATCGCCTACCTCACCTTGCTGTTCGCGGCGGTCGCCGCCGACGTTCTCGTTCCGCTGCCCTTCTCGTGACCGGGGGCTGCCCCGGTGGGTCCAGCAGCTGCAGCACGGTGACGTAGTCCTGCCAGGCGAGCGTGTCCGCATCGGGAACTTCCGGCGGTGGGGGCGCGGACGTCTCCGGCTGCGGCTCCGGGCACGGCGTGC
>JBAVRG010000365.1:0-17326 GCA_049694795.1 Mycobacteriales bacterium
CGACCTGGTCGCGGTGCTGCAGGCGACCGGCAAGCTCCAGCTCGGGTACGGCGTCCTGCTCGCCGCCGGCCTCGCCCTGTCCTGAGGACGGGCGTTCCGGCGGCCCGGCGCCCTCCCGGCGCGTGCAGGACGTCGTACGAGCCGGCGGCGGTGAGCGTCCCTCGTGGGGAGGCGTGCACGACCCGCGAGGCTCGCACGCGCATCGGCACGGCCCGACCTCCCAAGGCGTTCACCGCCCGGTCCCGGCGACGCGCGGCACGCCCCTGACCGCCGGTCGGCACGGATGTCAGGAAGCAGGAGCGCGCCGAGAGCGCGCAGGTGCGGCGGGCTTCTCCGCAGGTGCGGCGACCGCACCGCGCACGGCCTGTGCGAGGTTCGTCGCCGCCGAGGTGAGGTCGGTGGGGACGAACCACACCTTGTTGGCCTCACCGGAGGCGATGTCCGGCAACCGCTCGAGGTACTTGTAGGCCAGCAGCTTGTCGTCGAGCCGGGCCTCGTGCAGGGCCTTGTAGACCGTCGTGATCGCCGCTGCCTCACCCTCGGCGCGCAGCTTGGCCGCCTCGGCCTCGCCGCGGGCGCGGGTCACGGCGGCCTGCGCACGACCCTCGGCCTCGAGGATCTGCGCGGCCTTCTCGCCCTCGGCAGTGAGGATCGTCGCCCGCTTCTCGCGGTCGGCGCGCATCGACTTCTCCATCGAGTCCCGGATGGTCGCCGGCGGTTCGATCCCCTTGATCTCGACGCGGGCGACCTTGATGCCCCACTTGCCGGTGGCCTCGTCGAGGACGGTGCCGAGCTGGCTGTTGACGGTGTCCCGGCTGGTCAGCGACTCCTCGAGCAGCAGGTTGCCGACCGCGTTGCGCAGCGTCGTGACCGCCAGCTGCTCGATGCCCTGCAGGTAGTTGGAGATCTCGTACGTCGCCGCCTTGGGGTCGGTCACCTGGAAGTAGATGACGATGTCGATGCCCACGACCAGGTTGTCCTTCGTGATGACCTGCTGCGGCGGGAACGTCACCACCTGCTCACGCAGGTCGATGGTCGGGCGCAGCCGGTCGACGAAGGGCACCACGAGGTTGAGCCCCGGCTCGAGCACCCGCTGGTAACGACCGAAGCGCTCGACGACCCGGGCCCTCGCCTGCGGGACCACCCGCACTGCCCGCGACGCGATCGCGAGCACCACCACCGCGAACACGAGTGGCGCGATGATCAAGGCGTCCATCTAGATCTCCTCCGGGTAGACGACGAGCGTGGCCCCTTCCACCGTGGCGACGGCCACGGTGGCACCGACGGGGACGGTGGTCCCCGGGACGAGCGGCCGCGCCGACCACGACTCGCCGCCGACCTTGACCCGACCGGTGTGGTCGGTCACCTCCACCAGCACCAGGGCGGTGCGGCCGGTGAGCGCCGCGGCGCCGGTGGTGATCGCCGGGCCGGCCCGGTGCCGTCGCGCCAAGGGCCGCACCAGCAGCAGGAGCGCCGCGCCGCTCACCGCGAAGGCGGCGACCTGCCCGGCGAGGGGCGCACCCAGGAGAGCCACGACCGCCGTGACGGCGGCGGCACCCGACAGCAAGCCGAGGACCAGGGTCAGGGTGAGCAGCTCCGCGACCAGGAGCGCCCCCGCCACCACGAGCCACACCACCCATTCGGACACGTCCGCAACCTACGTCGCCGGCAGCCCCTTTGCGTCGGACCAGCGCCGGACGACCGCGACGTCGGCCACGAACCGCACGCCGGACCCGCTCGCCCAGTGGCCGGCGACGTCCTGCAGCGCCTGGTGCAGCACCGCGACGGCGGCGTCGCCCTCGTCCGCGGGCACGTGCAGCAGCAGCTCGTCGTGCAGGCACAGCACGATCCGGCCGTGGGCCAGGCGGTTGCGGACCGCCGCCGCCCAGGCCTTGAACAGCTCGGCGGCGGCCCCCTGCACCACGGCGTTGCGGGCGTAGCGACCGACCCCGCCGGTGCCGACGAGCACCCGTCGCCCGCCGTGGGTGCGCACGTCGGTGCCCAACCGCCCGGCCTTCTCCGCGGCACGCAGGTAGGCGAGCGCCGCCGGGTAGGCCCGCTCCATCTGGCGCAGTGCCTGGCCCGCCGTACCGGACGTCTGGCCGTACATCGCCGCGAGCACCGCGACCTTGGCCGTCGGCCGGTCGCATCCGAGCTGCGCGGCGACCGGGGTGTAGAGGTCGTCCGCGGCAGCGGCCCGCGCGAAGGCCGGGTCACCGGACACCGCGGCGAGCACCCGTGGCTCGACCTGGCCGAGGTCGGCCCGGACGAGGACGTGCCCGGGCTCTGCGGCCACCGCGGACCGCAGCTCCGCCGGCAGCGAGTGCAGCCCGGCGCTCGCCGTCATCCGCCCGGCGCCGCCGTCGGCCGCGGTCCACTGACCACGCAGCCGGCCACCCGAGACGTGCTGCGCCAGCCAGCCGTGGCCGTACGTCGTCGCGAGCCGCTCGGCCTTCCTCCAGGTGAGCAGGGCGTCCACCACGGGGTGCGCCTCGCGGAAGGCCTCCAGCCGCCACGACCGGGTGTCGGGCACCTCGATCCCGAGGCGTTGCAGGGCGGCGCGTACCGAGGCTGGGTTGCGCAGGTCCACGTCGTCGCCGCGGAACAGCGCGAGGACCGGGGCATCTCGGGCCGCACGGTCGTCGCGCTCGCCGACGACCGTGGCGAGCAGCCGACGTGCCTCCCCCTCGTCGAAGGGCAGGCCGTCGTGCTCCAGCTCGCTGCAGAGCAGCGCAGCGGCCGACTCCGCCCACGCGGTGACCAGGGCAAGGGGCGGCCCCACCGGAACCGCACGCGGGTCGGGCAGCGCCCTGAGGGCCACCTCCTGCAGCGCCTGCACCTGCAGGGCCAGCTGCGCCCAGCTCTCCGGGTCGGTCAGCCGCGCGGCCTCCGGGTGCAGCGAGCCGTCCGCGCGCACAGGTCCGGCGAAGCCCTCCACCGGTGAGAGCGCCGCGTCGAGCAGCATGAGGTCCTCGCCCGGGCGCGGTGGCAGCGCCAGCCCATGGGCCGCGGCCCAGACGGCGGCGGGGTCGTCGCGGCGACCGCCGTGCAGCACCTTGTGGACGGCCGCGAGGTCCCACACCTGACGCGGCCGCAGCGGCAGCAGCGACGTCGACGCGGCGCTCCAGACCACCAGCCGCCGGTCGGCGAGCTGCTCGAGGTCGCTGCGGGTGCCGGTCCAGGACCGCTCGGCCGAGGCGAACCCGACCTGCCCCTGACCGACCGCGACGGCGAGCACGCGGCGAGGCTAGGCCCCGCCGCCGTCACCCTCGAGCCGGGCGCGGCGGTCCGCGATCTGCTGGGCCTTCGCGGCTCGCTTGGCCTGCAGCGCCTCGGCGAAGCGCTCCCGCTGCCGGGCGAACACGAACAGCCCGACGATCGAGGACAGCAGCAGGGCGGCGAGCAGCAGCGGGAAGCCGTTGATCTGGTGGCCGACCAGGCCGGTGACCGACCAGATCAGCAGGGCGACGACGAGGAACAGCCCGAAGCGGCCGAAGGAGTAGACCAGCGCGGTCCGGCGCAGGCTGCTCACAGGCGTGCTCTCCTTGTCCGGACCGGTGTCCACGACCCGCCCCCCCTTGTGAATGCGTTCACGAACAGGGTACGGCGACGGGCGCTGGGCCTCTCCGCGGAGGGGCCCGGCGCCCGCCGGTGGACGAGCCGTGGGTCAGCCCTGCGAGGCCAGCCGGCGCCGAAGGACGGCAGCGGAGCCCAGGAGCAGCAGCGCCGTGGCGGCCACTCCGGCGGGCAGACCCGTGGCCGCGAGGTTCGGGTTGCTGCCCGGGGTGCTGCCACCGGGGGTGCTGCCACCCGGTGTCGTGGTGACCACGGCCGGCCGGAAGGCCGCCTGGTCGCTCAGGGTGGCGAGCTGCACCGAGATCGGCGCGCTGGTGAGCTGGCCGACGGTCTGCGTGACGCCCATGAGTGCCGGCAGGCTGGCTGCTCCCGGCAGCGCGATCGAGGTCGGCAGCGTGATGGCCGGGACGGTGATCTTCAGCCCGGTCACCGTCGTGACGGCCTTGCCGAAGCCCCCGACGACGGAGGTCGAGGTGCTCTTGGTGAGCAGCTGCACCTGAGGCGCCGGCACGGACAGGGCGGGCAGGCTCGGGACGCTCGACAGCACGCTGGACAGGGTGCTGGTGAGGCCGTTGATGGTGCTCGTCACGGTGCCCGCAGCGCTCCCGACGAGATCGACGACGTTGACCGAGCTCGCGCCGAGGGCGGTGTCGAGCACGTCGGTGCCGAGCACCTTCAGCCCGGTGACGGTCCCGCCCACGACCTGCGCGGTCTGGCCGCCCGCCTTGGCCGAGCTCGCCGCCGCCTTGGTCGTCACGCTGAGGCTGTCGAGGCTCACCAGCGGGGTGCTCGACAGCACCCCGATGACCGCGGTCTGCAGAGTGCTCAAGGCCGAGGTCAGCGTGCCGGTGAGGGTGGTGAGGAGCGCCTGGGCGGTGTCCACCAGGGCCTGGGCGGCAGCGACTGCTGACGTCGCCGTGGCGACCGCGGTCTGCGCGGTGGTGTAGGCCGTGTAGGCGGCGCCGGTGCCCGGGATCGCGGCCTCGATGACGCCGACCAGCGGGTCGTTGTTCGTGACGAGGGTGGCGTAGCCGGCGATGGTGTTCGCGGTCGGGTCGCTGGTCAGGACGGCAGGGGCCAGCGTCGCGATGAGGTCGAGGTCGCCCTGCAGGGTGCTGGTGGCGCTGGTGAGGGTCGTGTTCGCGGTGTCGAGCACCCCTTGGGCGCTGGTCAGAGCGGCCGTCTTGGTGGCCAGGTCGGTGGTGGCTGCGTCCACGGCGCTCTGGGCGCTGTCGACCGCGGTCTGCGCGCTGCTCACGGCGGACGTCACGATGCCGAGGTCGGTGACGAGCGTGCTGAGGGTGCCGACCGGGAGCTTGGTGAGGTCGATCCCGACCTTGCCCAGCAGGTCGGCGATGCTCGGCAGCGACAGGTTGGAGAGCGTGACCGTCTTCTGGCCGATGGCACCGGTGGTGCTGCTCACCGCCGACCCGAGGTCGACGACCCCGCTCACCGGCAACGCCGTACCGAGCAGGGAGACGGTGCCGAGCGAGGACGCTCCCGCGTGCGTGGACGGCGCGGAGGACGCGGTCGTGGAGAACGACGGCGTCGCGACCGAGAGCACGCTGGACAGCGCCGAGGGGCTGGTCTGCGACGGGACGCTCACCGGCGAGGACGCCGGGGTCACGGTCTGGCGGCCGTAGGCCGTGCCGTCAGCGACCAGCGGAGTGACGACCACCTGCGCGACCGGTGACCCGGTGGTGGTGTCGCTGACCAGGGACAGGTCGCCGACGGCCAAGGTGTGGCCGCCGGCTCCCAGGCTCAGCAGGGTGAGCGCGCTGCTCGCCTTCCCCGCCGCCGGCGTCGAGGTCGTGCTGGAGGCAGCGGCGGCGCCGGCGGAGCACAGGACGAGCGCCGCCACGGAGGCGCCGGCGAGAGCGCGGGTGAGGAGCGGTCGACGGTTCACAGGGCATCTCCAGAGCAAGGCGGCCGAGCAGGACAGTCGCGGACTGCTGCGGATGATCGCGAGCGAAGCCGTCGGGCTCCATGGCACATCCGGGTCATTTTCGCCTCGTCGCGGGCCATCTCCGATCTCCCGTGACAACTCCGTCCGGTCCAGGTCAGGTCCGGCCGTTCAGGTCAGTCCACCCGGTTCAGGTCAGGAGGTGCGAGCCGGGACCCGCCGGCGTCCCTCGAAGCGGGTGGACAGCACCACGGTCGTGCGCGTGCGGGAGACGCCGGGGACGTGCCGGAGCACCCGCAGCGTGCGGTCGAGGTCGTCGAGGTCGGCCACCCGCACCTTCACCACGAAGGTCTCGTCGCCGGCGACGAACCAGCAGTCCTCGATCTCGGGGACCTGCTCCAGCGCCGCGACGATGTCGTCGGCGTCGACGCCCTCGCGCTGCTGCAGGCCGATCAGGGCCGACACGCCCAACCCGATGGCGTGCGGGTCGATGTCGGCGCAGCTGCCGCGCAGGACGCCGTCCCGCTCGAGCCGGCGGACGCGGTCGTGGACGCTCGGGGCCGACAGGCCCACCTGCCGGGCCAGGTCGGCGTACGAGGTGCGCGCGTCCGCGAGCAGGCCCGCCAAGAGCTGCCGATCGATGTCGTCCATCTCACACCCTCTTGTCGTTTCTTCGGGAACTATGCAGCACTAGCCTCTGGTTCGTAGGAACAACGACGTTACTACCGATGAAGCCCAGGAGCACACCGTGTTCGCCCTCGACCAGTCCCTCGCCAGCAGCTACCACGTCGCCGACCTGCGCGCGCAGGCCCTCCGGGCCGCGCAGGTCCGTGCCCTCGGCTCCCGCACCCAGGCGCTCCGGGGCCTGCTGCGCGCCACCCGCCGCTCCGCCTGACAGCCCCACCCCGGGTGCTGCCACACTCCTGACCGACGGGGCCAAAAGCGATATCCCGTCACATCAGGGGCTTTCGGTCGTTGACCGGGCAAGAGGGGCACGAGACAGTGCCCGGCGGGGGGTAGGAACATGGCTGACGAGATGGTCACGCGAGGGCCGCAACGCGACCGGCTGCTGACACCGGGCGAGGTCGCGTCGCTGTTCCGCGTCGACCCGAAGACCGTGACCCGCTGGGCCTCGGCCGGACGGATCGGGAGCATCCGGACACCGGGCGGCCACCGGCGCTTCCGCGAGTCCGAGGTGCGCGCGCTGCTGCGCGGCGAGGGCATGGACCCGCAGGTGCCGACCCAGCCGACGGCCCTCGAGGCACCGGACCGCCGCGTCACGCGCTGATCGACGCCCGCCGGCCCCGCCGGCGCGGCGCAGCCGCCCTCACGCGTCCACCCCGGGCGGGGGCGCCCCCTCGGGCTCCTCTCCCGTGCGCCCGTCGGCGAGCTCCGCGAGCAGGTCGAGGTGTCCGAGGTGGCGGCCGATCTCCTCGACGAGGTGCAGGACGATCCAGCGCAGCGTGTGGTCGCGCACGGCGCTCACGTCATCGAGGTCGTGGGCCGCGATGACCTCGTCGCACAGGGCGATCTCGGCCCGGTAGGCCGCCAGGAGCGAGACCAGCGACACCCCCTCGGGCACCTGCAGGTCTGCGTCGGGATCGGCGTCGGTCCAGTCGAAGCGCAGGTCCTGCTGCCCGGCGAAGTGCCGCCGCAGCCAGGACCGCTCGACGTTCTCCAGGTGCCGCACCAGGCCGTGGACGGTCAACCCTGTCGGGGAGCGGACGGCCCGGGCAGCCTCGTCCGGGAGTCCGGCGAGCTTCCAGAAGACCAGCTCGCGCTGACGAGCGAGGTAGGCGAGCAGCATCTCCCGCTCGCCCAGCTGGTGTCGCGGGATGAGACCTGGTCCGAGCGTCATGACGGGGCGTTCTCCTTCCGGCAAGGGGGTCCTGCACAGCGCACCTCCCCTCGCCCGCTCCCGTGCACACTGCGACCGCGGCCGGGCAGACGCAACAAGCGCTCGGGCGAAGCGCCCGCGCGCTGCCGGGGACCCGGATACGGTGTCGCCCGACAAGGGGGTCTGACGTGCTGCTGGCCGACGGGGCACTGGGTGTCGTCCTGATGCTGCTGTGGGTCTACTGCATCATCGACGCGATCACGAGCGACGAGGCGGCGGTCCGCAACCTGCCCAAGCTCACCTGGGTGCTGATCGTCGTGATCTTCTTCGACATCGGCTCACTGCTGTGGCTGGTGGCCGGCCGCCCGCAGGGAGCGACCCGCTCGCTGCCCTACAAGGGCAACACCGGGATCCCGCCGGAGTACGACCGGCCGGGGCGCGCCGTGGCGGCCAACCCGGACGACGACGCGGCCTTCCTCGCGGCACTGCGCGAGCGCGCCGAGGAGCAGCGCAAGAGGGCTGCCGAGCAGGCCCGCCGGCTGCGCGACCAGGAGGACGAGGCACCCCCCGCGTGAGCGGGACGCTCAGGCGTAGGAGTGCAGCCCGACCACGAAGATGTTGACGACGTAGTAGTCGATGACCAGGGCGACAGCCGCTGCCACCGCGACCCACGCGGCCTTGCGGCCCTTCCACCCGGCGGTCGCGCGGGCGTGCAGGTAGCCGGCGTAGAGCACCCAGGTGATGAACGACCAGGTCTCCTTGGGGTCCCAGCCCCAGTAGCGACCCCAGGCGGCCTCGGCCCAGATCGCGCCGGCGATGATCGCGAAGGTCCACACCGGGAAGGCGAACGCGATCACCGAGTAGGACACCCGGTCGAGGACGGGCGCCGCCGGCAGCTGGGCCCCCAGCGTCACCGGGAACCGCACCGGCTGCCGGGCGGCCACCCGGTCGTCGTACCGGGTGCGGAGCAGGAACAGCAGGGCCACGACGCCCGAGAGCAGGAACGAGCCCGAGGCCATGATGGCCGCCGCGACGTGGATCTTGATCCAGTAGCTGTTGAGGGCCGGGACCAGCGGGCCGGCGGCGGTGTAGAGCTCGGTCGCCGCCAGGCCGAGGTAGAGCACCACCGGCAGCATCACGAAGGCGCCCAGCGCCCGCTCCACCCGGCCGCGCGCGACCAGCACGAGGAAGAACGTCACGGCCACCAGCGCGACCGCGCTGGAGAACTCGTACATGTTGCCCCAGGGCACCCGGTGCGCCGCGAAGCCGCGGGCCACGAGGGAGGCCAGGTGCACGGCCCAGCCGCACACCGTGAGGACGAGCGCGAAGCGGCCGGCCCGCGAGGGCGTCTCGACCGTGATCGTCTCGGCCGGCACCGTGACGGGCGGGCCGCCGGCGCCGAGCAGCACCTTCGCCTCGGCGCGCACGGGCGTCACCGCGCGGCGCGCCTTGCGTGAGGCCTGCTCGCCGGCGTAGCCCAGCATCGCCAGCGCGTAGACGATGACGGCGGCGAACAGCAGGCCGTCTCCGAGCCGGCCGAGCCCCTGGTCGGGCACAGTCACTCCCTCATCCTGGCGACGATCTCGGTGAACTCCGCGGCGAACGCCTCGGGGTCGGTGCGGGCGAGCCCGCCGACCTCCACGGTAGAGGGCGCCCCCTGCTGCTCGCCTACCCGGACCCACAGCCGGCGGCGGCGCACGAACAGCGACAGCAGCAGCCCACCGACCATGCCGACCGCGGCGACCAGCGCGATGAGCTTCCCGGGGTCCTGGGTCACCTGGAAGGTCGCCCACTGCCGGGTGTCGACGTAGGTCAGCGAGCCGCCGCCCGGGAGCCGGAAGACCTGGCCGGGCAGCAGCGCGTGCGCCTGCCCGCGGTCGACCGGCTTCAGCGAGGTCTTGTCGAGGCTGTAGACCGACTGCGGGGTGCCGCCGTCGAGCCCGAGGTCGCCTTCGTAGGCGACGAGGGTCAGGGCGGGGTTGCGCAGACCCGGGTACGTCGAACCCACCCGCTGGTTCGCGTCCGTCACGGTCGTGGGGGTGAAGACGCCCTCGAACCCGAGCTGCTTGCCGGCGGCGTCCGGTGCCTTGATGACGCACCTGGACAGGAACTTCGGGTCCTGGGGCAGGCACGGCACCGCCTGGTCGAGGACGACCGCTCCGGTGCGGTCCCGCACGACGACGTGCGGCGCGTACCCGTGGCCGATGAGGTAGGTCTTGGCACCGCCGACCACGAGCGGGTGGTTGACCCGGACGTCGTACCGGTGCTGCGCCGAGCCCGGTGTCGACCAGTGGATGTCGGCGTCGAAGGTGAGCGCCTTGCCGTCGTCGGTGTAGCTGGCCCTGAACTGGTCCAGGGTGAGGCTGAACGGCACGAGCGACGAGGCCTGGAAGCGCCGGCCGGGTGTGATGTCGTCGAACAGCGCCACCGAGTTGCTGAAGCCCTTGCCCTCGACCACGAGCACGGTGCCCTTGAAGCCGCGGAAGGCGCCGACGGCGATGCCGATGAGCAGCAGCACGAGGGACAGGTGGAACAGCAGGTTGCCGGTCTCGCGCAGGTAGCCCTTCTCGGCCGACAGCTCGTTGCCGCGGCGCTCGGTGCGCCAGCCGCGCAGCGCCCGCTCCGCGCGCGCCATCGGGTCGGGGTCGGTGCTCTCCCAGCGCTCCGAGACCGGCAGCTTGGCCAGCGTGCGGGGCACCTTCGGCGGCCGGGCGAGCAGCGCCCGCGCGTGCAGGCGGGTGCGGGGCACCAGGCAGCCGATGAGGGAGACGAACAGCAGCAGGTAGATCGCGGAGAACCACACCGAGCTGAAGACGTCGAACAGCGACAGCTTGTCCATCAGCGGGCCGACGGTGCGGTGCGCGGCGAGGTACTGGTTGACCCGCAGCGGGTTGATGCGGCGCTGCGGCAGGAAGCCGCCGGGGACGCTGGCCAGGGCGAGCAGGAACAGCAGCAGCAGCGCGGTGCGCATGCTGGTCAGCTGCCGCCAGCCGAAGCGCAGCGGGCCGAACGGGTCGCCGCGGCGCGGCTCCGCCACCGGGGCGGGCTGGGTCGTGAGGCGGGTCGCCTCGTCGAGCTCGGTCATCACACGCTCGGCGTGAACCCGTTGACGGTGGTGCGCAGGTGGATCATGAGCTGCTCCCACACGCCGCTGACGAGAAGCAGCCCCACGACCACGAGCATGCCGCCCCCGACGCGCAGCACGACGTCGTAGTGCCGCTTGACGACCGCGAAGGCCCCGAGGGCCCGCCGGAACGCCAAGGCCGTGAGCAGGAACGGGATCCCGAGCCCGAGGCAGTAGCCGAAGGTGAGCAGCGCCCCGCGCCCGGCGCTGGCCTGGCTGAACGCGAGGGCCTGCACCGCGCCGAGGGTGGGCCCGAGGCACGGCGTCCACCCCACGCCGAACAGCACGCCGAGCAGCGGAGCCCCCGCGAGCCCCGCCCTGGGCAGGTTGTGGAACCGCAGCTCGCGCTGCATGCCCGGGATCAGCCCCAGGAACGCCAGCCCCAGGACGACGGTGAGGGTGCCGAGGACCACGTCGACGACCCGCTGGTGCACCTGCAGCTCGGAGCCGAGGCCTCCGAAGAACGCGCCCTCGCTGACGAACACCGCGCTGAAGCCGAGCACGAACAGCGCCGCTCCGAGCAGCACCCGGCCACGCCGCCGGCGCTCCTCGGCCAGGTCCACCCCGGCCAGTCCGGTGACGTAGGACAGGTAGCCGGGCACCAGCGGCAGCACGCACGGCGACAGGAAGCTGACCAGCCCGGCGGCCGCGGCGACCGGCAGGGCCACCAGCACCGGCCCGTCCGTCACGGTCGACACGAAGCTGTCGGCGACGCCGCTCATGCCTTCTCGTCCGCCAGGACCTGCACCGGGATGAGCAGCTCGGTCTCGGTGACCGCCTGCAGGAAGCGGGCTGCGACCCGACCCTGCCGGTCGAGGACGATCGTCGTGGGCGGCGACTGCGGCGCCTGACCGCGGAACTTCAGCAGCAGCAGGCCCGACGGGTCGAACAGCGAGGGGTAGGGCACGCCCTTGGAGCGCTGGAAGGCCTTGGCCGCGACATCGTCGTCCTTGATGTCGATCCCGACGAACTCCACGCCCTTGGCCCTGGTCTGGGCGTAGACGCTGTTGAGGTTGCGCGCCTCCGCGCGGCAGGGGGCGCACCAGGACGCCCAGAAGTTCACGACCACGACCTTGCCGCGCAGGCTCGCCAGGTCGAGCGAGGTGCCGTCGAGCGTGCGGCCCGCGAGCTCGGGAGCGGGGTCGCGGTCACCGGCACGGAAGACGCCGCCGGTCAGCCCGCCCACGGTCTTGAGCTGCGGGGACGTGCCGCTGTCGGTGTTGGTGCCCGTCCGGCCGGTGCACGCGGTCACCAGCACGCACACCGCGAGGGCGGGCAGGAGGGAGCGACGCACGGGGACCTGTCTCGGGTGCGGAGGAGGGACGACCCTTCCAGTGTCGGTCACGCGCCGACCGGCTGCCTACCCGGGCAGGGTGGTCCGGGTCACGACCGGCTCAGGCGCCGTGACCCGGCCGGCGCGAGGCCTCCCCCGCGGGCTCGCTGTAGGTGACGGTGAGCAGCCGCTCGTCCTCCCAGGTGAGGGAGGTGAGGGACGCCAGGCCGCACTGCCGACGGTCCGGGCGGTGCCACAGCGGGCGGCCCTCGACGTACCGGCGCAAGGTCCAGATGGGGAGCTGGTGGCTGACGCAGACGACCTCGCGGCCCAGGTTGCGGTCGCGCGCCTCCTCCGCGGCATGCAGCATCCGGCGGGCCACCGCGAGGTACTCCTCGCCCCAGCTGGGCCGGAACGGGTTGCGCAGGTAGGGCCAGTTGGCCGGGCGCTTGAGCGCGCCGTCGCCCACCCCGAACTTCGTGCCCTCGAAGTGGTTCTCGCTCTCGATGAGCCGGTCGTCGGTGGTGATCGCCAGGTCGAAGACCGCCGCGATCGGCTCGGCGGTCTCCTGCGCCCGCAGCAGGGGCGAGGCGACCACCTCGCTGACGTCCCGGCCGCGCAGCGCCGCCGCGGCGTCCACGGCCATCTTGCGGCCGTCGTCGCTGAGCCGGAACCCGGGCAGCCGGCCGTAGAGGA
This sequence comes from Mycobacteriales bacterium, assembly GCA_049694795.1. Lineage (GTDB taxonomy): Bacteria > Actinomycetota > Actinomycetes > Mycobacteriales > SCTD01 > RYN-111. The sequence continues at coordinate 12,410 of JBAVRG010000365.1, forward strand.
TCCCGTCCGGGTTGTGGACCTCGCCGTGCCGCAGCAGGTGCACCGTGGTCCTCATGCCCGGTCCTCCGCCGTCGGCTCGTGCACGACCTCCGGAGCCGGTACGGCGGCAGCCGCCGCGGCCGCCTTCGGCAGCGCCTTCTCGATGCGCTCGAGCGCCGCGTCGTCGTGGGCGGCGCTGACGAACCACGCCTCGTACGCCGACGGCGGGAGGTAGACCCCATCGGCAAGCATCGCGTGGAAGAACGCCTTGTAGCGCAGCGCCTCCTGCCGGGTCGCGGTCGCGTAGTCGACGACGGCGTGGTCGGCGAAGAAGACGCTGAACAGCGAGCCGGCGGTGTTGACCCGGTGGTGCACGCCCTCCTTGGCGAGCGCCTCAGCGGTGAGCCGCGCCACGGTCGCCGCGGTCGCGTCGACGTGGGCGTAGACCTCGTCGGAGCAGTGCTGCAGGGTCGTGAGCCCGGCGGCGACCGCGAGCGGGTTCCCGGACAGCGTGCCGGCCTGGTAGACCGGGCCCGCGGGCGCGAGCTGCGCCATCACGTCCGCGCGGCCGCCGAAGGCCGCGGCGGGCAGCCCGCCGCCCATCACCTTCCCGAAGGTCATCAGGTCGGGCGTGATGCCTTCCAGGCCGTACCAGCCGGAGCGGCTCACCCGGAAGCCGGTCATCACCTCGTCGAGGACCAGCAGCGCCCCGTGGCGGGCGGTGAGGTCGCGCAGCCCCTGCGTGAAGCCTGGCAGCGGCGGCACCACGCCCATGTTGGCGGCGGCCGCCTCGGTGATGACGCAGGCGATCTGGGAGCCGTACACCTCGAAGGCCGCCTCGACGGCGCCCAGGTCGTTGTAGGGCAGCACGATCGTGTCCGCCGCGCTGGCCCCGGTGACGCCCGGTGTGTCCGGCAGCCCGAAGGTGACGACGCCGGAGCCCGCGCTGGCGAGCAGCGCGTCGACGTGCCCGTGGTAGCAGCCGGCGAACTTCACCACCTTGCTGCGACCGGTGAACCCGCGCGCGAGCCGCACCGCGCTCATCGTCGCCTCGGTGCCGCTGCTCACCAGCCGCACCTGCTCGACGGGGGCCACCCGGGCGACGATCTCCTCGGCCAGGTCGACCTCGCCGGGGCTCGGGGTCCCGTACGACGTGCCCTTGGCAGCCGCCACCTGCAGGGCCTCCACCACCGCCGGGTGGGCGTGCCCCAGGATCATCGGCCCCCAGCTGCAGACGAGGTCGACGTACTCGCGACCGTCGGCGTCGGTGAGGTAGGCCCCCTTCCCGCTGACCATGAAGCGGGGCGTGCCGCCGACCGCCCTGAAGGCGCGCACCGGCGAGTTGACCCCGCCAGGGATCACGGCGAGCGCGCGGTCGAACAGCGCCTGCGAGGCAGGCGCGTCGAAGTCGTACGTCATGGCACCCATCCAACCCTGTCCCCCGGGCGGGGACCTCGCGGGGCTCCGAGGCGGCCTGGCGACGAGTCGTCACCTGATACCGGCACGCGACCACGGCCCCCCGGGACGTTCGCCTCTGCAGTGCAGCGACCCGGCCACGGAGGCTGAGCAGACGACCTGGGTCGCTGCACGGGCCCGCAGACACGGTGAGCGGAGGGGACTGTGAAGATCGACGAGCTGATGACGACGGCCCGGGACGCGGTGACGGTGAAGCGCGTCTTCGGGGAGCCCTACGAGCACGACGGCATCACCGTCATCACCGCCGCGACGGTGAGCGGTGGCGGCGGTGGCGGCGGGGGGCACGACCAGAGCGGTCAGGAGGGCGAGGGCGGCGGCTTCGGGGTGTCGGGGAAGCCCGCCGGCGCCTACGTGATCAAAGACGGCACGGTGACCTGGCGACCGGCGGTGAACGTCAACCGCCTGATCACGCTGGTGGGCGTCTTCACCATCCTGCGCCTCCTCACCCGGGCCCGCGCCCAGCGGTTGGAGGCCAGGCGGGCCGCACGGAGCGGCACGCTCTCCGTGCCCCGGGTGACGCTGCCCCGGCTGGCGCTGCTCAGGACCGGGACAGCCAGCCTGCGGCCTCGGTGGCCCAGTAGGTGAGGACCATCGAGGCGCCGGCCCGGCGGATGCCGACCAGCTGCTCGAGGACGATCCGCTCCCGGTCGATCCAGCCCTGCGCGGCGGCCGCCTCGACCATCGCGTACTCGCCCGACACCTGGTACGCGGCGACCGGCACGTCGACGGCCTGTGACACCGCGCGCACGACGTCGAGGTACGCCAGCGCGGGCTTCACCATCACCGCGTCCGCGCCCTCGGCGACGTCGAGCAGAGCCTCCCGGACGCCCTCGTCGGCCGACCGTGCGGCGTCCTGCTGGTAGGCCGAGCGGTCGCCGAACTGCGGTGCGCACTCCGCCGCGTCGCGGAACGGACCGTAGAACGCGGAGGCGTACTTCGTGGAGTAGGACAGGATCGGCAGGCCCGAGAACCCTTGCGCGTCAAGGGCCGTGCGGATCGCGGCGACCTGACCGTCCATCATCCCGGAGGGCGCGACGACCTGCGTGCCGGCGTGCGCCTGAGCGACCGCGGCCGAGGCGTAGCGCTCGAGGGTGCTGTCGTTGTCGACCTCGCCGGTCTCGGTGAGCAGCCCGCAGTGGCCGTGGTCGGTGTACTCGTCCAGGCACAGGTCGCTCATCACCACGAGCGCGTCGCCGACCTCGGAGACCACGTCGGCCAGGGCGAGCTGCACGATCCCGGACGGGTCGTCGGCACCTGAGCCGCGGGCGTCCTTCACCGCCGGGATCCCGAACAGGATCACCCCGCCGACCCCCGCCGAGGCGGCCTCGGCGACGGCCTTGCGCAGCGAGTCGCGCGTGTGCTGCACCACACCCGGCATGGAGGCGATCGGTGCCGGCTCCGCGATCCCCTCCTTGACGAACACCGGCAGCACCAGGTCCGCGGGCGCGACCCGGACGTCGGCCACCAGCCTGCGCAGCGCGGGGGTGCGGCGCAGCCGGCGCGGCCGGGCCGCGGGGAAGGTCACTTCTTGCTCCGCGACGCCGCCTTCTTCGCACCCCGGCGGCGACGGGCAGCCGGCGGCAGCTCACCCGCGGCCCTCAGGGCCAGGGCGTGCTCGGCCAGGCCCTCGACGAGGGAGAGGATGTCGGCCTTGGGGGCGAGCACGTCGACGCGCAGGCCGAGCTCCTCGGCGGTCGCCTTCGTCTGCGGGCCGATGGCCGCGAGGATCGTCGTGTCGTGCGGCTTGCCGGCGATGCCCACGAGGTTGCGGACCGTGCTGGAGCTGGTGAACAGCACCGCGTCGAAGCCGCCCCCCTTGAGCGCCTCGCGGGTCTCGGCCGGCGGGGGGGCCGCCCGCACGGTGCGGTAGGCGGTGACGTCGTCGACCTGCCAGCCCAGGTCCTTCAGCCCGGCGACCAGCGTGTCGGTGGCGATGTCGGCGCGCGGCAGGAAGACCCGGTCGATCGGGTCGAACACCTCGTCGTACGGCGCCCAGTCCTTGAGCAGGCCCTCGGAGCTCTGCTCCCCGGACGGCACGAGCTCGGGCTTGATGCCGAACTCCACCAGCGCCGCGGCGGTGGCCTCGCCGACGGCGGCGACCTTCACGCCGGCGAAGGCCCGCGCGTCGAGACCGAAGTCTTCGAGCTTCTCGCGGACCGCCTTGACGGCGTTCGTGGACGTGAACGCCACCCACAGGTAGCGACCGGTGACCAGGCCCTTGATGGCGCGCTCCATCGGAGCGGGGGTGCGCGGGGGCTCGACGGCGATGGTCGGGACCTCGACCGGGATCGCGCCGTAGGCCCGCAGCGCGTCCGAGAGCACGCCCGCCTGGTCGCGGGTGCGCGGCACCAGGACCCGCCAGCCGTAGAGGGCGCGCTGCTCGAACCAGCCGAGCTTGTCGGCCTTCTTCACGGCGTCGCCGACCACGACGACCGCGTCACCGGCGAGCTCGGCGACGTCAGCCTCGACGTCGGCGAGCGTGCTGACGACGGTGCGCTGCTCGGAGGTCGTGCCCCCGACGGTGACCGAGACCTGGGTGTCGGCCCGACGGCCGTGCTCGACCAGCGCGGCCGCGGCCTTCGCGACCTCGCCGACCAGCGCGGTCAGCACGAGAGTGCCTGGGGCTGCGGCGATCCCGGCCCAGTCGAGGCCGTCCTCGACCCGCGCGACGATGCGCGGCATCCCCACCGGCACACCTGCGAAGGCCGGTACGGCGACGGGCGCGGGCAGCCCGGGGACCACCTCGAGCCGCTGCTTGCCCTTGACGACCGCCTCGGCCTCCTTGGTGCCGTCGTCGGCGAGGAACGGGTCACCGGGGTACAGCCGGACGACGTGCCTGCCCTCCTTGGCCGCCGACACCAGCGCCGCTCCCTGCAGCTCCCCGGGGGCGACGAGCCGGACCTCGGCCTCCGGACCGGCGAGGGCGAGCACCTGCGCGGACACCCGCTCGTCGGCGATGACGACGTCGGCGGCGGCGAGCAGGTCGGCGGCGCGCCGGGCGAGCAGCCCCGGGTCACCGGTGCCGGCGCCCACCAGGGCGACCTGGCCGGCGGGCCGGCGGGTGCGGGTCGAGCTCATCGTGTTTCTCCTGTTGCGCTGAAGGGTGATGACTCTGGTGACGGGGCTGCCCCCATCAGGTCTGCAGCGCCGAGGTCGAGGAGCTCGGCGGCCAGCCGCCGGCCCACCTCGGTCGCGTCGTGCGTCGGGCCGGTCGCCGACAGGCGCACCACGTCCGACCCGTCGAGCGCGGCGACGAGCCCGCGCAGGAACACCTCGGGGCCGTCGTCTCCCTCGGCCACCTCGGCCAGGGCGCCCACCGGCGCGGAGCAGCCGGCCTCGAGCGCGGCGAGCACGGACCGTTCCGCGGTGACCGCGGCCCGGGTGCGTGCGTCGTCGAGGGCACGTCGTACGTCCGCGACCAGCTCCTCGTCGGCGGAGCGGCACTCCACCCCCAGCGCACCT
>JBAVRG010000366.1:0-2404 GCA_049694795.1 Mycobacteriales bacterium
AGGCGCGGCAGCAGGCGTCGGGCAGGGGGCGCTCGTCAGCCGCTGCGGCACCGCCGTGTCGTCGCGGCGCAGCCAGTACGCCGCACCCGCACCGACCCCGAGCAGCAGCACCAGGACGAGGAGGACGCGCGGGCCGCGGCGCCGTCTGCGGCGACCGTACCCACCGCCGTACCGACGTCGGCGAGCGGGCGCCAGGTCACCTCCGGGGATCCTCACGCGAGCCAGCGTAGAGGGGTCGCCGTCCGGCCTCTGCGCCGCCGTGGGAAGGTGCCACACGACTGTCACCCCTGTGAAAGGTGCGCTCCATGGACTTCGACCTGTCGCCGAAGGCGAAGGACTACCTCGGTCGTCTGCAGGACTTCATGGACGAGCGGGTGTTCCCTGCGGAGGAGTCCTACGAGGCCTACCGCCGCGACAAGGGGTACGGCGACCACAGCCTCCCGCCGGTGGTGGAGGAGCTGAAGGCCGAGGCCCGCGAGCGCGGTCTGTGGAACCTCTTCCTCCCCGACGTCTCGGGGCTGTCGAACCTCGACTACGCCTCGCTCGCCGAGCTCACCGGCTGGTCGGTGCACATCGCCCCCGAGGCCATCAACTGCGCCGCCCCCGACACCGGGAACATGGAGGTGCTGCACATGTTCGGCACCGCCGAGCAGAAGGCGCAGTGGCTGCAGCCCCTGCTCGACGGCGAGATCCGCTCGGCGTTCGCGATGACCGAGCCCGACGTCGCCTCCTCGGACGCGACCAACATCGCCACCCGGATCGAGCGGGACGGCGACGACTACGTCATCAACGGGCGCAAGTGGTGGACGACCGGCATCAACGACCCGCGCTGCAAGATCATGGTGCTGATGGGCAAGACCGACCCGAGCGAGTCGGTGCACCGCCAGCAGTCGATGATCCTGGTCCCGGTCGACACCCCTGGTGTCGAGGTCGTGCGGGCGCTGCCCGTCTTCGGCTACCAGGACCAGCACGGGCACGGCGAGGTCCGCTTCACCGACGTGCGGGTGCCGGCGTCCAACCTGATCGGCAACGAGGGCGACGGCTTCATGATCGCCCAGGCCCGGCTCGGTCCGGGGCGCATCCACCACTGCATGCGGTCGATCGGCGTGGCCGAGCGGGCGCTCAAGCTGATGTGCGAGCGGGCCGCGTCCCGCGTCGCCTTCGGCAAGGAGCTCGCCCGCCAGGGCGTGGTGCAGCAGCAGATCGCCGAGAGCCGCATGGAGATCGAGCAGGCGCGGCTGCTGACCCTCAAGGCCGCGTGGATGATCGACAACGTCGGTGCCCGCGGCGCCCGCACCGAGATCGCGGCGATCAAGGTCATCGCCCCGCGCGTGGCGCTCAACGTCCTCGACCGGGCCATCCAGGTGCACGGCGGCGGCGGGGTCTCCGACGACTTCCCGCTGGCCGCCATGTGGGCCGGCATGCGGACGCTTCGGCTCGCCGACGGGCCGGACGAGGTGCACGTGCGCACCGTGGCGCGTCAGGAGCTCGGCAAGTACCTCCAGCGCTGAGCCCTGCCGGAGGACCTCAGCGCCGCAGCAGCCTGCGCCTGCGGGCGGGCGTCGGCGCCCCCACGAGCGAGGCAGCCAGGGCCCGGATCGCCAGCCGTGCGGGTGATCCGGGCGCGGCCTCCGCGAGCGTCTGCCCTGCGGCGACCGCGGTGTCGACGCCCGCGACGTCGAGCGGGACCACCGTGAGGTCCTCGATGCCGGCGTAGCGCGCCAGCGCGGCCCGCACCTCGGCCTCCGCGTCCCCCGGTACGGCGGACGCGCGCAGCCGGTTCACCACCACCACCGGTCGGGTGCCCGGGACCGCCTCCTTGAGATCGGCCAGCCCGCGGACCAGCCGCTGCAGGCCCACCGGGTCGGCCGTCCCGACGGCCAGCACCGTCTCGGCCTGCTCGAGCACGGCCAGGGTGGCGCCGTTGCGACGCGGCGCCATCGTGTCGTAGGACAGCTCCTCGTCCTGCTCGAGGCAGAACCCGCAGTCGACGACGGTGACGGCGGCCAGTGAGGCCGCGAGCGAGAGCACCGCCTCCATCGCGGCCGGGCGCAGCTCCGGCCAGCGGTCGGCCCGACCGATCCCGGTCAGCACCCGCAGCGCCGGCGAGACCTGACGGGCCAGGCCCGCGAGTGCCGGCAGGTCGAGCGCCCCGTTGTTGGCCAGCCGGCACGCGGCCGCCAGACCCGGCGACTCGTCGAGCAGCCCCAGCAGCTGGGCCACCACGCCGCCGTACCCGTCGGCGTCGACGAGCAACGAGGGCCACCCCAGCCCGGCCAGCTCGCTGGCGAGCCCGAGGGCGACGGTGGTGCGCCCGGGGGCCCCGGTCGGCCCCCACACCGCGACCAGCCGGCCGGTGCCCGGCAGCAGCTGCGGCTCGGGATCGGCGGCAACCGGATCGGCC
>JBAVRG010000367.1:0-4284 GCA_049694795.1 Mycobacteriales bacterium
CCGGTGCACCTGAAGGTCGACGACTTCGAGGTCGTCGAGACCGAGCGCCGCACCACCGCAGCGGTGGCCCTGCTCGTCGACCTGTCGTTCTCCATGGAGCTGCGCGGCACCTGGGCCGCCGCGAAGCAGACCACGCTGGCACTGCACTCGCTCGTCACCACCCGGTTCCCCCAGGACACGATCGAGGTGATCGGCTTCAGCGACTACGCGCAGGTGCTGCGCGCCGAGCAGCTCGCCGGCCTCGACCCGCAGCGGGTGCAGGGCACCAACCTGCAGCACGCGCTGATGCTCGCCGGCCGGTTCCTCGGCAAGCACCCCGATGCCGAGCCCGTCGTCATGGTCGTGACCGACGGCGAGCCGACCGCGCACCTCACCCGGGACGGCTACGCCGACTTCTGCTGGCCGCCGATGCCCGAGACCCTCGAGCTGACCATGGCCGAGGTCGAGCGCATCACCCGGCGGGGCGCGACCATCAACGTCTTCATGCTCGACGACGAGCCGCGCCTGGTGGACTTCGTCGAGCACCTCGCGCAGCGCAACGGCGGCCGGGTCTTCGCTGCCGACCCCGAGCGGCTGGGCGAGTACGTCGTGAGCGACTACCTGCGCGCCCGCCGTGGCCGGCGCGCGCCGCGCTAGCGGATCGTGACGTTGGTGGCCGCGACCTCGGGCTGGCAGACGCGGCAGGCCTTGAGGTCGCGCGCCTGCGCCTCGGTGGCGGTCACGTAGCTGACCTCCTCGCGCCCGTCGACGAGCCGGCAGCCGGGTCGGTGGAAGCTCGCAGCCCCGGCGGCGAACAGCCCGTCGGCGTCGCTCGGCACCCGCGCCGGCAGCGCGCCCTGCGACTGCGCGTCGAGGATCTGGAGGAGCACGCCCTCCATGCGCTGGCGGTCCTCACGCGCGCTCTGGTTGATCATGAGCCCGGTCCCGAAGACCACGAAGGACAGGCCGACGAGGCCACCCGACAGCAGGTACGGCATCTGCTGCGGCACGGTGTGGTTGCTCGCCATGCCGTTGTAGCCCAGCCCGATGAGCAGCAGGCCCAAGGCGACGAAGGTCAGCGACAGCAGACCACCGAGCTTGCCGGGCGAGAACCGGTTCATGACGTGCTCCCTGGGTGATGGGGGTGGGGTGAGAGTTCGCGGCGGCGCAGGGAAGTCCTGCTACGACGCCTCTCCGAGGTAGGTCTTGCGCAGGTCGCCCGAGCGCTCGAGCTCGGCACCGCGCCCGTCGAAGGTGATGGTGCCCTTCTCCATGATGAGCGCCTGGTCGGCGTAGGGCAGGACGCCGACGTTCTGCTCCACGATGACGACCGTGGTGCCGTCGTCGTTGATCTGGCTCACCACCTGGAACACCGTCTGCGCGAGCTTCGGCGACAGCCCCAGCGACGCCTCGTCGATGAGCAGCACCCGCGGCTTGCTCATCACCGCACGCCCGATGGCGAGCATCTGCTGCTCGCCTCCCGACATCGTCCCGGCGAGCTGGTCCTTGCGCTCCTCCAGGCGGGGGAAGTAGCCGAAGACCCGCTCGATCGTCTCCTCGGCGGCCTTCTTGCCCTCGCCCTTGCGGGTCCAGGCACCGAGCCGCAGGTTGGTCAGCACCGACAGCTGCGGGAACACCCGGCGCCCCTCGGGCGACAGGCCGATGCCGGCGGCGACGACCTTCGGGGGCTCGAGCCCGGAGATGACCTTGCCGTCGAGCCGGACCTGGCCCGACCAGGCGGGCAGCAGGCCGGCGATGGCGTTGACGGTGGTCGTCTTGCCGGCGCCGTTGAGGCCGAACATCACGGCGGTCTCACCCTCCTCGACGGAGAACGAGATCCCTTGCAGCACCGGCAGCGCGCCGTAGCCGGTGCGCAGGTCCTCCACCTCGAGCAGGCTCACTGCGCCACCTTCTTCCGCGGGGCTGCCTTCTTCTTCGCGGGCGCCTTCTTCACCGGCGGCACGTAATCCTCGACGGCGTGCTCGAGCTGCTCGTCCAGGGCCGCCTCCTCGGCGGTCTCCTCGGTGGCCTCCAGCGCCTCCGGCGCCTCCCCGCCGAGGTAGGCGGCGACGACCTCCGGGTGGGTCTGGATGACGGTCGGCTTGCCCTCCGCGAGCAGCCGGCCGAAGTTGAGCACGTAGACGTGGTCGCAGACCGACAGCACCAGAGGCACGTGGTGCTCGATGAGCAGCATCGTGAGGCCGAACGTCTTGCGCAGGTCGAGCAGCCGCTCCCCCAGCGCGTGCGACTCCTCCGGTCCCATGCCGGACGACGGCTCGTCGAGCAGCAGCACGTCGGGCTCGGTCGCGAGGGCGCAGCCGAGCTCGAGCAGCTTGAGGGTGCCGTAGGACAGACCGCCGACCCGCAGGTCGCGGACCTCGGTCAGGCCCAGCAGCTCGAGGATCGCGTCCGCCTTCTCCGCGAGCGCCCGCTCCTCGGCCGCGACGCGGGCACCGCCGAGCAGGCCGGCTCCGGCGTCGTACCGGACTCGTGCGTGCTGAGCGGTCTTGAGGTTCTCCAGGACCGTCGAGCTCTTCACCATCCCGACGTTCTGGAAGGTGCGTCCGAAGCCCATCGCGGCCTTCTTGTGCGGCGGGGTCCGGGTGACGTCCGTCCCGCGGTAGAGCACCTTGCCGGTGTCCGGTGTGTAGAAGCCGGTGATGCAGTTGAAGGCGGTCGTCTTGCCGGCGCCGTTGGGGCCGATCAGCCCGACGATCTCGAACTCGTTGACCTGCAGCGAGACGTCCTGGAGCGCCTGCAGGCCGCCGAAGCGGATCGACAGGTCGCTGACCTCAAGCACGGACACTGGAGCCCTCCACCGCGCCGGGGCCGGACTCGGCCGAGGAGTCGTGCCGCTCGAAGGGGTGGCCGCTCATCCAGCGCGCCAGCGGGCGCAGCTGCGCCCCGAGGCCGCCGCGGTTGAACAGCAAGGTCTGCAGGAGCAGCAGGGCGCCGATCAGCCCGGCGAGGGCCTCCTTGCGCGGCCCGTAGTAGCCGTCGAGCACGGGGATGTGCTGCGCCACCGACTGGACCGGGCTCCAGAGGAACAGCTTGTCGAGCAGCTGGCTCAGCAGCCCGAAGAAGGCACCCGCCACGACCACGCCCAGCCGGTTGCCCAGGCCGCCGACGACGCACATGACGACGAACAGCAGCGCGAGCGTGAAGCCCTGCGGGTCCTGGAAGTCCTTCTCGGAGTACAGCTCACCGCGGTAGGCGTACAGCCCGCCGGCCAGCCCGGCGATGGCCCCCGACAGCGCGAACGCCATCAGCTTGTACGACGTCACGCCGATCCCGAAGGCCTCCGCGACCCGCTCGTTCTCCTTGAGGGCCAGCAGCGCGCGTCCGGTCTTGCTGACGGTGAGCCGGTAGTCGAGGTAGAAGACGGCCAGCAGCACCCCGAGGCAGACGAGGTACCAGTCGCCGTTGCCGGCGAGGTAGGGCGGCCGTACCAGCTGGACGCCGGAGTTGTTGTGGGTCAGCGACGGGAGGGCGAACAGCGAGCCGGAGATGGCCGAGCCGAACACCAGCGTGATGAGCGACAGGTACAGACCGGTGATGCGCAGGGCCACCAGGCCGAGCACGATCGCCACCGCGGTGCTCGCCACCACTCCCAGCGCGATCCCGACGTAGCTCGGCAGGTTCGCCTGGGCAACGACGTTGGCGGTCACCAGCGCACCCAGGCCGAGGAAGCCCTGGTGCCCCAGGCTGAGCTGACCGGTGTAGCCGACCACGATGTTGAGGGACAGGCCCATGATCGCGTAGATGGCGGCCAGCGAGCAGAACTTCGAGAAGTCGGTCGTGAACCACGGCAGGAACAGCACGGTGGCGAGGACGACGTAGGCGGCCCCCCGGGCCGCGACGCCGGCCGTCGTCAGGCGCCACTGCTGCCTCGCGGGCGCCTGAGTCGCGTTCAGGACCTCGTCGACGGTGGCGGTCATGCTTCGCTCGCGAGCAGGCCGGTCGGACGGACGAGCAGGACCAGGAGCAGCACGGCACCGACGACGACGCCCTGCGCGCCGGGGAACGTGAAGTAGGCCTGCGCGAAGTTCTGGACGAGCCCGACGAGCAGGCCGCCGAGGAAGGCGCCGGGCAGGCTGGTGATGCCACCCACGACCGCCGCGGTGATGCCGCCGACCAGGGCGGTGCCTGTGACGACCCCTGGGACGAGCAGGGGCGCACCCGCGAGGGCGACGATGCCGGCGACGGAGCCGAGGAAGCCGGCCAGCGTCCACGTGAGGAGCGAGACCCGGCTCACGCTGATGCCCACCGTCTGCGCGGCCGTGGGCTCCTGGCTCACCGCGAGGA
>JBAVRG010000368.1:0-8494 GCA_049694795.1 Mycobacteriales bacterium
ACCCAGGCGGGCGCACCCGCGCGCCCCGAGCAGCAGCCCGACCGCCACGTCCCCGCGCTGGGCGCTCGGCTCGCCGGCAAGACCGTGCGCGGCGAGGAAGTCGAGGACCTGCGCCGGGTCCTCGGCCTCGACGCGGTCGACCTCGACCAGCGGGCCCCGCCACGAGACAGGCCGTCCGGACGGTCCGTCCACAGGCTGTCCCCCGATCAGGTGACCCTGATGACGGTTCAGAGACACGCTGTGACGTCCGACACATCAAGCAGGAACGAACGCACACTGACAGAACGCACCATCCAGGTACACCGCGCAGCACCCTGACCCGGGAGCACGACCATGTGCAGCCACCAACCTCCGTGTCCACCGGCGGACGCCCCTGACCACGACGCGGCCCGCGTCGTCAGCCACCACCCCGAGCAGGGCTGGGTCCTGCTGTGCAACGGCGTGGTCGTGTTCGACGACACGGGCGAGATCCTCCCCGACCGCCAGGTGGTGGCCCCGCACCGCCCGACCGTCCGCAGTGTCGCGTAGCGTCGCCTAGCTCTCCCCAGCGCCCCGGTCAGCTCGCGAAGTCCTCCGGCGGAGGGCACGAGCACACCAGGTGACGGTCGCCGTAGGCGCCGTCGATCCGCCGCACCGGCGGCCAGTACTTGCTCGCCTTGCTCGCCCCGGCCGGAAAGGCCGCGAGCTGCCGGTCGTAGGGCAGCTCCCCCACCACGCTCGCCGCCGTGTGCGGCGCTCCGCGCAGCACCTCGGGGGCTTCGTCGATCTCCCGGCGGATCGCGATCATCGCGTCGCAGAACCGGTCGAGCTCGGCGAGGTCCTCGCTCTCCGTGGGCTCGATCATCAGCGTCCCGGCGACGGGGAAGCTCATCGTCGGTGCGTGGAAGCCGTAGTCGATGAGCCGCTTGGCCACGTCGTCGACGGTCACGCCCGTCTCCTTGGTGAGCTGGCGCAGGTCCACGATGCACTCGTGCGCGACGAGCCCGCCGCGCCCGGTGTAGAGGACCGGGAAGTGCGGCTGCAGCCGGGCGGCGACGTAGTTCGCCGCGAGCACCGCGACCTGGGTGGCCCGGGTGAGGCCCGCGCCACCCATCATCCGCACGTAGGCCCAGCTGATGGGCAGGATCCCGGCGCTCCCGTACGGTGCGGCGCTGATCGGGCCGGGGCCGGTGGCCGGCCCGCACTCGCTGTTGAGCGGGTGGTTCGGCAGGTACGGCGCCAGGTGCGCACGCACGCCGACCGGACCCACGCCGGGCCCGCCACCACCGTGCGGGATGCAGAACGTCTTGTGGAGGTTGAGGTGGCTGACGTCCGCCCCGAACCGGCCCGGCTTCGCGAGGCCGACGAGCGCATTGAGGTTGGCTCCGTCGACGTAGACCTGCCCCCCGGCGTCGTGGACCAACGCGCAGATCTCGGTCACGGCGGTCTCGAAGACCCCGTGCGTGCTGGGGTAGGTGATCATCAGGGCCGCGAGGGTGTCGTGGTGCTGCGCGATCTTGGCGCGCAGGTCGTCGACGTCGACGTCGCCGCTGGGCGTCGTGCCGACCACGACGACCTTCATCCCGGCCATGACCGCGCTCGCAGCATTGGTGCCGTGCGCCGACGCCGGGATCAGGCAGACGTCGCGGTGGCTGTCGCCGTTGGCCCGGTGGTACTCGTGGATCGCCAGGAGCCCGGCGAGCTCGCCCTGCGAGCCGGCGTTGGGCTGCAGGCTCACGGCGTCGTAGCCGGTGACCTCGCACAGCCAGCGCTCGAGGTCGGTCACCAGCCGGCGGTAGCCGCGCGCGTGCTCAGCCGGCGTGAACGGGTGCAGGGCACCGAACTCCGGCCAGGTGATCGGCTCCATCTCGGTCGTGGCGTTGAGCTTCATCGTGCACGAGCCGAGCGGGATCATCGTCCGGTCGAGGGCGAGGTCCTTGTCGGCGAGCCGACGCAGGTAGCGCAGCATCGCCGTCTCGCTGTGGTGGCTCGAGAACACCTCGTGGGTCAGGAACGGGCTGGTGCGGGCCAGTTCCGCGGGCAGCGCGTCGGCCGTCTCGGCGTCCAGGGCGTCCCAGTCCTGCGCCGGCAGGCCGAACGCCGCGACGACGGTGTCGAGGTGCTGCCGCGTCGTGGTCTCGTCGGTGCTGATCCCGACCGTGTCGACGTCCACCAGCCGCAGGTCGACGCCCTGCTGCCGCGCGGCCGCCACCACCTCGGCGGCCCGGCCGGGAGCGCTGACCTGCAGCGTGTCGAAGTAGCTGCCCGTGGCGCCGAGCGCCTTTCCAAGGAGCGCGGCGTAGCGGTGGGTGCGCCGCGCGATCGTCGTGAGGCCCTCCGGGCCGTGCCAGACGCCGTACAGGCCGGCGATCACCGCGAGCAGCACCTGCGCCGTGCAGATGTTGCTGGTGGCCTTCTCCCTGCGGATGTGCTGCTCCCGCGTCTGCAGCGCCAGCCGGTACGCCGGGGCGCCGTCGGCGTCGACGCTCACACCCACGAGTCGTCCGGGGATGGCGCGCTCGAGGCCGGCGCGCACCGCCATGTAGCCGGCGTGCGGGCCGCCGTACCCCAGGGGCACCCCGAAGCGCTGCGAGCTGCCGACCGCGACGTCGGCACCGGCGTCGCCCGGGCTCTGCAGCAGGGTGAGCGCGAGCAGGTCGGCCGCGACCGCGACCAGCGCGCCCCGGAGGTGCGCCTGCTCCACCAGCGGCGCCAGGTCCCTGACCCGGCCGCTCGAGCCCGGGTACTGCACCAGCAGCCCGAATATGTTGCTAGGGAGATCTGTCGACAAGTCGTGCACCTGGACGGCGAGCCCCAGCGGCAGGGCGCGGGTCCGCACCACGGCGATCGTCTGCGGGTGGCAGTCGGCATCGACGACGAACACGGCGTCCTGGGCCGCCTTGCTCTGCCGCCGGCACAGGGTCATCGCCTCGGCGGCCGCAGTGCCCTCGTCGAGCAGGCTGGCGTTCGCCGTCGGCAGCCCGGTGAGGTCGCCGACCATGGTCTGGAAGTTCAGCAGGGCCTCGAGCCGGCCTTGGCTGATCTCCGGCTGGTACGGCGTGTAGGCGGTGTACCAGGCCGGGTTCTCCAGCACGTTGCGCAGGACGACCGGCGGCGTGTGGGTGCCCGAGTAGCCCATCCCGAGCATCGGGACCGTGACCCGGTTCTGGGCGGCGAGGCCGCGCAGCTCGGCGAGCGCCTCGGCCTCGGATGCCGCCGGGGGCAGGTCGAGCCCCTCCGTCGCCCGGATCGCGTCCGGTACGGCGACCTGCGCGAGCTCCTCCAAGCTGGCGTGCCCGATCACGGCGAGCATCTTGGCGATCTCGTCCTCGCCGGGGCCGATGTGGCGGCTGGCGAACGGGGCGGCGGTCTCGAGGTCGCGCAGGCTGGTCATCAGGACTCCGGGGCTCGGGCAGGCGGAACTGGCCCTCCCCCTCTGTCATGGGACCTGAGAGCTTCGCCGCGTGCGGCTTGCACCGTCGGTGGGTCGGGCGGCAGCCCGACCGCTTTCCAGAGTCGCCCACCCCACGCGGTCCGCTGGCCTGAGAGGTTGTCGGGGAGTGATGCTCCTTCGGCGCCCGGCGCTGGCTGCGCAGGGACTCTCCCGCAGGGGGTCGTTGGCGCTCTCGACGCTACCAGCGGGAGCTCGCCACGCACCGCGCGGCGCGCGGCTCAGCCGTCGCTCAGGCGCTGGTGCGGCGCTTGCGACGGGTCGCGAGCTCGTCGGCGGGGTGCGCCTCGCCCCCCACACCGGCTGCCACGCCGGACCCGGCGTCGACCTGGCTGGCCCGCTCCCCCGGCAGCTGCGACAGCGTGCCCTCGACATCGCGGACCTGGCGGCCGACCGCGATCGCGAACACCGCCTGGCCGCCCTGGAGCAGGTCGACCATCTCGTCGGTGCTGGTGCACTCGTAGACGGTCGTGCCGTCGCTGATGAGGGTGACCTGGGCCAGGTCCTCGGTGCCGCGGTCCCTCAGCGTGGAGATCGCGGTGCGGATGTTGGGCAGCGAGACCCCCGCGTCCAGCAGCTTCTTGACGACCTTGAGCACGAGGATGTCGCGGAAGGAGTAGAGCCGCTGCGTCCCTGAGCCCGAGGCCTCCCGCACGCTCGGCTCCACCAGGCCGGTACGCGCCCAGTAGTCGAGCTGGCGGTAGGTGATGCCGGCGGCGCTGCAGGCCGTCGGCCCCCGGTAGCCGACGCCCTCGGCCGCAGACCCCGGCCGGTCCTCGACCGGCAGGTCGTCGAACAGGGACCCCTGCAGGCTGATCTGGCGACCCTGGTCGGCGGCGCTGGCCCCAGCCGCCGGCGTTGTCGTCGGCGTCCCGGGACGGTCCTGCTCGTCCACCGCTGGCTCCTTCGGTCGGGCCCTGCTGCTCGCTTGTAAATCGCTTCTGGGTCGCTCGTGGCTCGCTCGTGGGTCGCTCGTGGGTCGTACGTCGGACTGTGCGTGCTGCCGAACGTTAGAAAGGGTCAGGTCGAGGGTCAACGACCACGTCCCGGCGTTTCCCAAGCCTCGACCTCTACCTGAGGCTCAGGACTCCTTCTCGAAGTCCTCGGGGGTGATCGTGTCGAGGAACTCCCGAAAGCGCTCGACCTCGTCCTCCTGCTCGTCGGGGATGGCGATGCCCGCCTCGGCAAGCACCGTCTCCTCGCTCCTGATCACGGCGCCGGTCCGCATGGCGAGAGCGATGGCGTCACTCGGCCGGGCGCTGACGGTGACGCCGTCGTCGAAGCCGAGCTCGGCGTAGAAGACCCCGTCGCGCAGGTCGCTGATGGTCACGGTCCGCAGCGGCCGGTCGAGCGCCTCGAGCAGGTCGCGGAGCAGGTCGTGCGTCATCGGCCGGGCGGTGACGACGCCCTGCTGTGCGAACGCGATCGCCGTGGCCTCGACCGCACCGATCCAGATCGGCAGGTAACGGTCCCCGGAGGCCTCCTTCAGCAGCACGATCGGCTGCTGGCTGGGCAGCTCCACCCGGACTCCGACCACCG
This sequence comes from Mycobacteriales bacterium, assembly GCA_049694795.1. Taxonomy (GTDB): domain Bacteria; phylum Actinomycetota; class Actinomycetes; order Mycobacteriales; family SCTD01; genus RYN-111. The sequence goes on from JBAVRG010000368.1 coordinate 4,970, forward strand.
TCAGCTCCGTGAGCGCGCTGCCGTCCTGGTCGTCCACCGGGATCCTCCTGGGCTGTCGAGCGGGGCGTGCACCGACCCTACTCCCGGCAGCACGGAAGGTCAGCGGCGAAGGCCAGGTGCCAGGGCCGCCTTGACCAAGGTCGCGTGCAGCTTCACCGACAGGGCGGCCAGCTCGCGGGCGACCTCGTCGGCGCGTGCCCGGGCCTCCGGGTTGCGCTGCCGCACGAGCGGTGTCACGACCTGCTCCACCAGGCCGACCTCCCGCTCGGCTGCGGCCTTGAACGGCCGCAGGTGCCGGGCCTCGATGCCGAAGCGCGCCATCTCGGCCACCGTCTTCGCGACGACGAGCGCATCCCCGTCGTAGTGGCTGCCTCCCGGCCGGGGCCCGAGCAGGCCGTACTGCTCGAGCTGCTCGAGCTGCGCGACCTCGAGCCCCGCGGCGTCGAGGAGCTCGCGCTTGGACAGCCGCACCTCGCTGGCGTCCGGGCGGAACGCATCCGCTGCCGGCATGCCCTCGGCGGCCACGAGTGCGCGCGGCACCTTGGGGCCGCCTCCGCCGAGGGACGGCGGCTCGAGGCCGCGGTCGATGGCGTCGAGGTGCTCCTTGATGACCCGCAGCGGGAGGTAGTGGTCGCGCTGCGCGGCCAGCACGTAGCGCAGCCGTCCGACGTCCTCACGGGAGAACTTCCGATAGCCCGACGCGGTGCGCTCGGGCTTGATGAGCCCTTCGTCCTCGAGGAAGCGGATCTTCGAGATGGTGATGTCGGCGAACTCCGGCCGCAGCTGGCCCAGGACCTCGCCGATGCTCATGAACGCGCGCGCGGGCATCCCGCTGGTGCTCGGGACGGCCACGTCAGCTGCCCTCGCCCACGCGGGGCCCGCTGAGGAAGACCAGCCGGTACTTGCCGATCTGGACCTCGTCGCCACCGGCCAGTGCGGCGGCCTCGATGCGCTCGCGGTTGAGGTAGGTGCCGTTGAGGCTCCCGACGTCGCGGAGCACGAAGCCACCCTCCTCCCGGGCGAACTCGGCGTGCCGACGGGAGACCGTCACGTCGTCCAGGAAGATGTCGCTCTCGGGGTGCCGGCCGGCGGTCGTGAGGTCGGCGTCGAGCAGGAACCTCGAGCCGGCGTTCGGACCGCGCTTGACGACCAGCAGGGCAGAGCCCGGCGGCAGCGCCTCGAGCGCACCGGCGGCGCCCTCGTGCTCGGGACCCTCGGCCCCCTCGGGCCCCTCCCCGCCGTCGAGGGCCCCCTCGATCGCGCTCAGCGAGAGCGTCGAGGTCGAGTCAGGAGCGGAGGACGTGCCGGACCCTTCGGCGGGCTGCACCACGGGCGCGCCGCAACGGGCGCAGAAGCGGCTGCCCTCGGGGTTCTGCTGGCCGCACTGGGTGCAGAACACGGTTGTCGCCGCCTCCTCTGGGCCGGTCCGGGTGTGCGGGCAACCTAGCCCGGTCCGACGCTGAGGGTCAACCGCGCGTTGAGGGCTGGGGACGGGCGGGGGGCAGGCACGCTCAATCCGCCCTCTCGACCGGAGGTCGAGACTGCTCCACGCTGAAGATCAGGACTGGGTGAGGGCCTCGTACGCGGCCGCGTCGAGCAGCTGCGGGTGGGCCAGCGCCGCCTCGACGCCCTCGGCCGGGGCGAGCTCCACCATCCATCCCTCGCCGTACGGGTCGCTGTTGACCAGCTCGGGGTTCGCGTCCAGCGCCTCGTTGCGCGCCGTGAGGGTGCCGTCGAGCGGTGCGTAGATGTCGGAGACCGACTTCGTCGACTCGACCTCGCCCAGGCTCTGCCCCGCCGTCACCTCCGTGCCGACCGCCACGAGCGTGACGAAGACGATGTCGCCCAGCGCCTCCTGGGCGTAGTCGGTGATGCCGACCCGCAGGTGGTCGCCGACCACCTGGACCCACTCGTGCTCTGCGGTGTACTTCAGGTCGGTGGGGTTCACCGCTGCCTCTCGGTCGACGGGGCCGGGACCGTGGAGCCGGTCCGGTGCGCTCATTGCGGGCGAGCGTAACGAGGCGTCGTCAGCGCTCGCAAGGCGCCCACCCGCACCCGTGCGGAGCGGGTGACCTGAGTCTCCCCGCCCTGCTGCCGCACCGCGTCCTCCACACCACCAGGGATCGCCATCGCGCCCGCGAGCGTGCCCGGGTCGCCCACGACCACGAAGCGGTACGGCGCCAGCAGCCGGGTGCCGTCCACGCTGATGCCGTCGCTCTCGTCGGCCAGCGACGTCGAGGCGATCACCCGCACTGCGGTGATCCGGCCGTCGACGCCTGTGCCCTCGAGCTGCACGGCCTCCGCGCCGGCGTTGCGGAGCTCCTCCAGCGCGTCGAGCAGGACCGAGGCGCTGACCTGCGCTCTGGGGTCGGTGATGCGCACCAGCACGCCCGGTCCCACGGCCGGAGCAGTGCCGGCGAGCACCCCGAGCAGCTGCGTCCTGCGCTGCGCGTCCGCCAGGGCCGCCTCGCTCGCCCCGCTGCCTGAGGTGAGCTGGTCCTCGGTCTGGGTCAGCGACGCCACCTCGCGACGCAGGCGGTCGCTGCGGTTGCTGAGCTCGTCGAGGATCTGCACGAGGTCCTCCGGCCGGGCGCTCTGCAGCGGGCCCTCCGACTGGGTCGAGCGCACCTGCACGGCGAGCCCGAAGCCGAGCAGCGCCAGCAGCGCCGCGACCAGGACGTCGACGCGTCGTGCGCGGGGCCGCAGGACCCTGAGCCACCTCACGCGCGGAACAGGTGCCGCCGGATCGCGGCGGCGTTGGTGAAGATCCGGATGCCGAGGACGACCACCACCCCGGTGGACAGCTGGCCGCCCACGCCGAGCTGGTCGCCGAGGAAGACGACGAGACCGGCGACGAGGACGTTGCTCACGAAGGACACGACGAACACCCGGTCGTCGAAGATGCCGTCGAGCTGCGCCCGGATCGCGCCGAAGACGGCGTCGAGCGCCGCGACCACGGCGATCGGCAGGTAGGGCTGCAGGCCGCCGGGCACGGTCGGGTGCAGCACCAGCCCGAGCACGACGCCGAGCACGAGAGCGACGGCTGGGATCACGAGGCGCCTCCAGGGCGGGCGAGCCTGAGGTCGGGGGTCCCCGCGGAGGGGAGCCGGAGGTCACGGGCCCGCGCGACGTCGAACCCGATGCCGTACAGCGAGGTCCAGGTCTGGAACCGGCGGGCCGTGGGCCCGTCCACGAACGCCGGCTCCATCGTGTCGACGTCGCCGATCGCGCGCACGACGTACGGCGGCGCCAGAGGCCGGAAGTCCACCAGGATCGCCTCTCCGGCCGAGCGGATGGCCGTGAGCGCGGTCAGGCGCTGGCCGTTGATGCTGACCGCCTCGGCGCCGGCCAGCCACAGCGCGTTCACGACGTCCTGCAGGTCCCGGTCGTACACCCGACCGTCCCCCAGCTGGCCCCCCCGCTGGCTGGCCGCGGCGGCCCCGGCGTCCGGCGCGTCGTCGAGGGTGACCACGATCCCCGGCCCGCGCACGGCGGTCGCGCCGGTCGCGAGCTCCAGGGCTGCGA
>JBAVRG010000369.1:0-15534 GCA_049694795.1 Mycobacteriales bacterium
CGCCCGCTCCGAGCGGCGGCGTGACCTGGTCGAGCGCCCGGGTGGTGAAGCCGGGCACGCGACAGGCGGCGGCGAGCACGGCTCGGCGCGCGCGGGCGGCGACGTCCTGCCCTCCCGTCATCGCCCAGCCCACGACGATCGCGAGCCGGATCAGCCGGCGGATGTGGGGCTCGCGCTCGCTCTGGTAGGTCCCGAGCAGGGACTCACCCGCCTCGCCCCGCAGCACGAGGGCCAGCTTCCACGACAGGTTGAGTGCGTCCCGGAGCCCTGAGCCGAGGCCCTGCCCGATGAAGGGCGGGGTCTGGTGGGCGGCGTCACCGAGCAGGAAGACGCGCCGGTCACGCCACCGGTCCGCCACGGACGCTGCGAACTCGTACTCCGCCTGCCGCACCAGCTCGACCGCGGCGCGCGGCACCTCACCCAGCCAGGGCGCGAGCAGCCGTCCGTCGGCCAGCAGCGCCGCACCCCGCTCGCCGTCGTGCAGGCGGAACTCCCAGCGGTAGCGCTCCGGACCGACCTGCATGAACGTGGCGGCGCGTTCCGGGTCGCAGACCTGGTGCACACCGGCCCACACGGGGAGCTGCCGGTCGCAGCGGCCGTCGACGACGAGCCAACGCTCCCGGAAGCCCAGGTCGCGCTGCCCGGCGCCGATCAGCTCACGGACCGTGCTCGCCGTGCCGTCGCACCCGAGAAGGGCGTCGCACCGCAGCCGCGACACCGCCCCCGAGCCGACGTCCCGGACGGTCGCCTGGACCCCCTCACCGTCCTGGTCCAGACCCACCAGCTCGGTCCCGACACGGACCTCGACGAGCGGCTCGGCGGCGACCGCCTCGCGCAGGAGCCGCTCGAGGTCGGGCTGGTCGAACAGGTTGGCCTGCGGCCAGCCGTGGTCGCCGACGGCGCGACCGCGCCGGAACTCCGCCAGCGTGCGGTGCCGCGCGTCGAGCAGCCGCATCCCGGGCACCGGCCGGGTCAGGGCCGCGAACCGCTCCGCGACGCCGACCTGCTGCAGGACCCGCAGCCCCTCGTCGTCGAGATGCACCGCGCGCGGCAGCGGGTACGGCGAGACCTGGCGCTCGAGGAGCACGCACGCGACCCCGCGCCGGGCCAGCAGCGCCACGGCCGTGAGCCCGGTCGGTCCCGCGCCCACCACCACCACGGAGGGGCTCGCCGTCACGAGCCCACCTCACGTCCGAGAGGCCCCGTGCCCGCCGGTGCTGTCCGCACGCCGCCCCGACCTCGTCTGCGGGCACCGCTTCTGGTCGCCGCCTGCCTGGCACTGCTCACCCTTGCCATCCTGCCCCGTGCCCGCACCCCCCACGGCGAGCAGCACGCCTTCCTGCCTGCGGTCCTGGCCGCGGCGCTGTTGCTGGACAGCGAGCTCTCACCCCCGGCCGGGAGCCGCGTCACCGGGCTCTGCCTCGGCTCTATGGCTTGACAGTTTCATCAATCAACTATGCTGTGAAGGTGCCCTTCACCGCTGGACGACCGCTGACCGAGGCCAAGGCAGAGCTGTTCAAGGCGCTCGCCCACCCCGCCCGGGTGCGGGTGCTCGAGCTGCTCGCCGAGGGCGAGCACACCATCGGGGAGCTGGCAGCCGAGTCAGGGCTCGAGCTCTCGCACCTGTCGCAGCAGGTCACCGTCCTGCGCCGCGCCGGGATCGTCGACAGCCGGCGGGTCAAGAGCACGGTCGTCTGCGTGCTGCGCGACCCGCAGACCGCAGAGCTGCTCGCCGTCGCCCGCAGGCTCATCGGCAACAACCTCCGCCAGGGCCAGGCGCTGCTCGACGCGCTCGACCACGCCGACGACGCCGTGGCAGCGGCGGAGCGCACCCGGGCATGAGCACCCCGCTCGCCGGGCTGAGCCACGCCGTCCGGCCGCTGCTGCCGGGCACGAGCGACTACGCCGGCCTGCGACGCAGCTGGCGCCGCGACCTGGCTGCGGGCGCCACCGTCGGCATCGTGGCGCTCCCGCTGGCACTGGCCTTCGGCGTGGCCACCGGCGTCGGCGCGGCCGTCGGCCTGGTCACGGCCGTCGTCGCCGGTGCCGTCGCCGCCGTCTTCGGCGGCTCGCACCTGCAGGTCTCCGGTCCCACCGGGGCGATGACCGTGGTGCTCGTCCCCCTGGTCGCCACGCGCGGCCCCTCGGTGGTCTACCCGGTCGCCGTGCTCGCCGGCCTGCTGGTCGTCGCCGCCGCGGTCCTGCGCCTGGGCCGGCTGCTCGCGTACGTCCCCTGGCCGCTCGTCGAGGGCTTCACCGTCGGGATCGCCGTGGTCATCGCGGCGCAGCAGGTGCCCAGCGCGCTGGGGGTGAGCCGGCCGCACCTGGACAACGCCGCCGCAGCGGCGGCGGTGGCCGCGGGGCGGTTCACCGAGCACCCCCACTGGCCGGCAGTGGGGCTGCTGCTGCTCTCGGTCGGCCTGACCGCAGGGCTGCCCCGGCTGCACCGCTCGCTGCCCGCCAGCCTGCTGGCCGTCGCCACGGTCACTGTCGTGGCCGAGCTCACCGGTGTCGGCGTGGCACGCATCGGGGCGCTGCCGTCGGGCCTGCCAGGCCCCACGGTGCCCGACCTGTCAGGGGCGTGGGCCCTGCTCGGGCCGGCCGCGGTGGTGGCCTTCCTCGCGGCCCTCGAGAGCCTGCTGTCCGCACGCGTCGCCGACGGCATGAGCGACGCGCCGCGGCACGACCCGGACCGCGAGCTGCTCGGCCAAGGCCTCGCCAACGTCGCCGCGGGGCTGTGCGGAGGGATGCCCGCGACTGGCGCCATCGCCCGTACGGCGGTCAACGCCCGCGCCGGCGCCCAGACCCGGGTCGCCGCGCTGGCCCACGCCCTGGTCCTCGCCGTCATCGTCTACGCCGGGTCCGGCCTGGTGGGCCGGATCCCGCTGGTCGCCCTCGCCGGGGTCCTGCTGGTGACCGCGTGGCGCATGGTCGAGCGCCACAACGTGCGCGCGGTGCTGACCTCGACCCGCGGCGACGCCCTCGTGCTCGTGCTCACTGCGGTGGGGACGGTTGCCTTCGACCTGGTGAAGGCCGTGGAGGCGGGCCTGGCGGTGGCGGTCGTCCTGGCGCTCAGCCGGCTGGCGCGCACCGCGCAGGCCGTCGTCGAACCGATCCCGCCGGTCGAGGTGGACGGCGACGTCGAGCACGCGCTGCTCGCCGAGCACGTGCTCACCTACCGGCTCGACGGCCCGCTCTTCTTCGGCGCGGCGGCGCGCTTCCTGTCCGAGCTCACGGCCACCAGCGACGTCCGGGTCGTGATCTTGCGCATGAGCTCCATGGCCATGCTCGACGCCACCGGCGCCCGCGCCCTCGGCGAGATCAACGAGCAGCTCACCCGGCGCGGCATCACCGTGCTCCTCAAGGGCGCCAGCCCCGAGCACACCCGCCTCCTGGCCGCGGTCGGAACGCTGGAGCCGGTACGAGCGCGCAGCCACGTGTTCAGCGAGCTGTCCGACGCCCTGGCCCATGCGGCCGAGCACGTCTCCCGGTACGCCGCCTCCGAGGCCGTGCCGGCGCGCGCCTGACCGCTACGCGCCGGCCGGCACCGCCACCGCGCTGCCCCGGCGTGCACCGCTGTGGCCGATCAGCCCACCCAGCCCTGCCCCGAGCACGAGCACGAGGGCGGCGGTGGTGCCCGCCGGCTTCGTCGTCATGTTGAGGACCACCGCCAGCGCCAGCCCGGTGTTCAGGTGCCCCAGCGTCCACGGCAGCGCGTTGCGGGAGGCGGCCCGCAGCTCCGGCGTCACGGGTCCGTCCGGTGCCGCGACCAGCGCGGCGGCGTACGTCCTCGCTGTCGGGTCGAGCACCGCGACGCCGCTGACGAACAGGACGCCCAGTGCGACGACGGCGGCGACCACCCACCCGTCGGACCACCGGAACTCACCGCCCGAGAGGTGGAGGAGCCACGCCCCCAAGCCGAGCAGGATCGCGATGAGAACCGGGAACAGCGGGGACAGCCGCTTGGTGAGCACCGCCCACGCGCGCAGCTCCGCAACGGTGGTGGCCCGCCGGGAGCTCCACTCCCCCACGTGGATGACGGTCGAGACCGAGAACGCTGCGAGCGCAGCCACGATGTGCAGGAACAGCACGACGTCGACGAGATGCACCGGAAACCCCCCCTGCGGCACGACCCTCGTGCGCACCAGGCGGAGTGTGCCGCCGACCCGGGCTCCGGGAAAGCGCTCTGGCGGCGCAGGACCTGGCCTTCAGGGGACGCGCTGCAGGTCCTTGCGCAGCGCGGTGACGGCGCTGCCGACCTCCTTGCCCGCGGCCGCGAGCCTGGTCTCGACGACGGACACGCTGCGCTCAGCGGCGGCGAGCACCTGCTGCGAGGTGTCGCGCACCTCCATCTCGGCGAGCGCGACCTGCACCCGCAGGTCGTCGAGCTGGCTGCGCCAGCGGGTCACCCGGTCCGCGACGGCATGCGTCGCCGGCGGCATCTGCTCGCCCTGCGCCTCCCAGCTCGCGAGGGCGTCGTACGAGGCAAGGGCCAGCGCGACGAGGGTGTCGTGCACCTGGATGCCGTCGGCGCTGCCGTGCGTCGCGCCCTTCGCCTCGCACTGGCTGAGCGCGTTCCTGGCGTCGACGAGCGCGGCGCCCACCGCGTCCAGGGACGGTCCCGTAGCTGTCCTCATGGCGTCCTCCTTCTCACGTGCCCCCAGTCGACCTCGGGCGCACGGGGGCGGACCACAGCAGGACGGCCCCCCGAGTCGGGCCGAAGGTCCCACAGCGAGGCCCGTCACGCAGTGCCTGCGGCCCCGGGTGATCTCGTCGCTAGCTGCCACCGCTGAGCACGGCACGCAGTCGGCGTGGCCTTGCCGACGTCGCAAGCGCTGTCCGGCCTTCGCGAGCGTCCAGCCACATCCCCACCTCGGCCAGCGGCATCGGCCGGGACAGCAGGTAGCCCTGCGCGAGGTCGCAGCCCATGTCGGCCAGGTGCACCCAGGTCCGCATCGTCTCCACTCCCTCTGCGACAACCCTCAGGCCGAGGTTCTGCCCGAGGTCGACCACCGAGCGCACGATGGCGGCGCACTGGGGATCGCGGTCCAAGTTGGTGACGAAGTGCCGGTCGATCTTGACCTCGTGGACCGGCAGCCGGCTCAGGTAGCTCAGCGAGCTGTACCCGGTGCCGAAGTCGTCGACGGAGAGCTGCACCCCCAGATCCCTGAGCCTGTGCAGCACCGACATGGTGTCGGCGAGCTCCGAGATCACGCTGTGCTCGGTGATCTCGAGCACGAGCAGGTGAGCAGGCACGTCATGCAGCGCCAGCAGCGCCGCGACGTCCTCGACGAGCTCCGGGTCGAGCAGCGAACGCGGCGAGAGGTTGACCGAGACGGACAGCTCACGGCCCTCGGCGAGCCACCGGGCGCAGGCTGCGACACCCTCCCCGAGCACGGTTGCGGTGAGTGCGCGCAACAGCCCGGTGCGCTCCGCGACCGGTATGAACTCGTCCGGCAGGAGCAGGCCGCGCTCGGGGTGCTCCCAGCGCACCAGCAGCTCCACCCCGCTGAAGACGCCGTCGCTCAGAGCTGCGAGCGGCTGGGCGAAGACCCGCATCTCGTCGCCGGCCAGTCCCGCCCGCAGCTGGCTGGTCAGCAGCAGCCGCGCTGGGTCGTTGCCGTCGAGGTCTCGTCGGTAGACCTCCGCGCCGCGTCGGTTGCTCTTCGCCGAGTACATGGCGACGTCGGCTGCCTTGAGCAGCGCACCGACCTCGCGGCCGTGCAGCGGCGCCAGGGCGACGCCGATGCTGCCGCCGACGTCGAGGCGGACGTCCTCCAGGGTCACTGGCTCCTCGAGCGCCGCGAGCACGTCGCGGGCGACGGCCAGCGCACCTTCGGCGTCGCCGTTCCCCGGCAGCAGTACGGCGAACTCGTCACCGCCGAGCCGGGCGACGAGCGCCGTCGGCGGCACCGTGGCCCGCAGCCGACGCCCCACCTCGATGAGAAGCAGGTCCCCGCGCAGGTGACCGAGGGTGTCGTTCACCTCCTTGAACCCGTCGAGGTCCATGAGCAGGAGCGCCAGCCCGGAGCTCGCGCCCGCCCTCAGATCCGCGAGCGCGCTGGACGTTCCCGCTTCCAGAGCGGCCCGGTTGGGCAGTCCGGTCAGCGCGTCGTGAAGGGCTTCGTGGCGCAGCCGGTCGACGAGGCGGCCGTGCTCGAGCGCCACGGACGCGTGGTTGGCGACGGTCTCGAGGAGCTGCACGTCGCTGATGTCGAAGCTGCGGACACTGCCCATGCGATCGCCCACCGTCACCAGGCCCACGACCCCGGACTCGCCGCGCAGCGGCGCGACGATGGCCTCGCTCATGGCCCTGCTCGCCAGGTAGCGCCGTGCCCCCGCGTGCCTGCTGCCCCGTTGGAGCAGCACCGGGGCGTTCAGGGTGACGACCTGCTGCCACAGCCAGTCCTCACGCGACAGGCTGGCCTCCTCGCGCACGAGGCGGTCGCCGCCGTCATGGACGACATGCAGGCCGCCGCCCTCGCCGGGCAGGAAGGTGAGCTCCGCCCGCTCGGCCCGAAGCAGGTCCCGAGCTTGGGTCAGCACACTGCGCATGACGCCTTCGATCTCGGGGTTGGCGCCCACCACCTGGCTGAAGCGGTAGAGGCGCTCCAGGCTCAGGTGGCGCTCCGACAGCGACGCGTAGGCCCGGTACGCCATGACCCCCACCGCTGCGGCGATCGACAGCAGCCACGCGGTACCCGTGTCGAGGACGAGGCATGACACCGCGATCAGGCTCATCGTGGTCGTCAGCACCGCAACCGGGACCCCGCTGGTCAGGGAGTCGAGGATGTCCTGGCCGCGCAGCACGCCCTCGTAGAAGTAGATGACGAACGTCACGGCCAGGCCCGCGCAGGCGCAGGCCAGCGCCGCCCCCAGGTACGCGGCGATCCAGGCGCGGCCCCCGAGGTGGGTGGTGTCCCCCAGCACGAGCCGGAAAACGACGAGGGCCACACCCGTCTCCGCCAGGTTCAGGCAGGTGTTGAACAGCAGCTTGAGCGGGGTCTGGCGCCGGTGGAGCGTGTAGACGAGACCGGCACCGACCACCCGGACAGTCAGGACGACCAGGGGTGAGGCGAAGAACATCCCGAGCACGAGCGGCATCTCGCTCATCGAGATCGTCCGAGCCTCACGCTTGACCTGGACGTGCAGGACGAAGACCTCGACAGCCGCGAACATGGCGAGCAGCACGGGCCACGGGACGGTCAGATCCGGCACGACCTGGCGGTCGGGGAGCAGCCCGCGCACCGCAGCGACGGCCACGCTCAGCATGATGACGACCATCAGCAGGACGCCAGTGGTGGGCGCAACCCGAGGACGGTGCGACCGGGCGGCTACCTCCTGCACGACCCGTCTCCCCCCTCGTCAGTGTCCCGGGCGACCGGACACCTCCACGCCCTCGACAGCACCTGCTGCGAGGTTGAGCCGGCCATCAGCCAGGGCTGGACTTCCTCACCCCCAGGTGAGACTCGCCCAGGACTGGCTCGCCCAGCTCTGGCTCGCCCAGCTCTGGCTCGCCCAGGACTGGCTCGCCCAGGACTGGCTCGCCCAGCTCTGCGAACCCCAGCTCTGGCCGCGGAACCCGCTGTCGGCCGAGGCCTGGCCGTTGACGCTGCAGCCGTGCTGGGCCTCCTGCGCACCGAGGGGCGCAGAGCCCCGCGAGGCATCCAGACTGCCCGTGCCGTCGGCGCGCGGGAAGCGCTGCGTGGCCTCGGAGGCGGTGGCGGTCACCGCCGCTGCCACATCGACAAGGCCGTGGCCCTGTGCCCTGATGTCGGTGCGGAGCGGAACAGCGGTCCGCACAAGAAGTCCCTTGACCTGGTCCGGGCTCAGGTCCGGACGGGCGTCCAGGAGCAGCGCAGCAGCGCCCGAGACAACCGCCGCCGCCTGAGACGTGCCGCTGCCCTTGAACCCGCCATCCGCGGTGCGGGCCTGCGTGCCGAACTGCCGGTCGATCACCGTTCCGCTGGGCTCGAGGCTCGCGATGTGCACGCCGGGCGCGGTCACGTCGGGGTTGCGTCGACCGTCCCCCCGGGAGGAGAAGCCGGCGACCTGCGTCACGTCGCCTGTGGTGTCCGCCGCCGCCACTGCGAGGACGTAGGGGTCGGACGCAGGGTCAGTGAGGCCATGGGCGTGGAGACCGAGGTTTCCAGCAGACGTGACGACGACGATGCCCGCGCGCCAGGCCTGCTCGGCCGCGAAGGCAAGGGGGTCGGTCACGTAGCTCTGGTCGCTGTCGGTGCCGAACGAGAGGTTCAGGACCCGCACGTTGAGCCCGTCGGTGTGGGCGTGCTGAACGACCCAGTCGATGCCGGCGATCACCTGCGAGACGTCGGTGTTGCCCTGGGAATCCGCAACCTTGACGCTCACGAGGCGGGCCCCCGGCGCCACCCCGGTGACGCCGGAGGCGGGATCGTCGCCGGCAATGATCCCTGCCATGTGGGTGCCATGGCCGTACCCGTCGGCGTGGTTGGCCGACGGCTCCTGCGAGTCGGTGGACAGGTCCGGTCCGGATACGACCTTGAGCCCCGAGAGCCCGGCCACCGGGGTGACACCCGAGTCGACCAGCGCCACGTCCACGCCGTCGCCAGTGATCCCCCGGGCGCGCAGCTCGCCGGCTCCGATGTCGTCGGCCACCTCCCCCAGCGTGGCCGTCGGGCCAGTCGGCTCCGCACCGGCCGAGGCAAGGTGCACGGACACGTCACGGGTGATCGAGGCCACCCTCGGGTCGGACGCCAGCCGCTCGGCGTCCACGCGGCGCAGCCGGGCGACGTCGGCGTCGATCAGGCGTACCTGGCGCACGACGGTGCCGACCTCCCGGACGGTCGCGTCGAGGGTCGCCAGACGCCCCGGGTGGGCCCGCACGACGTACTGCGCGACCGGACCGCGGTCCGCAGGGGCCGCGAGCGCAGCACTGGGGGCGAAGCAGGCCAGGCCACCCAAGGCAGCTGCCACGGCGGCCGTGGCACGTCGCGTCCAGGTGGTGCTGCGCGTCCACGTCTGACTTCGTCGCTGGGGGTTGCGCGTCCAGCTCGCGCTCCGGAGCGCAGGGGTCACAGCTGCAGTGGCACAACGGTGGTGGCACGAGACCACGAGGCACCTCAAGGTGATCGACTAGTTGCTGATGGCAATCACTCTGGGCGACGCGCGCATCCCTCGGTAGAGCCAGCCTCCGCAACTTCACCTGAGCCGAACGTACGAGCGCCTCGCGGCCAGGAAACGGTTACCTCCCAGGCCTTCCGGTGCGCCGCGACTGCCTTGTGGGGGGTCAGCTCACCATCAGGACCGAGGTCCCGCGGCACCAGGTCGGACGTCGCTCCCTGGAGTCGATCAGGCCGGCCAGGTCACCGTAGGCGCTCTCCCCTGCGCTGCCGCGAGGCGCCGGCGCAACCGTGCCCGGCGCAGCTCGTCGGCGCCCCACACCACCACGGGGAACGGCGCGATCACTGCCCACGTCGCGACCGACAGCCCCGCCGTACCGAACAGCGCCTGCAGGGGCGGTGCGTAGATCACCGCGACGGCGAAGGCGAGCTCGAAGGCGATGCCCCACAGCAGCATCCGGTTCGTCAGGACGCCGACGTCACGCAGTGCCACCCGGTCGGTGCGCGCCGCGAACGCGGTCCCGACCTGGCAGGTCACGATCCCCGCGAACGTGGCGGTGGTTGCCTGCAGGTACGCGTGGTGGAGCGCAGTTCCGGATCCGACCGGGTCACCGGGGTGCCAGCCGGACTGCCAGAGGACGAAGAAGAAGCCTCCCATCACGAGCACCGCTGAGATCACGCCGAGGAACAACCAGGCCCTGACCAGCAGCGACCTGGTCACGACGCTCTCGCTGCGAGGTCGCGGGGGACGGTCCATCAGCCCGGGCTCGGCCGGTTCGCGCCCCAGGGCGAGGGCGGGCAGCGTCTCGGTGCCCAGGTCGATGGCCAGGATCTGCAGCACCGTCAGGGGAAGCGGGATCGCACCTCCGGACAGGGCGAACAGCAGGAACGGCACGATCTCGGGGACGGCGTGCGCGAAGATGTAGAGGATGAACTTGCGCACGTTGTCGTAGACGCGCCGGCCCGCCTCGATCGCGACCGGGATCGTCGCGAAGTTGTCGTCCGTGAGCACCAGCGTCGCCGCTTCGCGGGCGACATCGGTCCCCGACCGGCCCATGGCGACCCCGATGTCGGCCCGGTGCAACGCTGGTGCGTCGTTCACGCCGTCACCCGTCATGGCGACCACGTGGCCGAGGTCGCGCAGGGCGTCAGCGATCCGCAGCTTGGCCTCGGGCGAGCTGCGCGCGAACACGATCTCCTCACCGCCCGCGAGCATCGCGTCCAGCTCCGGCTCCGGCAGCAGGTCGAGGACCTCGCCGCGGACGATCCGCAGACCGGACGTCCCGATGCCGACCTGACGCGCGATGTGCGCGGCAGTTCCGGGATGGTCCCCGGTGACGATGTGGACCCGCATCCCGGCCCGGTGGCAGGTGGCCACCGCTGCCGCCACCTCCTCGCGAGGAGGGTCGTACAGCCCGACCAGCCCCAGCAGGACGAGGTCGTGCTCGGCGTCGTCACGTGCGGCCGGGAGCGCGGTCACGTGCCGCCGGGCGATCGCGAGCACCCGCAGGCCCTCATCCGCCAGCGCCTCGAGGGCCCGCCTCACCGCCCCCGAGGAGGACTCGTCGAGGACCGCCACGCCCTCGCCGGTCACGATCTGCGTGCAGCGTGCGAGCACCGCCTCGGGCGCGCCCTTGACGACGACGTCGAGACCGTCGTTCCCCTGCAGGACCACCGACATCAGCCGACGGGTCGGGTCGAAGCGGAACAGCGCTGCCCGCGTCTGCCCGTCCGCCAGCGGCTCAGGCCGACCCGTCACCGCGATCGCCAGGTCGAGGATCGCCAGCTCGGTGGGGTCGCCCTTGCGGGCACCGCCGGCCTCCGGCTCCACAGCAGTGCACAGCGCCGCCGAGACCGCGAGGGCGTGCACACCGGGGTCCGACGACGCCTCGGGTGCGTGACGTCCCGACGCCATGGTCCAGAGCGCGGTGCCCCGCATCCGGTTCTCGGTCAGCGTTCCCGTCTTGTCCGTGCAGATGACGGTCGTGGAACCCAGCGTCTCCACGGCGCTCAGCCGCTTGACGACCGCACCAGCGCGGGCGAGCTCACGCACCCCGGCCGCGAGTGCGAGCGTGATGGTCGGGAGCAGCCCCTCCGGGACGTTCGCGACCAGGAGCCCGATCGCGAACAGCGCCGCGTCCTGCAGCGGCAGCCCGGCCAGCAGCCCCAGCGGCAGGAAGGCCCCGGCTGCCACGACCGCCACGAGCGCGATGAGCCAGGCGACCCGGCGGACCTGGCGCTCCAGGGGGCTGGGTGCCCTTCCGACCCGGGTGCTCAGTGCCGCGATCCGGCCGATCTCGGTGTGCGCACCGGTCGCGATCGCGACCGCGTGACCTGAACCGCTCGTGCACAGCGTCCCGCTGAAGACCAGGTCGACGGCCTCCAACCGGCCACGGCCCGTGGGGCTCGCACCCGCGGTGCGCTCGACCGGCACCGACTCCCCCGTCAGCGCGGACATGTCGACGTCGAGCGCCCCGGCGAGCAACCGCGCGTCCGCCGAGATGCGCTCGCCCTCGTCGATCACGAGGACGTCCCCCGGGACGAGGTCGGCGGCGTCGACGGACCGCGCCTGTCCGTCACGGACCACGCTGGCCCGCACGGGGACGTACGCCGAGAGCGCCTCCACGGCGCGCTCGGCCTGGTGCTCCTGCTCGAAGGCGAAGACGGCGTTCAGCACGATGACCGCGGCGATCGCGGCGCCGAGCGCGACGGTCCCGGACAGGAACGACAGCGCGGCGGCTGCCCAGAGCAGCAGGGCCAACGGGTGCGTCAGCTGTGTGAGCACCTGCCCCGGCCACGAGCGACCGGCGTGCTGCGGAAGGGTGTTGGGGCCGTAGACCTGCCGTCGTCGGGCGGCCTCCCGCTCGGACAGGCCACGCGGCGACGTGCGCAGGTCACGCAGGAGCGCGGCGACGGGCTCGGTCATGCTCGTGCGCACGTCCTGCGACGCGGGCTCGAGCGCGGTCATGCTGGAGGCGGTGGCGCGGTCGCGGCGGTCAGCCCTCGTCGTGGTGGATCACCGTGTCCGACCCCGGGAAGTACAGCCCCTCGTGCCCGTTGTCCGACCAGCGAACGAGGTACGGCGGACCACCGTCGCTCCCGCGCACCTCCAGGATCTCGCCGTCACGGTTGGGCTCGTCGACATGAGCCGAGTGGACGACGATCCGGTCTCCCACAGTCGCGTGCATCGCATGCTCCCTCTCGCTCCGGACGGCCCGAGCCTGACGCAGGTGGCGACTCCTCCGTAAGGGGCGAAGGTCCTCACGACCTGTCCGGACAAGCACTGTTCGGCCGGCCGGGTGCGTGGTTCGCTGCGCTGGTGACGAGTGCGTCGTACAGCGAACCGGATCTGGCCGGGCTCGACGCGTGGTGGCGGGCGGCGAACTACCTGTCGGTCGGGCAGATCTACCTGCTGGACAACCCGCTCCTGCGCGAGCCGCTGCGCCGCGAGCACGTGAAGGCACGGCTGCTCGGCCACTGGGGGACCACTCCGGGCCTGACGTTCTGCTACGCCCACCTCAACCGGGTGATCCGCGAGCGCGACCTCGACACGATGTACGTCATCGGCCCGGGCCACGGCGGACCCGGTCTGCTCGCGGCGTCCTGGCTCGAGGGCACCTACTCCGAGACCTACTCGCACGTGTCGCAGGACGAGGCCGGGATGCGCACGCTGTTCCGGCAGTTCTCCTTCCCCGGCGGCGTCCCCAGCCACGTCGCGCCCGAGACGCCCGGCTCGATCCACGAGGGCGGCGAGCTCGGCTACTCGCTGGCGCACGCCTACGGCGCCGCCTTCGACAACCCGGAGCTGATGGTCGCCTGCATCGTGGGCGACGGCGAGGCCGAGACCGGCGCGCTGGCTGCGAGCTGGCACTCCAACAAGTTCGTGAACCCGGCGCGCGACGGCGTGGTGCTGCCGATCCTGCACCTGAACGGATACAAGATCGCCAGCCCCTCGGTGCTGGCCCGCATCCCCGAGCCCGAGCTGCTCGACCTGCTGCGCGGCTACGGGCACGAGCCGTACGTCGTGGCGGGCGACGACCCGGCCACCATGCACGTGCTCATGGCGCGGGTGCTCGACGCCGTCCTCGACGACATCGCGAGGATCCGCAGCAGCCCGAGCCACCGCCGCCCACAGTGGCCGATGATCGTGCTGCGCACCCCCAAGGGCTGGACCGGCCCGGAGGTCGTGGACGGGGTGCAGGTGGCCGGGACGTTCCGGGCGCACCAGGTCCCGCTGTCCGGGGTGCGGGACGACCCTGCGCACCTCGCTCTCCTCGAGAGCTGGCTGCGGTCCTACCGGCCGGAGGAGCTGTTCGACGGGCAGGGCGTGCCCGTCCCTGTGCTGCTGCAGCAGCCGCCGACGGGCCCGCGGCGGATGAGCGCGAACCCGCACAGCAACGGCGGGGTCGTGCTGCGCGACCTCACGATCCCCGACTTCCGGACCCACGCCGTGAAGGTGCCCCGGCCGGGAGCGGCGGTCGCGGAGGGCACCCGGGTGCTCGGCGGGTTCCTGCGCGACGTCATCGCGGCCAACCCCACCAACTTCCGGCTGATGGGCCCCGACGAGACCGCGTCGAACCGGCTGACCCAGGTCTTCGACGTCACCGACCGGGCCTGGGACGCGATCTGGCTCGAGGGGGACGACCACCTCGCCCGCGACGGCCGTGTGATGGAGGTCCTGTCCGAGCACCTGTGCCAGGGCTGGCTGGAGGGCTACCTGCTCACCGGACGGCACGGGCTCTTCAACTGCTACGAGGCCTTCATCCACATCGTCGACTCGATGTTCAACCAGCACGCGAAGTGGCTGAAGGTGACCCGTCAGCTGCCGTGGCGGCAGCCGATCGCCTCCCTCAACTACCTGCTCTCGAGCCATGTCTGGCAGCAGGACCACAACGGCTTCTCCCACCAAGACCCTGGCTTCATCGACCACGTGGTCAACAAGAAGGCCGAGGTGGTGCGGGTCTACCTGCCGCCCGACGCCAACACCCTGCTCTCGGTCGTGGACCACTGCCTGCGCAGCAGGAGCTACGTCAACGTCGTCGTCGCCGGGAAGGCCCCGTCGCCTCAGTGGCTGACGGCCGAGGAGGCCGCGCTGCACTGCACCCGGGGCGCCGGCATCTGGGAGTGGGCCGGCACCGAGGGGGACAGCGGTGAGGCCGACGTCGTCCTTGCCTGCGCAGGCGACGTCCCGACGCTGGAGACGCTCGCCGCGGCGGCGATCCTGCGGCGGGAGCTGCCGACGCTGCGCACCCGGGTCGTCAACGTCGTCGACCTGATGCGGCTGCAGCCCGACACCGAGCACCCGCACGGGCTGTCGGACCGGGAGTACGACACCTTGTTCACCACCGACAAGCCGGTGATCTTCGCCTACCACGGCTACCCGTGGCTCATCCACCGCCTGACCTACCGACGGAACGGGCACGCGCACCTGCACGTGCGTGGGTACAAGGAGGAGGGCACCACCACGACGCCCTTCGACATGGTGATGATGAACGACCTCGACCGCTTCCACCTCGTCATGGACGTCGTCGACCGGGTGCCCGGCCTGGGCGAGCACGCCGCGCTGCTCCGGCAGCGGATGGTCGACGCCCGGCTGCGGGCGCGGGCCTGGACGCGCGAGCACGGCGAGGACGACCCCTCGGTGGCGAGCTGGAGCTGGGACGCCTAGTCCGGTGCGGATCCTGACGGTCAACGCCGGTTCCAGCAGCCTGCGCCTGCGCGTCCTCGACGGCGAGGGCACCACCCTCGAGTCGTACGGCGAGCTGCCGCCCGAGCTCCCAGCGGTCGACGCCGTCGTGCACCGGGTGGTGCACGGCGGCACCGAGTTCTCCGCGCCGGTCCTCGTCGACGCGGACGTCGAGGAGCGGTTGCGGCGGCTCGCCGAGATCGCCCCCCTTCACCAGCCCAAGTCGCTGCGGGCGCTGGACGCCGTACGCGCGGCCTTGCCGGGTGTGCCGCACGTGGCCTGCTTCGACACCGCCTTCCACGCCACCATCCCGGCCGCGGCGGCGAGCTACGCACTGCCGCAGGAGTGGGTGGCGCGCTACGGGATCCGGAGGTTCGGCTTCCACGGCCTGTCGCACGCGTGGGCCTCCGGCCGCGCCGGCGAGCTGCTCCCGGGCGCACGACGCGTCGTGACGTGCCACCTCGGTGCCGGGGCCTCGCTGTGCGCCGTCCTGGACGGACGCTCGGTCGACACCACGATGGGCTTCACGCCGCTCGAGGGCCTGGTGATGGCCACCCGTTCAGGGAGCGTGGACCCCGGACTGGTGCTCTGGCTCGCCGAGCGCGAGCCGGAGGTGGAGCACGCCCTGGAGCACCGCTCCGGCCTGCTGGGGATGAGCGGGAGCGCCGACATGGCTGCCCTCCTCGAGCGTCGCGACGGGCCGGCCGTGCTCGCCGTCGAGGTCTACCTGCACCGGCTGCGGTCCGG
>JBAVRG010000370.1:0-3847 GCA_049694795.1 Mycobacteriales bacterium
CCGCAGCGGCGGGCGTGCAGCAGGGCACCGCGCCGAGCCAGGCCGCGGCCACCGCCATCCACTGGGCGTTCCAGGAGATCGGCGTGCCCTACTCGTGGGGCGGCGGCGACGACAACGGCCCGACCCGCG
This sequence comes from Mycobacteriales bacterium, assembly GCA_049694795.1. Classification (GTDB taxonomy): domain Bacteria; phylum Actinomycetota; class Actinomycetes; order Mycobacteriales; family SCTD01; genus RYN-111. The sequence continues at coordinate 130 of JBAVRG010000370.1, forward strand.
GCTTCGCCCAGGGCGCCAACACCGTCGGCTTCGACTGCTCCGGGCTGATGCTGTTCGTCTACCACAAGGCCGGCGTGCAGCTCGACCACTACACCGGCAGCCAGTGGAACGTCGGGCCGAGGTTCCGCTCGATGTCCGACGTCGAGCCCGGGGACCTGCTGTTCTTCGCCTACGACCCGAACGACGAGCAGACCATCCACCACGTCGCCCTCTACATCGGCAACGGCAAGATGATCGAGGCCCCCTACACCGGAGAGGTGGTGCGCGTGTCCTCCGCTTACCGCAGCGACTTCATCGGCGCCACCCGGCCGTGGGCGTAGCAGCGTGCTGAGCGTAGAGGGGCCCGTCGGCCGGGCGGTGCAGCGGGTCGCCGGCCTGCCGTTCTTCGCCGGCGTCGCGGGGCGCGTCATGCCACCGGTCGACCGGGGGCTGAGCCGGCTCACCGGCGGCCGCCTGGCGGTCAGCCAGCTCCTCGTGCCCACCCTGGTCATCACCACCACCGGGGCCAAGAGCGGGCTCCCGCGCACCACCCCGCTGGCCACCCTGCCGGACGGCGACGCGTTCTACGTCGTCGGCAGCAACTTCGGTGGCGGCGCGCACCCGGGCTGGTCGGCCAACCTCCTCAAGACGCCGGAGGCGACCGTCACCTACCGCGGCCGCACCACAGCGGTGCGCGCGCACCTGCTCGACGAGCAGGAGAAGGCAGCGGTCTGGCCGCGCCTGCTCAAGATCTGGCCCACCTACGACAGGTACGTCGAGCGCAGCGGCCGCAACCTGCGGGTCTTCCGGCTCGACCCGGTCCGCAGCGCTCAGGAGTAGTGCCGCACCCCGTCCACCAGACGGGAGGTCAGCCGTCCCTGGGCCACCAGCAGGTCCAGGTGGGCACCGGTCTCGAAGACCGCGAGCATGCCGTTGAACGGGTCCAGGTCGGCCAGGCGGTGCTCACGCCGCGTCCAGCGCAGCGCCCCCGCGGCCTCGTGCGCCGTGTGGGCGCCCTGGCACACCGCCGCCTCGGTCTCGTCGAGCCGACGGCCGTGGTGGGCGAGCAGCTCGTCGACCCGGGCGTGCACGGAGTCCGTCACCGGCCCATGGGCGGGCAGCAGCTGGGCGTCGGGCCGGGCCCGCACGACCGCCAGCGACTCGAGGAAGGCCCCCAGCGGGTTGCGCGAGAGCACCGGCTCGAACCCGATGGAGGGCGTGATCGTGGGCAGGACATGGTCGCCCGCGAACAGCAGGCGCGCCTCGAGGTCGTGGAAGACGAGGTGGCCGGCCGTGTGCCCCGGGGTCTCCACGGCGTGCAGCGTGCGGTCGGCCAGCACGACCGGTCCCTCGGTCATCCAGTCGTCCGGCGACGCCCACTGCGCAGGATCGGGCTGGTGACGGCCGACCCAGGACTCGATGACGGTGGCGAGGTCGCCGGCTCCGAGCTCGCGGAGCTGGTGGACGTGACCCATGAGCGGTCTGCGGGAGGGGTCCTGCAGCTTGTCGAGGGTCGGCTTCTCCCCCAGCCCCAGGCCGACCCGGGACCCCACCTCGCGGCGCACGTCCACGGCCTGCGTGTAGTGGTCGCGGTGCACGTGCGTCACGAGGAACCGGCTCACGTCGGACAACCCGAACCCCAACGACGCGAGGGCCTGCACCAGCAGCGTGCGGGACTCCGGGATCGCCCAGCCCGCGTCGACGCACACCACCTCCGCGCCGGTGCTCAGGACGTAGACGTTCACCGCACGGAGGCCGTCGTTGGGCAGCGGCAGCGGGACGCGGTGCACGCCGGGCGCCACTTCGAAGGCACCCGGCTCGACCCACGGCAGGTTGGAGGTGCTGGTCACGCGCGCACCCTACGCGGGAGCCCGCCAGGAGCCGGCAGCCGGTGCGATGCGCCCGGTACGGGTGGCTTCGAGGTGAGTGTTCGTCGAACCCGTCGCGTGGCCACCTGCGTATCAGGGAGGCAGCCGTTACTGTCCGTGAGGTGGTCCTGGCAGGGGTGTTCTACGCGGCAGCGGCGCTGCTCGTCCTCGCCGGCGCGCAGAAGGCCGCGGACCCGCAGCCGCTGGTCCGGGCCCTGCGCAGCGTGGCGGTGCCGGTCCCTCGTCTCGTCGTCCGGCTCCTCGCGGCAGCGGAGGCAGCGCTCGGCCTGGCGGCGCTGCTGACCGGGAGCCGCTGGTCCTCCGCGGCCCTCGCGACGTCGTACGCGGTGTTCACGGGCTTCGTGCTGCTGGCCCGTGCGAAGGGCGGTGTGCTGGCGAGCTGCGGCTGCTTCGGCAAGCGCGACCTGCCTCCGACCCGGACCCATGCCGCGGTGACCGCGGTCCTGGCCGTGGCCCTGGGCGTGACCGCTGCGGGCGCGGCGCCCGGCGCCCTGCCGCTCGACCTGGCCCTGCTCGTCCCGACCGCTGCGGTCGTGGCGTGCGCCTACCTCGTGCTGGCCGTGCTCCCCCTGCTGAGCGCCCCGTGACCGCCGCTGTCGTCGCGCTCGGTGCCGCGGTGCTGCTGCTCGCGGTCCTGGTCGCAGGGCTGCTGCGCAGCCACGCCGAGATCCTCAAGGCGCTGCACGACCTCGGTGCCGGTCTCGAGCTGGAGCGCCCAGGGCCGGTGCCCGTCACCGTCGAGGGCGTCCGCGCCCCGCGGCGCGCGTCCGGCGACAAGACCCCGACGACCCTGCGCGGCGAGACCCTCGACGGGGATGTGGTCGCGCTGTCGCTGCTCGGGCAGGACACGCTGATCGCCTTCCTGTCCAGCGGGTGCACGACCTGCCAGGAGTTCTGGCGTGCCTTCAAGGGGCCGCTGCGAGACCTGCCGTCTGGCGCGCGCCTGGTCGTGGTGACCAAGGGCCCCGAGGAGGAGAGCGGGTCCGCGCTGCAGGAGCGCGCTCCGGGCGCCGGCGTCCCGCTGCTGCTGTCCGACGACGCCTGGGACGGCTTCGAGGTCCCCGGGTCGCCGTACTTCGTCTACGTCGACGGGACCGGCACCGTGGTCGGGGAGGGCTCGGGCAGCTCCTGGCCGCAGGTCGCCGACCTGATGCGCCAGGCCCGCGCCGACGCCGCGGCCCGGACCGCCGGTGGCGGCAAGGTCCGCGAGAGCCGCGACGAGCAGCTGCTCGCGGACGCCGGCATCGAGCCCGGTCACCCCAGCCTGTACGAGGAGACCGCGTGATCGTCGCGGTCACCCTCGCCGTCGCCGTCGTGGCCGCGCTGCGCGCCACCTGGTCCCCTTGAGGCGAGTCGATGCTCACCAGCATCAACCCGCTGGGGCAGCGGGCACGCGGACACAGGTGGGGACCGGTCGTGGCGCTGTTCACGGCTGCTTCCGCGCTGGGCGGGCTCATGACCGGCCTGGTCCTGGGGCTGCTCGGTGACCTGCTCTCCCTCCCGCTCTGGGTGGGCGCGCTCGCGTGCGCCGCGGCCGTCGGGCTGGACCTCGCGCACCGCGTCCCCGGCGGCCACCGACAGGTCGACGAGGACTGGCTCACGCGCTACCGGCCCTGGGTCTACGCCGTCGGCTTCGGCTGGCAGCTGGGCACCGGCGTGGTGACGATCGTGACCAGCGCCGCCACCTACGCGCTCCTGGTCCTGATGCTCGTCGCCGGGCTGCCCACGGCTGCGGTGGCGGGTGCGCTGTTCGGGCTGGTCCGGGCGCTGCCCCTCCTGCTGGCCCGGCGGGCCGACTCCCCGCCTGCCCTGCGTGCGCTCGCGGCACGGCTCGAGGCCGCCCGGGGCAC
>JBAVRG010000371.1:0-7073 GCA_049694795.1 Mycobacteriales bacterium
GGCCGGCCACCGTCCCGGCGGCGCGGGTCTCCCGTCCGCCGGCGCGCGCCTTCAGCTGCGCCAGCGCGGGCGCCACGGTGTCGCCGGACGGGGTCACGAAGAGCACGGTGACGCCGGCCCGCACGAGGTCGAAGCCGTCGTCGCTGCGGCTGGTGCTCGACCAGCCGGCCGGCAGGCTGAGCTGGAGCGGGGGCACGAAGCCCTCCGGGGACAGCACATGCCCGGCAGCGAGGGGCAGCGCGGTGCGGCCCACCGGCAGCTCGGTGACGGTCGGGGTCGGCTGGTCGGACAGGTCAGGGACCGCCGTACCGGGTGTGCTGCTGGAGCAGCCCACGAGGGCGGCGAGCAGGCAGGCGGCCAGGGGGAGTCGCATCCGCCCGAGGCTAGGTCATTTCCGTAGTAGCTCAGTGGCGACCGAGTCCCAGGCGGCGTCGTCGGGGTCTCCGTGGCCGCGCGCAAGTATCGAGCCGTCCCGCGTGACGACGAGCGCCCACACGTCGTCGCCGCGGGGTATCGCCAGCGAACGACGGAAGGCACTGACGTCGGTGTAGACGGTGATGGTCCGGGCCAGCACATCGGGGTCGCCGATGCCCGCTGTCATCCCGCCGTCGATGAAGCGCCGCACCGGGCGCCACCGGGTCGACAGGGCCGGGACCTCGACGACCGCGACCGGCATGGGTTGCTCGTGGCCTCGGGTCGTCGCCGGAACGCCGGCCGCGACGGCGCGTTCGATCCAGAGGTCGACCCGGCTCTGCTGCCAACGCTGGAACGCAACCACGGTGAGCGTGCGGTCAGCCGGGAAGCCAGAGGGCAGCGTCACTGCGACGCCGAGCAGAGTGCGACCAGCGACCTCCGGGAACCGGACCCGGGGACCACCACCCTCGCCTGGGGCTCTGGGGCTCACCGACCCATGGTGACAGCGCCCGCAGACGTTGACAGCGCTGCCGAGAAGACCAGTTGGCAGGGGGACCAGGACGTCGACCAAGCCGAGAGGTGGCCAGCCTCGGCGGCGGAGGTGGCCAGCGGCACCTCTTCGCGGCTCGCCCGTTTGGAAACGATCTACCGCTCAAGGGGACCAGTGACGGCGGGTCGGACACCACGAGGGGAAGGGGTAGATCTTCTGCGCCTCGGGCGTGATCTACCGCTCAGGGGGATCCGGGGCGGCGGGTCGGACACCACGAGGGGTAGATCGGCGACGGGGGCGGGAACTGCTGGTCAACCGGTGACGAGCGCCTGCCGGGCCGCGAGCGGACTCACCAACCTCGAACCAACCCCCTGCCGAGCTGCTCAGGCGAGGGTGAGGATCTCCGCGCCGTCCTCGGTGACGACCAGCGTGTGCTCGAACTGCGCGGTCCGGCTGCGGTCGGCGGTGACCGCGGTCCAGCCGTCGTCCCACATCTCGTGCCGCCAGTCGCCGACGGTGATCATCGGCTCGATGGTGAACGTCATGCCGGGCACGAGCTCCGTGCGTGCCGACGGGTTGTCGTAGTGGTAGACCTGCGGCTCGCTGTGGAACGCCCGGCCGATGCCGTGCCCGACGAAGGCCCGCACGACGCCGTACCCGTTCGCCTCGGCGTGCGCCTGGATGGCCTTGCCGATGTCGCGGACCTTGCCGCCCGGCTTGACGGCGGCGATGCCGTGCTCGAGGCACTCCCGCGTCACCTCGACCAGCCGGCGGCTCTCCTCGTCCACCTCGCCGACGAGGAACGTCGCGTTCGTGTCGCCGTGCACGCCGTCGAGGTAGATCGTCACGTCGAGGTTCACGATGTCGCCGTCCTTGAGGACGGTGCTGTCCGGGATGCCGTGGCAGATGACCTCGTTGACGGACGTGCACAGGCTCTTCGGGAAGCCGTTGTAGCCCAGCGGGCTCGGGTAGCCGCCGCGCTTGATGCACTCCTCGTGCGCGATCGCGTCCAGCTCGTCGGTCGTGATGCCAGGGCGTACGGCGGCGCCGACGACCTGGAGGACCTCGGCGGCCGCCTTGCCGGCCCGGCGCATCCTCTCGATCGTCTCGGCGTCCTTGGGCGCACCCGACTCCCGAAGGCCCGGACGGCCCTGCGGGTCGAGGGCGTACGGCGGGCGGGGGATGTCAGCGGGCACCTCGCGGCGGGGGCTCAGCTTGCCCGGCTTGACGTACTTCTCGGCCTCGCGCAGGGCCTGCTCCCTGCGTGCCTGCTCGGCAGCGGCACGGTCGGGGTCGAGGTCGGCGATGCGGTGGCAGCGCTTGTACTTGCGCCCGGAGCCGCAGTGGCAGGGGTCGTTGGCGGCAAGCGTCGGTGCAGTCATCTCGGGTCGTGTCTCTGGCGCCATGGTGCTGCCAGCGTACGGCGGCGACCGTGGTCGAGCACCGTGCCGGCTCCTGGCGCTAGGTGTCGCGGCGGGTGGCCGCGACGGCCAGCTCGCTGAGCACCTCGACGGCCTGCGCGGTGACCGGCGCGTCGTCGAGGGCGGCCAGCGCCTCCTCGGTACGGCGTCCGATGAGCGCCTCCACCCGGTCGACGGCCCCGGTGTCGACCAGCACCCCCTGCAACGTCGCCACCCCTGACGGGTCCAGGTGCGGGTCGCCGAGGTGGGTGCGCACCAGCGCGACCTGGGCCGGTGTGGCGGCCTCCAGCGCCATCGCGACCAGCACGGTGCGCTTGCCCTCGCGCAGGTCGTCGCCGGCCGGCTTCCCGGTGACCGACGGGTCGCCGAAGACCCCGAGCAGGTCGTCGCGCAGCTGGAAGGCCTCGCCCAGCGGCAGCCCGTAGCCGGTGTAGGCCTCGTAGACCGCCGCGGGCGCTCCGGCCAGCGCCGCACCGAGGTGCAGCGGCTTCTCCACGGTGTACTTCGCCGACTTGTACCGCGCGACCTTGAGCGCGGAGGCGACCGTCCCCCCACCGCGCACCTGCTCGAGCAGGTCGAGGTACTGCCCGCCCATGACGTCGGCCCGCATGCCCCCGAAGACGCGCAGCGCCTCGGGCCCGGCCAGCCCCGACGCGACGAGCATCTCGTCCGACCAGGCCAGGCAGAGGTCGCCGAGGAGGATCGCGGCCCCGCCGCCGAACGTGTCGGGGTCGCCGTACCAGCCCTCGCCGCGGTGCAGTGCCGCGAAGCGGCGGTGCACAGCCGGCTTGCCCCGGCGCGTGTCGCTGCCGTCCATGACGTCGTCGTGGATGATCGCGCAGGCCTGGAAGAGCTCGAGGGAGGCGGCGGCCACCACGAGGGCGTCGCTGTCCGCCCCGCCCGCTCCGAGGTGCCCCCAGAAGCAGAAGCCGGGACGCAGCCGCTTGCCTCCCGACAGGAAGTCCTCGAGCGCCTCGCCCATCGGGGCGAGCTCCGGGCCCATCGCCTCGAGGTGCGGGAGGTGGCCTGCCAGGAAGCCGTCGAGCGCCTTCTGCACCCGCTGCCGCAGGTCGAGGCGGTCGAGAGCGCTCATGCCGCGGAGCCTAGTGCCGCCCCGCGGGCCGCTCCGCGGCGCTCGACTAGCCTGAGGGTGATGTCCAGGCGCACGATCGCGGAGCTGCTCGCCACCGGCGAGCGGCTGTACTCGTTCGAGTTCTTCCCCGCGAAGACCGACGAGGGCGAGCGCCAACTCTGGCAGGCGATCCGCGAGCTCGAACCGCTGCACCCGGCCTTCGTGTCGGTGACCTACGGCGCGGGCGGCTCGACCCGCGACCGCACCGTCGCGATGACCGAGCGGATCGCGACCGAGACCACGCTCACGCCCCTGGGTCACCTGACCGCCGTCGACCACTCGGTCGCCGAGCTGCGGCGCATCGTGGGGCAGTACGCCGCCGCCGGCGTGCGCAACGTCCTGGCTCTGCGCGGCGACCCGCCCGGCGACCCGCAGGCGGAGTGGCGCCAGCACCCCGAGGGGTTGGCCTACGCCTCGGACCTGGTCGAGCTGGTCAAGGGCAGCGGCGACTTCTGCGTGGGCGTCGCGGCGTTCCCGGAGAAGCACCCGCGCTCGCCCGACCACGAGACCGACGTGGCCATGTTCGTGCGCAAGTGCCGGGCCGGGGCCGACTTCGCCATCACCCAGATGTTCTTCGGTGCGGAGGACTACCTGCGGCTGCGTGACCGCGTCGCGGCGAGCGGCTGCGACGTGCCGATCATCCCGGGCATCATGCCGGTCACCAACGTCGCGCAGATCGAGCGCTTCGCCGTCCTGTCCGGCGCGGACTTCCCCGCGCCCCTCGCCGAGCGGCTGCACGCGGTGGCTGACGACCCGCTCGCGGTGCGCGAGATCGGCGTCGAGGTCGCGACCGAGCTCTCGCAGCGGCTGCTCGCCGAGGGCGCCCCCGGTCTGCACTTCATCACCCTCAACCGGTCGACCGCGACGCGGGAGATCTGGGCCCGGCTCGGCCTGTCCGCCGTCTCCGCCACCCCCTGAGGGCTGCCCTGGGCTTACCGTGCGGACATGAAGCTGGCCCATCGCGTCCGTACCTCTGCGACCCCCGCGCAGGTCTGGGAGGTGCTGGGCACCCCCGCCCGCTGGCCCGAGTTCGACCTGTTCCTGACCCGCGTCCGGGGTGCCGCCGCCCCTGCCGCGCAGGGCCAGCACCTGGTGGGGATCAGCCGCTGGACCAAGCTGGGCATCCCCCTCGACGTCCTCGACGCCGACCCCGAGCGCCGGCTGGTGATGCGGGTCCACACCGCCCCCGGGGTCACCGAGGAGCTCACCTTCGCGCTCACCCCGACGACGAAGGGCGGCACCGACATCACGGTCGGGATCGTCGTGGACGGCCTGTTCGCCCGCCCGGCCGCACCCGTGCTCTGGGTCGCCAACGGCCTGAACGCCCGTGTCCTCGCCCGTCGCACCCACCTGCGGGCCCGGGCCGCGCGCCGCAGGGCGGCGTGACCTACCCGCAGCGCTGGCAGGAGCTGCACGGCACCACCCCCTCTCCCCTCGTACGGCGGTGGCTGGCCGCCGTGGAGGTCCTGGGCGCGCCGTTGGCCCGCCTGGGCGTGCACCCGCACCTGCTGACGGGCGCGGCCCTCGTGGTCGCCGCGGCGGTCCCGGTGGTGCCCGCTCCGGGGGCTGCCGCCCTGGTGCTGCTCAGCGCGCTGCTCGACGCCCTCGACGGCTGCGTGGCCGCGCTCCAGGACCGCGCCAGCAGGTGGGGTGCCGTGCTGGACAGCACCGCGGACCGGGTGGCGGACGGGCTCTTCGTCCTGGCGCTGGTCCTGGCCGGCGGTCCGGCCTGGCTCGGTGTGCTGGCCGCCTCGGCCGCTCAGCTGCTCGAGTACGCCCGGGCCCGCGCCGGCGTGGTCGGCACGGTCACGCTGGCCGAGCGCCCGGCCCGGGTCCTCGTGCCCTGCGTCGCGCTGGCCCTCGGGCTGCCGACCGCCGGGCTGTGGCTGCTCGCCGTCGTCGGTGCGGTCGGCCTGCTGCAGCTGGCCCCTGCCCTGCGCCGTCAGCTGGCCAGCGAGTAGCGGGTCCCCACGCTGCCCTGCACCCAGGCGTCCGGGAACGCGGCGGCGAACGCGTGCTGAGCCCGCCAGCCGGTGCAGTGCCCCGGCACCAGCAGCGCGGGGGAGAACGCGGTCAGCGCCTCGACGGTGGGGGCGATGACCGGCTCGAAGGCCGGCCCGCCGAGGTGCAGGCCTCCCAGCAGCGCGTGCAGCCGGTCGACCCGCGTCAGCCGCATCGCGTGCCGCACGATGTTGACCGCACCGGCGTGCCCGCAGCCCGTGAGCACCACCAGCCCCTTGTCCCGCACGTTCACGACCAGGGCCTGGTCGTCGACGACGAGCGGGTCGTGCTCCCAGCGGTCACCCCTCAGGGCCTGGTGCGCCGGCGGCATGCCGCGCTCGAACTCCGTGGTGCGGTCCACCTCACCGGTGATGAGCACGCAGCCGTCGAGCAGCAGCGACGGCACCCGGCGCTCGACGACCTGGAAGCCCTCGCCCTCGAGCGCACGTCGCGACAAGGTGGGCATCTCGGCGGGCTCGACCCCGGGCGGTGCCAGCCGCCGCCGGGTCCAGATCCCGGGGTGCACGGTCATCGGCAGGCTCCGGGTGGCCCGGGCGAGCCCCGCGAAGCCGCCGGCGTGGTCGAAGTGGCCGTGGCTGAGCACCACGCCCTGGACGGCGGACCAGTCCACCCCGAGCCGCTCGGCGTTGAGCGTCATGCCGTCCGGGGAGATGCCGGTGTCGAAGAGCACCGTGCTGGTGCGGTCCCCGCGCCGCACCGAGACGAGGGCCGCGAAGCCGTGCTCGGCGACCAGCCCGACCGTCGTACGTCCTGACTCGAACTGCGGAGCGGCCGCGGCGCCGGAGCCGAACGACGCACGGCCGATGCCCTCGGCCCCCGGCAGCAGGGCGTCGAAGACGTTGTCGACGAGGGTCGTGACGACCACCTCGTCGACCGGCTCGAGGGTGATCGGGTCGACGGCATCGCCCGTCACGGGCAGCAGCGGGGCAGGGGTTCCGTGGTCGCTCGCGCACATGGCCTGAACGTATGCCGGATCGTGCCCTCGCTGTGACCCCCCGGCGCCCGGTGGGCCTCTACGGTCGAGCGATGGCGGCCCGCAGGTCCTCACTCGACCGGCTCGTCGAGGCCGGGCTGGTGCGGCCCGACCCGGACGCAGGCGACGGGTCCGCGCTGCTCGACGCCCACCTGCACGGCGGCGAGGACGCGGTCTGCCCGCGCTGCCTCGGCTGGATCGAGGAGCGCCAGTTCGTGCGGCGCACGGCCTACGGCCCGCTGCAGCACGAGGTCTGCCCGCAGCGCTGAGCCAGCCGTTCGGGTGACATCTGCGTGAGGCCCGTCACCTTTGGGCACCACCCGCGTTGAGCACCTCGCCGACACACCGTCCCCCCGCGGAGGTCCACCCAGATGCGCACCCAGCACTCCCGCACCGCTCATTTCGCCCGCCACGGCCTCTGCGTGCTCGGTCTCGCTGCCGCCACCGTCGCCCTCTCCGGGGGTCCGGCCTCGGCCGACGTGCTCCCGCTCCCCAGCCCGATCGACACGGTGCTCGCGCCGGTCACCGGCCTGCTCCCGACGGCGAGCCCCACCGCCAGCCCGGCCCCGCTGCCTGCGCCGCTGCCGGCACTGTCTCCTGCGCCGCTGCCCGCCCCGCTGC
>JBAVRG010000372.1:0-18212 GCA_049694795.1 Mycobacteriales bacterium
CATGGCCGTCGTCAGCATGCGCCAGCTCCTCGAGAGCGGCGCCCACTTCGGGCACCAGACCAAGCGCTGGAACCCGAAGATGAAGCGCTTCATCTTCACCGAGCGCAACGGCATCTACATCATCGACCTGCAGCAGACGCTCGGGTACATCGACCGTGCCTACGACTTCGTCAAGGAGACGGTCGCGCACGGCGGCACGATCATGTTCATCGGCACCAAGCGCCAGGCGCAGGAGTCGATCGCCGAGCAGGCCACCCGCGTCGGCATGCCGTACGTCACCGAGCGCTGGCTCGGCGGCATGCTCACCAACTTCTCGACCGTCTACAAGCGGCTGCAGCGGCTGAAGGAGCTCGAGCTCATCGAGCAGACCGGTGGCGCCACCGTGCTGACGAAGAAGGAGGCGCTCGTGCTCGACCGCGAGCGCAAGAAGCTGGTCCGCACCCTCGGCGGCATCCGTGAGATGACCCGGACGCCCTCCGCGGTCTGGGTCGTGGACACCAACAAGGAGCACCTGGCCGTCAACGAGGCCCGCAAGCTGGGCATCCCGGTCGTCGCGATCCTCGACACCAACTGCGACCCCGACGTCGTCGACTACAAGATCCCGGGCAACGACGACGCGATCCGCTCCATCGGCACCCTCACCCGCGTCATCGCCGACGCCGTCGCCGAGGGCCTCATGGCGCGCGCGGGTGCGCAGGCCAGTGCCGGCGCCGACGAGAAGCCCGCCCCGGCGGGTCAGCTCGCGACCGACGAGCCGCTCCCGGCCTGGGAGCAGGAGCTGCTGAGCGGCGACGCCGCGAAGGCCACCGACACCCCGGCCCCGGTCGAGGGCGCGGGCGCCAGCGAGACGCCCGGCACGGACGCCCCCGCGGCTCCGACCGCCTAAGACCTCCGACCCGAGACGAAGAGAAGAGACATGGCGACCATCTCCGCCGCAGACATCAAGAAGCTCCGCGAGGCCACCGGCGCGGGCATGACGGACTGCAAGAACGCGCTCGTCGAGAACGACGGCGACTACGACAAGGCTGTCGAGTACCTGCGCATCAAGGGCCTCAAGGGCGTCGCGAAGCGCGAGGGCCGCGCGGCCTCCAACGGGCTGGTGACCGTCAAGGCCGACGGCACCGGCAAGGCCACGCTGCTCGAGCTCAACTGCGAGACCGACTTCGTGGCCAAGGGCGAGCGCTTCATCGCCCTCGCCGAGCAGGTCGTCGCCGCCGCGGCCGCCGCGTCCGCCAACGACCCGAAGGACATCACGGTCGACGGCAAGGACCTGCAGTCGGTGCTCGACGAGGCCAACGCGAGCCTGGGCGAGAAGATCGAGGTGCGGCGCGTCGCCACCCTCGAGGGCGCGTACGTCGGCGTCTACCTCCACAAGACCAACCCCGACCTGCCGCCGCAGCTCGGCGTGCTGGTCGAGCTCTCCGGCGACAACCCGGAGGTGGCGAAGGACGTGGCCCAGCACATCGCCGCGTTCGCGCCGCAGTTCACCACCCGCGAGGAGGTCTCCGAGGAGGCCGTCGCCAAGGAGCGCGAGATCGCCCGCGCCACCGCGATCGAGGAGGGCAAGCCCGAGGCTGCGCTCGACAAGATCGTCGAGGGCCGCGTGACCGGGTTCTTCAAGGAGGCGGTGCTCGTGGAGCAGGCGTTCGCGAAGGACAACAAGAAGACCGTCGGCAAGGTCCTCGAGGAGGCGGGTGTGCAGGTCGTGCGCTTCGCCCGCTTCAAGGTCGGCCAGGCCTAGCAGCAACAGCGCGTACGACGTCCCCGGCACCACTAGAGTGCCGGGGACGTCGCATTTCCTGAGCACGTTCCCGAGCAAGGTTCCTGAGCAAGGAGGCTCCCGCCCCATGACCACCGCGTACCGGAGGGTGCTGCTGAAGCTCTCCGGCGAGGCGTTCGCGGGTGCCGGCACGATGGGCGTCGCGCCCGAGACCGTGCGCGGCATCGCTGCAGGCATCGCCGACGTCGTCCGCCAGGGCACCCAGGTCGCGGTCGTCGTGGGCGGCGGCAACTACTTCCGCGGCGCCGAGCTCACCGAGCAGGGCCTGGACCGGCCGCGCGCCGACTACATGGGCATGCTCGGCACGGTCATCAACTGCCTGGCGCTGCAGGACTTCCTCGAGAAGCAGGGCATCGACACCCGGGTGCAGACGGCCATCGCCATGGGGCAGGTCGCCGAGCCGTACGTGCCGCGCCGCGCCATCCGGCACCTCGAGAAGGGTCGCGTCGTCATCTTCGGCGCCGGCCTGGGCGTGCCGTTCTTCTCGACCGACACGTGTGCCGCGCAGCGCGCCCTCGAGGTGGGTGCGCAGGCGGTGCTGATGGCCAAGCAGGTCGACGGCGTCTACGACGACGACCCGCGCAAGAACCCCGACGCGGTGCGCTTCGACGCGCTCTCGTACGCCGAGGTGCTGGAGCGGCGCCTCAAGGTCGCGGACGCGACCGCCATCTCGCTGTGCATGGACAACGACCTGCCCATCGTCGTCTTCGACATCTTCGCGGAGGGCGGCATCGCCCGCGCCGTGGCCGGTGAGAAGATCGGCACCACCATCTCGGCCCAGCCAGGGATCAGCGCGGAGGCAACCAGATGATCGACGAGACGCTCCTCGACGCGGAGGAGCGCATGGAGAAGGCCGTCGTCGTGGCGCAGGACGACTTCGCCGGCATCCGCACCGGCCGGGCCGCCCCGCAGATGTTCCAGAAGATCGTGGTCGACTACTACGGCGCGATGACCCCCATCATCCAGCTGGCCTCGCTCACGGTCCCCGAGCCGCGGATGGCGATCATCACGCCGTACGACAAGAGCTCGCTGGGTCTGATCGAGCGGGCGATCCGCGACTCCGACCTGGGTGTGAACCCCACCAACGACGGCACGATCATCCGGATCTCCTTCCCGCAGCTCACCGAGGAGCGCCGCAAGGAGTTCATCAAGGTGGCCCGGGCCAAGGCCGAGGACGCGCGCGTGTCCATCCGCAACATCCGGCGCAAGGCCAAGGACGAGCTCGACCGCCTGGTCAAGGACGGCGAGACCGGCGAGGACGACGTGGCGCGCGCCGAGAAGGAGCTCGACAAGGTCACCAACCAGTACGTCCACCGCGTGGACGAGCTGCTCAAGCACAAGGAAGCCGAGCTGCTCGAGGTCTGATGGCCTCCCCGACGTGCAGTGATGATGGGTACTGAGATGGGTACCGACACGGCCGGCGAGGTCGCCGCCGCCCCTTCTGCCCCGGCCGGCCGGGCGGGGCGCAACCTGCCCGCGGCCATCGGCGTCGGGCTGTTCCTGGGCGCCCTCATCCTCGGCACCCTGTACTCGCCGTGGCGGTGGACCTTCGTGCTCGTGCTGCTGGCGGCCAACGCGCTGGGCACCCATGAGATCGTGCGGGCGCTGCGGACGCTCGGCGTGCACCCCGCCCTGGGCGTTCTCTGGGTGGGTGGCACCGCGATGCTGGTGGCTGCCTACCGGGGCGGCTCGACCGAGCTGTTCCTCGGCCTGTGCCTGACCGTCCTCGCGTGCGTCGGATGGCGGATCGCCGACCCGCGGCAGGGCCTGCTCCGGGACGTCACCGCCGGGGTCTACACCGCCGCGTACGTGCCCTTCCTGATGGGCTTCGCGGCGCTGCTCACCCAGCCGCCGGACGGGCCGCGCCGGGTCACCGCCTTCATCGCGACCGTGGTCTGCAGCGACGTCGGCGGCTACGTCGCAGGGGTGCTGTTCGGCAAGCACCCGATGGCACCGTCGGTGTCGCCGAAGAAGTCCTGGGAGGGCTTCGCCGGCTCGGCGCTGGCCTGCGCGGTCGCGGGGGCGGTCTTCTTCGTGACGCTGTTCCACGCCTCGTGGCTGCTCGGCGTCGTCTACGGCCTCGCGGTCGTGCTCAGCGCCACCCTCGGCGACCTCGGCGAGTCGATGGTGAAGCGTGACATCGGCATCAAGGACATGGGCACGTTGCTGCCGGGGCACGGCGGCCTCATGGACCGCCTCGACTCGCTGCTGCCCACCGCGCCGGTCGCCTGGCTGCTGCTGTCCGCTTTCGTCCCCCGCTGAGTGCACCCGTTCCGGTGATCCACGACGGCCTTCCGGGGCCGACGGGGGTCGGTGAGGACCAGGAAGGCCCTCGCGCATGCGCAGGACGCAGGGGGCAGGGATGCTGGGATCGGGACAGCTGCCACACGGTGCTGCCCTGCCGCGGCCGCGGGACGGGCAGGAGGCGACCGGGGCGCGCGCTCTGCAGCTTCCCGCCTGGGTGTTCGCCCGAGGGGCTGAGCTCGACACGCAGTGCCTGCTCGCCGTACAGGACCACGGTGGGGGCGCCCGGCGGCTGCTCAGCATCGCCTGGGTCAACCGAGCCTGCGCCGGCACGTTCGGCTACGCCGAGGAGGAGCTGGTGGGGCAGGCCATGGAGCGCCTGCTGGCCAGCCCGTACTCACCGCGTCAGGAGCAGGCGGACGACCTGGAAGGGCTGCTCGACGTGCGCCACAGCGTGCGGCGGACCACCCGGATGGAGCGGCGTGACGGCTGGTCGCTGCCGATGGTGCTGCACAGCACGCCGGTGGCCGGCGAGCCGGTGCCCACCTGGCTCGTGCGACTGGAGCCGGTGCCGGACGTCGAAGCCGTGGTCGAGGACCTGCGGGCCTCCCACGAGCGCTTCCAGGCGCTGGCCGACCGGGCGCCGATCGGCATCTTCGCCTCCGCCGCGGGGCTGCGGCTCGGCTACGTCAACGACGCGTTCAGCCTGGTGTGCGGGGATCCTGCCGACCGGCTGCTCGGGACGGCGTGGCTGGACCGCGTGCACCCGGACGACCAGCGGGCGCTGATCGAAGCCGTCACGTCGGTGCTGGGCGGAGGTGTCAGCGAGGTCCCGGCGCGGGTGGTCCGCGGCGACGGGGAGGTCCGCTCGGTGCAGGTGCGCCTGGTGCCGGCCCGCACGTCGAGCCGGGACGCGGGCTTCGTCGGGACGCTCGAGGACGTCACCGAACGGGAGCAGCTCGCCTCGGCGATGGCGCACCTCGCGGAGCACGACGCGCTGACCGGGCTGCCGAACCGCCGGAAGCTGGTGGCGCACGCGGACCAGGAGCTGGCCGCCCGGGGACGGATCGCGCTGCTGTTCCTGGACCTCGACGACTTCAAGCTCGTCAACGACTCGCACGGTCACGAGGCCGGCGACCTGCTGCTCGTCGAGGTCGCCCGGCGGCTGCAGCGGGGTGTCAGGGAGCGCGACCTCGTGGCCCGCTTCGGCGGTGACGAGTTCGCCGTGCTGTGCCCCGGGGTCACCGACGAGCGGGACGCCGCCGAGCTCGCGCGTCGGGTCCTCGCGGCTGTGAGCGGCCCGGTGCGGCTCGGCGGCGCCGAGGTGCGGGTCACCGGCAGCCTGGGCGTGGTGCTGTCCGGGCCCTCGCACCACGCCGCCGAGGACCTCCTGCGCGACGCCGACGCGGGGATGTACCAGGCCAAGGCGGCGGGCAAGCAGTGCTGGACGCTGTTCGACGAGGAGGCACGGGCCCGCTCCGCGCAGCGGACGGCTCTCGTGGCGGACCTGCGCGCAGCGCTCGGGACCGGCGCGCTGGCCGTCGCCTACCAGCCCGTCGTCCGGCTGCTCGAGGGCACGCGGGACGTCGCGTCGTACGCGGTGGAGGCCCTGGTCCGGTGGACGCACCCGGAGCGGGGCCAGGTCCCGCCGCAGGAGTTCGTGCAGCTGGCCGAGGAGAACGGCCTGGTGGCGGAGCTCGGGCGGCAGGTGCTGCAGCAGGCCTGCCGTGCCATGGCGCGCTGGCGTGCGCAGCACGGCGACCGGGCCCCGACCAGCGTGGCGGTCAACGTCTCGGCGCTGCAGCTGCGCTGCCCGACCTTCGTGCAGGACGTGGCGCAGGTGCTGGGCCAGAGCGGCCTGCCCGGGTCGGCGCTGTGCCTGGAGCTGACCGAGTCGGCCGTCATGGACGACGCGCCCGCCGCGAAGGCAGCGTTCGGGGAGCTGCGCCGGCTGGGGGTGCGGGTCGCCGTCGACGACTTCGGCACCGGCTACTCCTCGCTCGCGCTCCTGCGCACCCTGCCGCTGGACCAGCTCAAGATCGACCGCTCGTTCCTGGACGAGCTGGTCGGCGACAAGCCCGACCCGGTCGTGGCTGCGGTGGTCGCGATGGGGCGCGCGCTCGGGCTCGACGTCGTCGCCGAGGGCGTCGAGACGGAGGGGCAGCTGCGCGAGCTGCAGCGGCTCGGCTGCCCGCTGGCGCAGGGGTACCTGTTCAGCCGTCCGCTCAGCGCGGAGGACCTCGAGGAGTTCATGAGCTCGGGCAGGTCGTGGTGACGACCGAGGCGGCGCCGCAGCCCACCGAGCTGCTGGCCGAGCTGCTCGAGGACCTCGGCCGCCTGCCACCCTCGCGCGGAGCGGCGCTGCGGGTGGTGCAGGTCATCGACGACCCCAGTGCGGGGGCGGTGCAGGTGGCGGAAGCGGCCTCGCTGGACCCGGCGTTGACGGCGCGGCTGCTGCAGCTCGCCAACTCGGCCTACTACGGGCTGTCCGGCCGCGTGCGCACGGCGGCGTTCGCGGTGACGGTCGTGGGGATGCAGACGGTCCGGTCGCTGGCCGTGCTGTCGGCCGCCGGGGTGCGCCGCGGGGACGACGTACCGCCTGGCTTCTGGCGGGGGAGCGCGGCCGCGGCAGTGGCCGCTGCCATGGTGGCCCCCGGCGTCGGCGTCCCCGCGCCGGACGCCTTCTGCGCGGGCATGCTGCACGACCTCGGGACCGCGCTGCTCTGGCGGCGCGACCCGGTCGGGCACGGCGAGCTGATGGCGCGGGCCACCAGCGCACGGCCGGTCGAGGCCGCTGAGATGCAGGTCTACGGAGGCACGCACGCGACGCTGTGCGCCGACGTGCTCCTGCAGTGGCACCTGCCCGAGGACATGTGCTCCGCGATCGGCCTGCACCACGAGTGGCCCAGCCGGACCGCCCCCCCGCTGCGCCGTGCCCTGCAGGGCGGCCTGGCGCTGGCTGCCCTCGTCGACGGCGCCGGGCACGTGAGCGAGGCCTGGGCGCGGGCCGGGCTGGTGTCCTGCGGCCTCCCGACCGCGCAGGTGCCGGGCCTGCTCGCGCGGGTGGTGGAGGCGCGCGACCAGCTCGCCGGCGCCCTCACCGTCTGAGCCCGCGTACGCTGGGAGCCGTTCCCCTCCCCGGAAAGCACCCGTGTCCTCCCTGCCTCTGGTCTTCGACGCACCCAAGCGCGGTCTGCCGCCTCGGCACCTGGCGGACCTCGACGCCGCGGAGCGCCGGGCGGCGGTCGTGGCGCTGGGGGAGAAGCCGTTCCGCGCCGAGCAGCTCAGCCGGCACTACTTCGCCGGGCACGGAAGCGAGCGTCGTACCGACCTGGGAGCGGCGGCGACCGAGCGGCTGGCGCCGCTGCTGCCGGAGCTCTGGACGCGCGTGCGGGACGTCGACTGCGACGCCGGCGCCACGATCAAGACGCTGTGGCGAGGGCACGACCGCACGCTGGTCGAGTCCGTGACGATGCGGTACCGCGACCGCACCACCGTGTGCATCAGCAGCCAGGCCGGCTGCGGCATGGCCTGCCCGTTCTGCGCCACCGGTCAGGGCGGCCTCACCCGCAACCTGTCGACCGCCGAGATCGTCGACCAGGTGGTGCGCGCGCACGCCGACGAGCTCGCCCGCGGCGCGCGCGGCGTCTCCAACGTCGTGTTCATGGGGATGGGCGAGCCGCTCGCCAACTACAGCCGGGTGGTCGGTGCGCTGCGCCGCATCGTCGACCCCGCGCCGCACGGGCTGGGCATGTCGCAGCGCAACATCGTGGTGTCGACCGTCGGCCTGGTGCCCGGCATCCGCCGGCTCGCCGACGAGGGCCTGCAGGTCACCCTGGCGCTGTCGCTCCATGCCCCGGACGACGAGCTGCGCGACACCCTCGTGCCCGTCAACACCCGCTGGCCGGTCCGCGAGGTGCTCGAGGCCGCCTTCGGCTACACCCGCAAGACCGGTCGCCGTCTGTCCATCGAGTACGCCTTGATCCGCGACGTCAACGACCAGCCCTGGCGGGCGGACCTGCTCGCCAAGCGCCTCAAGGGCAAGCTGGTGCACGTGAACCTCATCCCGCTCAACCCGACGCCGGGCTCGGAGTGGGACGCCTCCCCCAAGCCGGTGGAGGAGGAGTTCGTACGGCGGTTGCGCACCGCCGGGGTCAACGCCACCGTCCGCGACACCCGGGGCCGGGAGATCGCGGGCGCCTGCGGGCAGCTCGCCGCGCAGGAGTAGCTGCCCCGAGGGGTCAGGCGGTCGGGTAGGTCTCGATCACCGGCGGCCCCGCCAGCAGGTCGCCCATGACCGCGAACAGCTCGGCCAGGTGCGGTGCCTGGAAGTGGGCGTCCAGCGAGGCCTGGTCCTGCCACACCTCGACCGAGACGTAGCGGTCGGGGTCCTCCAGGTCGCGGTGGAAGGCGTAGGACACGCAGCCGGCGTCGCCGCGACTGGCGGCGGCGGCCTTCGACAGCGCCTCGGCGAGCTCGTCCCGCTTGTCGGGCTTGCCGGGCAGGGTTGCGATGACGACGAGCGGCACGGTTTCTCCAGGTTCGAGGGGGACGTGATGGGTGCTTCCTACCTCACCGTGCACGACAATGGACAGGTGACCGTCCGCGACGTGGTGCTGCTGGGCTCGACCGGGTCGGTCGGCACCCAGGCGGTCGAGGTCGTCCGCGCGGCGCCGGACCGCTTCCGGGTGGTCGGCATCGGCGCCGGCGGCGGCCGGGTCGAGCTGCTCGCCCAGCAGGCCCTGGAGCTCGGCGTCGAGGTGGTGGCGGTCGCCAGGGCCACGGTCGCGCAGGACCTGCAGCTCGCCTTCTACGCCCAGGCGCAGGCCCGCGGCTACAGCGCCGGCGACCACAAGCTGCCCAAGATCCTCGCCGGTCCCGACGCCCTCGCCGAGCTCGCGGCCTGGCCGTGCGACGTGGTGCTGAACGGCATGACCGGCTCGGTCGGGCTCGCGCCGACGCTGGCCGCGCTGGAGGCCGGGCGCACGCTCGCCCTCGCCAACAAGGAGTCGCTCGTCGCCGGCGGTCCGCTCGTGACGCCGTACCGGGACCAGATCGTGCCCGTCGACTCCGAGCACTCCGCCCTCGCGCAGTGCATGCGGGGCGGCAGCCGGGCCGAGGTCGCGAAGCTGGTGCTCACCGCGAGCGGCGGGCCCTTCCGCGGTCGCACCTCGCTGGCCGGCATCACGCCCGCGGACGCGCTCGCGCACCCGACCTGGGACATGGGCCCGGTCATCACCGTCAACAGCGCCACCCTCGTCAACAAGGGCCTGGAGCTGATCGAGGCGCACCTGCTGTTCGACGTGCCCTACGACCGGATCGAGGTCGTGGTCCACCCCCAGTCGGTCGTGCACTCGATGGTGGAGTTCGTCGACGGGTCGACGCTCGCGCAGGCCAGCCCACCCGACATGCGGCTGCCGATCGCGCTCGGGCTCGGCTGGCCCGACCGCGTGCCAGGGGCGGCGGCCGCGGTGGACTGGACGCAGGCGGCGACGTGGGCCTTCGAGCCCCTCGACGAGAGCGTCTTCGGCGCCGTCGCCCTGTGCCGGCAGGCCGGCACGACGGGCGGCACCGCACCGGCGGCGCTCAACGCCGCCAACGAGGTGTGCGTGCAGGCCTTCCTGGACGGCCGCCTGGAGTTCGCCGCGATCGTCGACACCGTCGCCCGCGTCGTCGCCGAGCACGACCTCAGGGAACGCCCGACACTGGTCGAGGTGTTGGAGACAGAGACGTGGGCGCGCCGGCGTGCCCACGACCTGACCGAGAAGGGTGCTTCGTGACCTCGTTCGGCGTCGTGGCGTTCGTCGTCGCCCTGCTCCTGTCGGTGATGCTGCACGAGGCCGGGCACTTCGTCACGGCCCGGCGCTTCGGCATGAAGGCCACCCAGTTCTTCGTCGGCTTCGGCCCGACGCTGTGGTCGCGTCGCAAGGGCGAGACCGAGTACGGCGTCAAGGCCATCCCGGCCGGTGGCTTCGTCAAGATCGTCGGCATGACCCCGCTGGAGGAGGTCGAGCCCGGCGACGAGGACCGTGCCTTCTACCAGCAGCCCGCCGGCCGCAAGGCCGTCGTCCTCGCGGCCGGCTCGACGGTGCACTTCCTCATCACCATCGTGCTCGTCTTCGGCACCATCGCGACGCTGGGCCTGCCCGACCCCGAGGCACCCGTGCTGCTCAAGCCGCAGCACTGCCTGGCCACCACGATCACCTCCGACACGAAGACCGTCCCCGGCGACCACGTCACCAGCGGGGCCTGCCCGGCCGGTTCGGTGCCCGGGGTCGCCGAGGCGGCGGGCTTCCGGGCCGGCGACCGGGTGCTGTCCGTCGACGGCACGAAGGTGAAGACCTACACCGACTTCCAGAAGCTCATCCGCGCCGCCGCGGGCAAGCAGGTCGCCACGGTCGTCGAGCGGGACGGCGCACGGCGCACCCTCACGTTCACGCCCGTGCAGGGGACCCGGCCGGACCTCGTCGACGCGAGCAAGACCGTCCAGGTCGGCGTCATCGGCATCGGTGGCGACCAGCAGACGCTGCGGCACGTCGGGCCGCTCGCGGCCGTCCCCGAGACCGGCAGGGCCATCGGCGCCCTCGTCACCGGGACCGTCGACAGCCTCACCAAGAAGCTCGGCACGATCACCAGCGTCTACGGCCCGCACCGCGACCCGGGCGGGCTCGTCGGGGTCGTCGGCGTGAGCCGGGTGAGCGGTGAGGTCTTCAACGCGCCGGTGCCGTTCACCACCCGGCTCGCGGACTTCCTGCTCATCGTCGCGGGCCTGAACCTGTTCGTCGGCGTCTTCAACCTGCTGCCGCTGCTTCCTCTCGACGGCGGCCACCTCGCCGTCGTGGCCTTCGAGTCGGCGCGCGACCGGATCCGCCGGGCCCGCGGGTACGTCGGCGAGGTCAAGCGGGTCGACTACAACCGCCTCATGCCTGTCACGTTCGCGGTGGTCGTGCTGTTCGCAGGGTTCTCCCTGTGGCTGCTCGGCGCCGACATCGTCAACCCGATCAGGATCTCGCAGTGACATCACCGCCGACATCACCGCCGACCTCACCGACGACCGTTTCCCTGGGACTTCCCGAGGTCCCGCAGCGGCTCGCCGAGCGGCGACCCACCAAGCAGCTGAACGTCGGCGGTGTGCTCGTCGGCGGGGGCGCCCCGATCAGCGTGCAGTCGATGACCACGACCGTCACGGCCGACGTCGACGCGACGCTGCAGCAGATCGCCGCCCTGACGGCCAGCGGCTGCCAGATCGTGCGCGTCGCCGTACCCGACCCCGTCGACGCCGAGGCGCTGCCCGAGGTGGTCAGGCACGCGCAGATCCCGGTGATCGCCGACATCCACTTCCAGAGCAAGTACATCTTCGCCGCGATCGACGCCGGGTGCGCCGCGGTGCGGGTCAACCCCGGCAACATCCGCGAGTTCGACGGCAAGGTCGGCGACGTGGCCAAGGCCGCGAAGGACGCCGGCATCCCGATCCGCATCGGCGTCAACGCCGGGTCGCTCGACAAGCGGCTGCTCGCCAAGTACGGCAGGGCCACCGCGGAGGCGCTCGTCGAGTCGGCGCTGTGGGAGTGCTCGCTGTTCGAGGAGCACGACTTCACCGACATCAAGATCTCGGTGAAGCACAACGACCCGGTCGTGATGGTGCAGGCCTACCGGCTGCTGTCCGAGCGCTGCGACTACCCGCTGCACCTCGGGGTCACCGAGGCCGGGCCGGCCTTCCAGGGCACGATCAAGTCGGCCGTCGCCTTCGGGGCCCTGCTGGCGGAGGGCATCGGCGACACCATCCGCGTCTCGCTGTCCGCGCCTCCCGTCGAGGAGGTGAAGGTCGGCCTGCAGATCCTCGAGTCGCTCAACCTGCGCCAGCGCGGGCTCGAGATCGTGTCCTGCCCGTCCTGCGGCCGGGCGCAGGTGGACGTCTACACCCTCGCCAACCAGGTCACCGCCGGCCTCGAGGGCCTGACCGTCCCGCTGCGGGTGGCCGTGATGGGGTGCGTCGTCAACGGTCCGGGGGAGGCCCGGGAGGCCGACCTGGGAGTGGCGTCCGGCAACGGCAAGGGTCAGATCTTCGTCAAGGGACAGGTCATCAAGACCGTGCCGGAGGCGCAGATCGTCGAGACCCTCATCGAGGAGGCGCTGCGACTCGCCGAGGCCTACGACGGACCTACGGGCGCTCCCTCCGTCACGACGTAGGCTCCCGCTCGTGCTCAGGGCGTCGACGACCCGCGTCCTCGACGACCGTGACCTCGACGAGGTGCGTGCCCTGCTGGCCCGCGACCCGGTCGCCAACGTCTTCGTGGCGTCGCGGGTGCAGCTCTGCGGGCTCGACCCGTGGCGGCTCGGGGCCGAGATGTGGGGCTACGGCGAGCGCGGTCACCTCGAGGCGGCGTGCCACTCCGGTGCCAACCTGGTACCCGTCCAGGCATCCCCCGAGGCGGCGCGGGCCTTCGCGGAGCGCGCCCGCCGGCAGGGCCGTCGCTGCTCCTCCGTCGTGGGGCCTGCTGTCGCGGTCGAGCAGATGTGGCAGGTGCTGCAGTCGCAGTGGGGGAGTGCCCGCGACGTGCGGGCGCGTCAGCCTGTGCTGGCGATCGACAGCGCGCCGCTGGTCGCACCCGACCCCGGGGTGCGCCTGGTCGAGCCGCACGAGATCGAGGTGCTGCTGCCCGCCTGCGTCGCGATGTTCACCGAGGAGGTGGGGGTCTCGCCGGTCACGGGCGACGGAGGTGCGCTCTACCGGGCCCGGGTCGAGGAGCTGATCGCCCAGCGCCGGGCCTGGGCGCGCATCCAGGACGGCGCGGTGCTCTTCAAGGCCGAGGTCGGCGCGGCCACCAGTGAGGTGTGCCAGGTGCAAGGCGTCTGGGTGCACCCGTCGCTGCGCGGCCGTGGGGCCGGTACGGCGGGCACGGCCGCGGTGGTGGAGCAGGCCCGCGCGACGGTGGCGCCGGTGGTCAGCCTGTACGTCAACGACTACAACCTCGCGGCCCGGAGGGCGTACGAGAAGGTGGGCTTCCGGCAGGTCGGGACCTTCGCCAGCGTGCTGTTCTGAGTCTCACATCGTGAGACGACTGTCTTACGTGCTGTTCGTCACGTCGTCAGGCTCTTGCGTTCGGCGGGTGGGTACCGTCAAGGTGCGCCTTCGGCGTCGATCGCCTTGCGAAACCCCCACGCAACAGAAGGAGCTCGATCGTGACGCTCTCGCTCAAGCCCGGCACCTCCTGGGCGGACGCCTACTCCCGTGCCCGCGCCATCGCCCCTGAGGCCTTCGACGCGGACCGGATCCTCAACCTCATCGGGGGCGAGTGGCAGCGCGCCGGGTCCCCGGGCGAGCACGTCACCCCGGTCGACGGGACGCCGATCCAGGGACCGCCGCGGATCGACCAGGACGAGGCCGTCGCCGCGGTCGCGCAGGCTGCCAACGAGCACAAGTCGTGGGGCGCGGTCGACCTCGACGAGCGCAAGAACCGCGTCAAGGCCGCCGTCGACGAGATGCGCGAGCACCGCGAGACCCTCGCGCTGCTGCTGGTCTGGGAGATCGGCAAGCCGTGGCGGCTCGCCTGCGCCGACGTCGACCGTGCCCTCGACGGCGTGGACTGGTACCTCGGGGAGATCGAGCGCCAGATCGACGGCCGCCGGCCGCTGCCGGGACCGGTCAGCAACATCGCGTCGTGGAACTACCCCATGTCGGTGCAGGTGCACGCCGAGCTCGTGCAGGCCCTCGCGGGCAACGCGGTCGTCGCCAAGACCCCCTCGCAGGGCGGCTTCCACACCCTCACCCTCGCGCACGCGATCATGCGCCGTCAGGGGCTGCCCGTGACCTTGCTGTCCGGCGTCGGCAGCCTGCTCGGCGAGGCGCTCATCAGCGCCCCCGAGATGGGTGCGCTGGCGTTCGTCGGCGGCCGGGCCAACGGGCGCAAGGCCGCCACCACGCTGGCCGACACCGGGCGCCGCCACCTGCTCGAGCAGGAGGGACTCAACACCTGGGGCGTCTGGGACTTCTCGCAGTGGGACCTGCTGGCCGGGCACCTGAAGAAGGGCTTCGAGTACGCCAAGCAGCGCTGCACCGCCTACCCCCGGTACGTCGTGCAGCGCGAGCTGTTCCCGGCCTTCCTCGAGGCCTACCTGCCGGTGGTGCAGGGCGTCACCTTCGGTCACCCGCTGGCGGTCGAGACCTCCTTCGACCCGCTGCCCGACCTCGACTTCGGCCCGGTCATCCACGCCACCAAGGCCGCCGAGCTGCGCGGCCGCTACGACGAGGCCGTCGCCGGCGGCGCCATCCCGCTGTACCGGGGCTCGCTCGACGACGGCCGCTTCCTCGAGGGCCAGGACACCAGCGCCTACATCGCGCCGGCTGCGGTCCTCAACCCCAACACCAACTGGGCCCTGCACCACTCGGAGCCCTTCGGCCCGCTCGACAGCGTGGTCATCGTCGACACCGAGCCCGAGCTGCTCGCCGCCATGAACGCCTCCAACGGCGCGCTGGTCGCCTCCGTCGCGACCGACGACGCCGACTTCGGCGCCCGGGTCGCCGAGGAGCTGCAGGCGTTCAAGGTCGGCATCAACAAGCCGCGCAGCCGCGGTGACCGCGAGGAGGTCTTCGGCGGCAAGGGCGCGTCCTGGAAGGGTGCCTTCGTCGGCGGGGACCTGCTCGTGCAGGCCGTCACCGAGGGACCTGAGGGCGAGCAGCTGTACGGCAACTTCCCGACGTACAGCCGCTACCCCGAGAGCGTCTGACCCTCCGGTCCGCCCGCTGAGCCCGGTCGGTCAGGCGGCGACGGGCTCGGCTGCCGCGAGCTCCGCGGGCGCCCAGCCGGGGCCGCGGAAGACGTAGCCGAGCCGGTGCCGCCAGGAGCCGGCCGACCGGACGTCCCGCCAGAGCGCGACCACCTCGTGCGTCGCCACCCGGAGCGGGTTGTGGGTCTCGATGTTCTTCGTGAGGCCGTAGACGACCCGCTCGACCTCGGGCTCGAAGGTGCCGAACAGCCGGTCCCACACGATGAGGATCCCGCCGTAGTTGCGGTCGAGGTACTGCGACTGCGACCCGTGGTGCACGCGGTGGTGCGAGGGGGTGTTGAAGGTCCACTCGAACGGCGCCCAGAGCTTGTCGATCAGCTCGGTGTGGATCCAGAACTGGTAGAGCAGGTTGACCGACCACGCGGCGAGCACGATCTCGACCGGCACGCCGAGCAGCGCCACCGGGAGGAAGAACAGGACGGTGTACTCCCCGGTCCAGGTCTGGCGCAGCGCGGTCGAGAGGTTGTAGCGCTGCGAGGAGTGGTGCACCACGTGCGAGGCCCAGAGCAGGCGGATCTCGTGGCCGGCCCGGTGGTCCCAGTAGTAGCAGAAGTCGATCCCGACGATCGCGACCAGCCAGGCGACCCAGCCGTGGCCGAGGTCCCAGGGCACCAGAGCCGCGGCGGCGCCCAGGATGACGACCTCCATGAGCCGCCAGGCGCCGTTCACGACCAGGGACCCCACGCCCATGGTCAGCGAGGTGCGGGAGTCGACGCGGTCGAAGCCGAGCAGCCGGCGCTCCTGCTTCTGGCCGGCGCGCATGACGGCCACCTCGAGCGCCAGCAGCCCGAGGAACCCGGGGATCGCGAAGAGCAGGATCGCATCAGCCATGCCCACCAGTGAACAAGATAAAGAGCAACCTGTCACTATCTGGGCGCAAGCAGCAGCTCCAGGGCGTCGAGGATGACGTCGTGCGAGGTGTCCGCCACCGCGGCCCCGACCGACGCGCCCTGCACCGCGGCGAGCGCGAGCTCCACGAAGGAGGCGAACCCCGGCAGCGCCACGAGCGCCGGGTCGAGGACCTGCACGGCGATGCGCTGCAGGTTGGCGCGGTGCGCCGGCTCGATGCGGGCCAGGGCGGCCGCCAGGTCGGGGTCGGTGCGCGCGGCGACGTACAGCTCCACCGCTGCCTGCAGGTCCGGCTGCCGGTAGGTGTCCCAGAGCGCCTCGAGGGCCTCCCGCGCGCTCGCCCCGCCCCGGCCCGCGAAGGCCTGCTCGTACGCCGTCGTGACGCGACCCAGCAGGTGCGCCGCGGCGTCCGCGAGCAGCTGCCCCTTGGTCGGCCAGTAGCGGAACAGCGCCCCCTGGCTCACGCCGGCCCGCCGGCAGATCTCCGGCGTCGATGCCCCGGCGTAGCCGACCGCGACGAGCGCCTCCACGGTGGCGTCGAGGATCTTCGCCTGGGTCGAGGCGCGGCGCTGTGCCTGGGTGCGCGGAGCCCGGGTGCTGGTCACAGCCCCGCACCCTACGGACTCGCGAGGGCACGCAGTCACTGCGCGAGCAGCTGCTGCTCCATGGCGGCGAGGTCCATGCCCTCGGGGGTCGGCCACGTCAGGTGCAGGTCGCGCAGGCTCTCGAGCAGCAAGCTGCTGACCGCCCAGTCCCGGTACCACTTGCGGTCCGCCGGTACGACGTACCAGGGCGCGACGTCCGTGCTGGTGCGCTCGAGGACCGCCCGGTAGGCCTCGTCGTACGCGGGCCACAGCCGGCGCTCGGGGAGGTCCGCCGTACCCACCTTCCAGTGCTTGGTCGGGTCCTGCAGCCGTGCGAGCAGGCGCTGCTTCTGCTCGTCGGGCGACAGGTGCAGCAGGACCTTCACGACCGGCGTGCCGGCTGCGACGAGCCGCTTCTCCCAGGCGTTGATGCGGGCGTAGCGGCGGCTCCACACCGCCCGGGGCACCAGGTCGTGGACCCGCACGACGAGCACGTCCTCGTAGTGCGAGCGGTTGAAGACGCCCAGCTCACCCGGTCGCGGCAGGGCCTGCGTGATGCGCCACAGGAAGTCGTGCGCCAGCTCCTCCTTCGTCGGCTTGCCGAAGGAGGTGATCCGCACCCCCGCGGGGTTGACCTGCCCGACGACGTGCTTGACGGTGCCGTCCTTGCCGCTCGCGTCGCGCCCCTGCAGGACGAGCAGCAGGCTCTGCCGGCCACCGAGCTTGCCGTTGGCGAACAGCTGCTCCTGCAGCTGCGCCAGCTCGGGGGCCATCTCCGCGACCTGCCGGCGCGCCTTCGCCTTGCCCTTGTCGCCGCCCTTGTCGCCGCCCTTCACGCCGCCCTTCACGCCCGGCGTCGCCCGCGGGTCGGGGAGCGTCCCGTCGTAGCGGAGCAGCGACCGGACGTCCATGCGGGTGCCTCTCGTCAGCGGGCGCTTGCCAGGCCGTACAAGAGCAGGTCGACCCGGTCGCCGTCCACCTCGACGGCGTCGCTCACCGTCCTGCCCACCGCCGCCACGTCGGCAACCGAGCGGGCGCCGTGCTCGCACAGCGCGCGGGCCAGCGTGCCCTTGGTCCACTTGTTGTCGTGGCTGACGACGGTCCGCCGGCCGCCCTCCTCGCGCAGCACCCGCACCTGCACGGCTCCGGGCACCCTGGCCAGGTTGGCGTAGGCCCCGCTGCGCAGGTCCACGACCAGCTCGCCGCAGCCGGCCAGCACCGGCTCGAGGACCGGCCGCCACAGCGGTGCCAGGCCGCCCGTGCCGGGCAGCGTCGTCCCTCCGGAGAGCCGGTACGGCGGGACCCGGTCGCCAGGACGAAGCAGGCCGAACAGCGCGCTGGCCACGACCAGGGACGCGTCGGCGCGCTTCCTCGCGGCCCCGCGCAGGGTGGCGTAGGAGAGGTTGTCGTAGACGATCCCGGTGTAGAGCTGCATGACGGGCAGCGCCGGCGCGGTCAGCGGAGCGGCGTCCTTGGCGAGCTCCGCGTCCTGCTTGGCCGACAGCCCCAGCGCCCTGCGCAGCGCGTCGGGCTCCTTGCGGGCGAGCCGCACCAGCTCCTTGACCAGCCGGGAGCGGGTCCTGGTGAGCGCCGGCAAGGACAGGGCGGACAGGTCGAGTGGGGCCCCCTCGCCCCCGGACGCCTTGCCCTCTGACGGAGGGAGCAGGACCAGCACGCGCGCCAGCCTAGAGGCGTAACCCTGCGGCACCGCCGGGCGATGACAGCGGCGGCGGGGGGACACGACCATGTCCGCACGACGAGGGAGACCGGGGCCGGTGGCGCACAGCCCTGTCTTCGTCGACGCCTCGGGCCGGCGTGCCTCGTGGTTCGCCCGGACCTGCTGGGCGCTGGGTGCCGTGATGGCCGGCTACCTGCTGCTGGTGGTCGTCTCGCTCGTCGCGCCGCCCGGTGTGACGCGCCTCGCCGTCCCCGGTCTCGGCCGGCTGCTGCCCGGTCCGGGGGCGCCC
>JBAVRG010000373.1:0-2255 GCA_049694795.1 Mycobacteriales bacterium
ACATGACCTCCTTGGTCGGCAGCGGGGTGCCGCTCTCGGCCTCGAGGTCTGCGGGGGAAAGGGGGTCGCTCATGGGGGGCTCCTCGTCCGTCGTGGTCGAGGAGCGCCTACCCGGGCGATACGGGTGGCGGATTCAGGGAGTCAGTGCAACACCTGGCTGAGCTTGGCTGAGGGTGTCACGAACCCGAGGGTCTTGCGAGGTCGGCCGTTGAGGCTGGCGGCGATCTCGTCGAGCTGCTCCTGGCTGAAGGCACGCAGGTCCGTGCCGTGCGGCAGGTACTGGCGCAACAGCCCGTTGGTGTTCTCGTTCGTGCCGCGCTGCCAGGGGCTCTTCGGGTCACAGAAGTAGACCTGGACACCGGTGTCGACGCTGAAGCGCTTGTGCTGGGCCATCTCCAAGCCGCGGTCCCAGGTCAGCGAACGCTTGAGCTGCTCGGGAAGCTCCTGGACCTTCGCCGTCAGGGCGGCGATCACGCAGTCAGTGGTCTTGTTCTCCAGCTTGACCAGCATCACGAACCGGCTGGTCCGTTCCACCAGCGTCGCGATGTGGGAGTTCGCGGCACCGGAGACCATGTCCCCTTCCCAATGGCCCGGCACCGCACGATCCTCAGCCTCGGCCGGGCGCTCGCTGATGTGCAGCGCGTCAACGATCTGTCCGCGTCCTTGACCCCGGACGCTGATCCGGCCGGCCCGGCGCACGCCTCGTCCGGTGCGCAGCTCCTTGCTGAGTTCCTTGCGCAGCAGGCCTTTGGACTGCACGAACAGGCTCAGGTAGATCGTCTCGTGCGACACCCGCATCTCCGGGTCATCAGGGAACTCGACCTTCAGCCAACCAGTGATCTGCTCGGGCGACCACCGCAGCCCCAGGCCCGTCGCGACGTGCTCGCGCAGCACCGGGTTCAGCGCGAGCTTGCACGGCTTGGGGCGCGCCGCCCGATCCCACGCCGCCTGCTCAGCAACCGAAGGCCGGTAGCTGTCCCGACCACCGTTGCGGCGCAGCTCGCGCGACACCGTCGACGCCGGTCTGCCCAAGCCCACCGCGATCGCCCGGATCGACAGCCCGGCCGCGATCCCGACCGCGATGTCCTCCCGTTCCAACAGGGTCAGCCGATCCGCGCCTCGACACCGCGCAGCCGGTCGCACCCCACCGGTCCCAGCGATCAGCTGCTGCACCACGCTGGTATGCCGGCCGACCTGCTTGCCCACACGACCATGCGTGCCACCGGCCATCACGAGATCCCAGATCTCAACCTTGTCCTGCTCGGTCAACGGTCGCGCCACCAAAGGCCTCCTGAGTCCGGACGATCATGTCTCAGACCCGGTGTTGCACTGACTCCCTGAATCCGCCGGCCTTACCGTCGCTGCCGGCGAGAGCCGGCCCTAACCATGCCACTTCGTAGCCGCCGAGAGCGCCTGCCAAGCGCTCCGTCATGGGAGGATGTGGTGGTGCGGATCTCGACCCAAGAAGAACTGCTCGAACTCCTGGACGAGGTCGTGGCGGCGAGCACTCGTGGTGACAGAACAGCAGCGGACGCGGACGCTTTCTGGGCCGAGCTCCTGACCCGGGAAGGGCACCCGCTGGCAACCATGCTGCCCGACGAGAACCTCGTGGACTGGTGGAGTCGAGGCTTGCTCCCGGCCCTGGACAACGCTCGTGTGCTCGACGTCGGCTGTGGTAACGGACGCAACAGCCGCTGGTTTGCGGAGCAAGGTGCACGCGTCTGCGGCGTGGACGTTTCCGTGACCCTGCTCGATTTCGTGCGGGACCAGATGCCCGAGAACGTCGACCTGTCCCCCTTGAACATCCTGCGCGGAACCCTGCCGGAGGGGCCTTTCGACGTGATCTACGACTCCGGATGCTTCCATCACGTCGCGCCGCACCGACGCGCCACGTACATCGAGCGAGTCCTACCCCTGCTGGCACCCAGCGGCGCTTTCGGGATCGTCACCCTGGCGTCTGAGATGGACGAATCCGCAAGTGACATGCAGATGCTGGCCTCGGGCGACACCGGTGGGGGAACCACCTTCAGCCTCACGGACCTGGCCGGCATCTTCTCGTCGCTCGACCTCATGGAAGTGCGACCGGTCCGACCGGGGGTCGACGGCACCTTCGGCGTCGACTTTCTCAACTGCGCCCTCTTTCGGGCGCGGTAGAGGTCGTCCCTAGGCCAGGTAGGTGCCTACCTGTTCACTCGACGGCAGCCCTGAGCCTGGCCAAGGATCGGGGTGAGGTGGTCGGCGGGTCGCTCTAGAAG
>JBAVRG010000374.1:0-4741 GCA_049694795.1 Mycobacteriales bacterium
CCGCTGATGACGCCGCCGCCGACGCCTGTCGACACCACCATGCCGAGCAGGTCGGCGGTGCCCCACCCGCCCTGCCAGTGCTCGCCGACGGCCATGCAGACCGCGTCGTTGTGAAGCCGGACCGGCAGCCCGTAGCGCTCGGACAGCCTGGCGCGCAAGGGAAAGCCGCCCCGCCAGGCCGGGATGTTGAGCGGCGACACGACCCCGTCGGGCCACGTCATGGGGCCGCCGCAGCCGACTCCGATCCCCTCGGCACCGGGCACCAGCGGGTCGAGCAGAGCAGTCAGCGCAGCCCACGGGTCGGTGCCGGTCGGCGCGACCTGGGCGGGCCCGAGCCGGCCGTCCCACCGCGCAGCGGCGAGCTTGGTGCCCCCGACGTCGACGGCCAGGACGGTCACGGGAAGACGAGCAACGACGCGGTGAACCCGTGCAGGTGCGACCGGCCGGCGACCGGACCGATCTCACCACCGGCGAAGAACCCCGCGACGGCGTCGGCGGCGAGGCCCTGCCGGACCACGGTGACGTCGTGGGAGGCGCCGCCGTACGAGGGCCCGAACAGGTGCGAGCCCCTGCCGTTGCAGGAGAAGAGCAGCGCCGCGCTGCCCGGGTCGCCGCCGGGGCGCGACAGCGCGCTGCGCAGGTCCTGGTCGGCGGTGTCCGCGTCCCGCACCTGCAGCCGCACCGTCTGCCCGACTTCGAGCAGGTCACCGACGACCAACCCGTCGCCCTCGGTGCCGACGATCGACCGCACGAGGTAGTCGTGGTCGTCGGCGTACTCGTCGGCGGCGAGGCCCAGGTGCAGCCCGGACGAGGCGAGCGCCTGGTCGGGCGGTGGCAGCTCGGCCAGCACCGCGCGCACCTTGTCGAGAGCCGGCATGCCCGCCAGTCCCAGCAGCACGTTGCCGCGGGCGGCGGTGACGGTCATCGCCGGCCCGACGGCCCGGCACCCCTGCGCCACCACCGGACGCGCTGACGCGCCGGACAGCAGGACCCCCACCGCCCCGCGGTCGACCGTGCGACCGTCCACCCACAGCCGGGTCGACCCGGGGCCGCTCGGCCCGTGAGCCAGGCCCCCGACGAACGGCAGCCCCGGCAGGGCACCGGACGCGCGCGCCACGAACCCGTCCACCGGGAAGCTGTAGGGGTCGGCCAGCAGCACGGCGACCTCGTCGCCGGCCTCGTCGCGCTCGGGCAGGCCGACCACCGCCGCCCCGGCCTCCGCCGGCATCACCTCGAGGTGGAAGGTGCGCAGCGTCGCGCCGGGGAGCACCCCGACCCAGACGCTGACGGCCGACAGCTCCTCGACGCCCCTGCCGCCGCCGATCACGCCGCCGGCGCTGCAGCCGAGCGTCGCGACCGCCCCGGTGAGGGCCAGCGCGCGCTCCCCCGCCTCGTCGGGATCAGGCCCGGACACGAACACCGCGGCCAGGTCGGGCACGCGCCCGCCCAGCGGCGCGAGCGCCGCCGCCACCGCCGTCTCCACCGCCCGCACGAGGTCGGTCCCCACCCCGATCCCGTCCCCGTAACGTCCCATGACCGACAGTGTGCCGGGTGCGTGATCTCCGGACCCGACGTAGCGTGGCGGAGTGACCCCTCCTGCCGTCGAGACCCTG
This sequence comes from Mycobacteriales bacterium, assembly GCA_049694795.1. Taxonomy (GTDB): domain Bacteria; phylum Actinomycetota; class Actinomycetes; order Mycobacteriales; family SCTD01; genus RYN-111. The sequence continues at coordinate 1,614 of JBAVRG010000374.1, forward strand.
GGCCAGCTCCACGCCAGCGGCCACCAGCACCGCACCGTGAAGGCCGAGGTGCGGGAAAACCTGCTGGCCCGCCTGGCCGCGGGTGAGCCGACGTTCCCGGGCATCCTGGGCTACGACGAGACGGTCGTGCCCGAGGTGGAGCGGGCACTGCTGGCGGGCCACGACGTGGTGCTGCTGGGCGAGCGCGGCCAGGGCAAGACCCGTCTCATCCGGACGCTGACCGGCCTGCTCGACGAGTGGACGCCGGTCATCGCCGGCTGCGAGATCAACGACCACCCCTATGCCCCGGCCTGCGTGCGCTGCAAGCGGTTGGTGGCCGCCGAGGGCGACAGCACCCCCGTCGAGTGGAAGCACCGCAGCGAGCGGTACGGCGAGAAGCTGGCCACCCCGGACACCTCCGTCGGCGACCTCATCGGTGACGTCGACCCCATCAAGGTCGCGGAGGGCCGCACGCTGGGCGACCCGGAGACCGTCCACTACGGCCTGGTGCCGCGGACGAACCGGGGCATCTTCAGCGTCAACGAGCTCCCCGACCTCGCTGAGCGGATCCAGGTGGCTCTGCTGAACGTGCTGGAGGAGCGCGACATCCAGGTGCGCGGCTACACCCTGCGACTGCCCCTCGACCTGCTGCTCATCGCCTCCGCCAACCCGGAGGACTACACCAACCGCGGTCGCATCATCACGCCGCTCAAGGACCGCTTCGGCGCCGAGGTCCGCACCCACTACCCGATCGATCTGGTGCACGAGCTCGACCTCATCCGCCAGGAGGCCGTGCTCGCCTGGCCCGGCACCGCCGTGGTCGTGCCCGAGCACCTTCTCGAGGTGGTCGCGCGCTGGACCCGCCTGGTGCGCGAGTCACCCCAGGTCGACCAGCGCTCGGGGGTCTCCGCCCGCTTCGCGGTCTCCGCCGCCGAGACGCTCGCCGCGTCCGCCGTACGGCGGGCCGCCGTCACCGGTGAGCACGAGGCCGTGGCGCGGGTCTGCGACCTGCCGGCTGTCGTGCCGGCCTCCCGCGGCAAGGTGGAGTTCGAGGCGGCCGAGGAGGGGCGCGAGCTCGAGGTGCTGGCGCACCTGCTGCGCAAGGCCACCGCGGACACCTTCCGCGCGCTGCTCGCCGGGCTCGACCTGTCGGGCCTGCAGGCCCGGTTCGACGACGGCGGGGTGCTCGAGACCGGCGACCTGGTGCCGGCGGCTCAGATCCTGTCCGACCTCGGGACCGTGCCGGGGCTGGCCCAGCTGCTCGCCCGGCTCGGCATCGAGGAGGAGTCGCCCGGGCTGGCCGCCGCCGCGCTCGAGTTCGCCCTCGAGGGGCTGCACCTGAACCGCCGGCTCGCGAAGGACTCGGTGGGTCACCGGACGGTCTACGGCAGATGAGCCGGCACGGCACGACGCCCCTCGGCGTCCCCGACACCCACGCGCTGCGTCGCCGGGTGCTGGTGGTCGGGCTCGTCTCGCTCCTGCTGTTCTTCGCTGTGGCCTACGCGATCGCCTGGCTGGGGGTGCCGGACGCCTGGTTGCTCATCGGTATGGCGCTGATCTACCTGGTGGTGATCCGGCCCCTCATGCGGCCGGTGCGGGAGGCGGTCAGGTTGCGCCGCCGGCTGGCCTACGAGGCCTGGCTGGCCGAGCACCGCCGCGAGGACGGCTCCCCGCCGTGAGCAGCGGCGCGTTCCGGTACGGCGCCTGGGCCGGCGGGCGCGACCCGCTCGAGCCGCCGTTCGACGTCGCCGAGGCCGTCGACGCCCTCAGCGAGAAGGTGCTCGCCGGCGACTCGGTGCGCCAGGCCCTGCGCGAGCTGATGCGACGGGGCACCGACGGGCTCCGGGGACTGGACGACGTGCGCCGGCAGGTGCTGGCACGGCAGCGCCAGGCGCGCCGCGAGGGCCGCCTGGACGGCACCCTGGACGAGGTCCGGGCGCTGCTCGACCAGGCCGTCGAGCTCGAGAAGCAGGCGCTGTTCCCCGACCCCTCCGACAGCGCGCGGATGGCCGAGATGGAGCTCGACACCCTCCCCCGCGACACCGCGCGCGCGGTCCAGCAGCTCGCGCCATACGCCTGGAGGAGCCCGGAGGCCCGGCAGGCCTACGAGCAGATCGACGACCTGCTGCGGCGCGAGGTGCTCGACAGCCAGTTCCGCGGCATGAAGGAGGCGCTCGAAGGCGCCAGCCCGCAGGACCTGCAGCGGGTCAAGGAGATGCTCGCCGACCTCAACCAGATGCTCGCGGCGGACGCGCGGGGTGAGCACACCCAGGAGCAGTTCGACGAGTTCATGGCCAAGCACGGCGAGTTCTTCCCGTCCCAGCCCGGCACGCTCGAGGAGCTCGTCGACGAGCTGGCCCGGCGCGCCGCCGCCGCGCAACGCCTGATGGACTCGCTCACGCCCCAGCAGCGGCAGGAGCTCGGGGAGCTCATGCAGGGCGCGATGGACCTCGACCTGCAGGCGCAGATGGCGCAGCTGGGGGACGCGCTGCGTGGCGCGCGCCCGGACCTGCCCTGGGGCGGTCGGGAGCGGATGCAGGGCAGCGAGGGCATGGGCCTGGGCGACGCGACCAGCGCCCTCGAGGAGCTCGCAGACCTCGACGACCTCGACGCAGCGTTCGGGCAGGACTACCCGGGGGCGAGCCTCGACGACATCGACGAGGACGCCGTACAGCGGGCGCTGGGGCGGGGCGCCCTCGACGACGTCCGGGCCCTGCAGCGCATCGAGCGCGAGCTGCAGGCCCAGGGCTACCTCGTGCGGGACGCGCACGGGCGGCTCGAGCTGTCACCGCGGGCCGTCCGCCGGCTCGGCGCCACCGCGCTGCGCAAGGTCTTCAGCCAGCTGGACGCGAAGGGACGCGGTGGGCACGACATCCGTGACGCCGGGGCCGCGGGCGACAGCACCGGCAGCAGCCGGCAGTGGGAGTTCGGCGACGAGCAGCCGCTCGACGTCGTGCGGACGGTCCGCAACGCGGTGCTGCGCAACCACTCCGTGGACGGCTCCCGAGCGGCCAGACCAGGGCCGGTGCACCTGAAGGTCGACGACTTCGAGGTCGTCGAGACCGAGCGCCGCACCACCGCAGCGGTGGCCCTGCTCGTCGACCTGTCGTTCTCCATGGAGCTGCGCGGCACCTGGGCCGCCGCGAAGC
>JBAVRG010000375.1:0-4492 GCA_049694795.1 Mycobacteriales bacterium
TCGCGACCTGGTTGAAGGACAGCTCGACCGGCGTCTCGCGGCCGAAGATCGACACCAGCACCTTGAGCTTCTGGCTGTCGAGGTTGATCTCGTTGATCGTCGCCGGCAGGGTCGCGAACGGCCCGTCGGTGACCGTGATGGACTCGCCGACCTCGAAGTCCACGGCCTTCTGCGCGACGACGACCTTCTGCTTCGGCGGCGCGAGCTGCTTGACGACCTCGTCGACGGTCAGCGGGGTCGGACGCGAGGTCTGACCCACGAAGCCGGTGACGCCGGGGGTGTTGCGGACCGCGGACCAGGACTCGTCGGTGAGGTCCATGCGGACGAACAGGTACCCGGGGAGCTTCTTGCGGGTGACGGCCTGGCGCTTGCCGCCCTTGACCTCCATGACCTCCTCGGTCGGGACCTCGATCTGGAAGATGTAGTCCTCCATGTTGAGGCTGGAGATCCGTGACTCGAGGTTGGTCTTCACCTTGTTCTCGTAGCCGGCGTAGGAGTGCACGACGTACCAGTCACCGGGCAGCCCGCGCAGCGCGGCGCGCAGCTCGTCGGCGGGGTCCATCGGCTCCGCGGCGGCTGCGGGAGCCTCCTGCAGCGCGGGGGTCTCGCCGTACGGCTGCTCGTCCTCGCCGCTCGCCGCACCGAGCCCGGCCTCGTCGGTCGGGCTGGTGGCGGGGGCGTCGGTCGAGCCGAGCTCCTGCTCCGACCGGGGACCCTCGGGGTCCTCGGGGGTGTACTCGGACACGCTCACGTCCTGTTCTGACATCGGAGGGGGACCTACTTGCCGAAGACCGCGAGGACGGCCTTGGTGAAGGCGAAGTCGAACACCGCGACGATCGACACCATGACGACCACGAAGACCAGCACGACGCTCGTGTAGGTCACGAGCTCCTTGCGGGTCGGCCAGATGACCTTGCGGAGCTCGGCGACGACCTGGCGGACGTAGGTGGTGCTGCGGGCGACCGGACCCGGACGGCGCGCCTTCTTGGGGCCGCGGGCGTCGTCGCCACGGGCGACCCGCGCACCCGCGGTCGTCCCTGCGCTCTCGCTCACTGCTGTCCTCGTCTCGCTCGGCGTGTGGTGCCGGTCTGGTGGTCGTGCTGGTCTGGCAGGGGTGACAGGAGTCGAACCTGCGACATCCGGTTTTGGAGACCGGCGCTCTGGCCAGCTGAGCTACACCCCTAGGTTCCGGTGCACCCTGCAGGCCGGAGCGCGGGCGCGCCGGAGCAGAGGCGTCGGGCCCCAGACGGACAAGTGTAGGGCGTCGGGCCCTCGACTCCCAAAGGAAGCCGGTTGCCCCGGTCGGGGGACTGCCTGAGAGCATGGTGGGCATGACCAGCACCGTCCAGCGCCCGGCCCGCCGCGTCTCTGCCCGCATCGGAGGGATCGCCGAGTCCGCGACCCTCGCGGTCGACGCCAAGGCCAAGGCCAAGAAGGCCGCCGGTGAGGACGTCGTGGGCTTCGGAGCCGGCGAGCCGGACTTCCCGACGCCGCCGGCCATCGTCGCTGCGGCCGTCAGCGCCTGCAGCGACCCCAAGAACCACCGCTACACCCCGGCCGGCGGGCTGCCGGAGCTCAAGGAGGCCATCGCCGCGAAGACCAAGCGCGACAGCGGGTACGACGTCACCGCCGCGCAGGTGCTGGTGACCAACGGCGGCAAGCAGGCGGTCTACGAGGCCTTCGCGACGCTGCTCGACCCGGGCGACGAGGTCCTGCTGCCCGCGCCCTACTGGACGACCTACCCCGAGGCGATCAAGCTCGCCGGCGGGGTGCCGGTCGACGTGGTGACCACCGAGGACCAGGGCTACCGGGTGACGGTGGAGCAGCTCGAGGCCGCCCGCACCCCCCGCACCAAGGTGCTGCTGTGGTGCTCGCCCTCGAACCCGACCGGCGCGGTCGCGTCCCCGGAGGAGGTCGAGGCGATCGGGCGCTGGGCGCTCGAGCACGGCATCTGGGTGGTCGCGGACGAGATCTACGAGCACCTCGTGTACGGCGACGCCGAGCACGTCTCCATGCCGGTCGCGGTCCCCGAGCTGGCCGAGCAGTGCGTCGTGGTGAACGGCGTCGCGAAGACCTACGCGATGACCGGCTGGCGGGTGGGCTGGCTGATCGGTCCGCTGGACGTCGTGAAGGCAGCCACCAACCTGCAGTCGCACGCCACCTCCAACGTGAGCAACGTCGCCCAGCGCGCGGCGCTCGCCGCCGTGGCCGGCGACCTGGGCGCGGTCGCGGAGATGAAGGCCGCCTTCGACCGGCGCCGGCAGACCATGGTGCGGCTGCTCAACGAGATCCCCGGCGTCACCTGCCCCGAGCCGCACGGCGCCTTCTACGCCTACCCCTCGGTCAAGGCGCTGCTGGGCAAGACGCTCCGCGGCACGACCATCGAGAGTTCGGCGCAGCTGGCCGAGCTCGTCCTGGACGAGGTGGGGGTGGCCGTGGTCCCGGGCGAGGCCTTCGGGACCCCCGGCTACTTCCGCCTCTCCTACGCGCTGGGCGACGCCGACCTCGAGAAGGGCATCGGGCGCCTCAAGGACCTGCTCGCCGAGGTCCGCTAGGCAAAGGTGCGGGCCGGGACGTCCTGCGGCAGCACCTCGGCGAGCTCGACGAGGTGCCGGCTGACCTCCTCGGCCCGCTCGAGCTGCAGCATGTGGCCGGCGTCCGGGTAGACGACGAACCGGGCGTGCGGCAGCGCCGCAGCCATCGCCTCGCTGTGCGGCAGCGGGCAGAGCCGGTCGCGGGTGCCGCACAGCACCGTGACGGGCACCTCGTGGAGCGCCGCGAGGGCCTCGGAGCGGTCGTGGTCGGTGAAGGTCAGGTGGAAGTCGGCCACGGTGTGCGCCGAGCACCCCGCCATGACCTCGAAGGTGCGCCGGACGTGCGGCCGGGGGGCGTCCTTGCCGAAGAGCACCGGTCGCAGCAGGTGCGGAGGCAGGGGGCGCCTGCCTGCGTCCTCGCGCCGGCGGGCGCGCTCGTTGAGGGCCGGGAGCGCCTCCCGGACGACCCTGGCCACCGGCTCCGGCAGCCCCCAGGTCGACTCGTCGAGACCGCCCGAGGACGTCGCGACGAGACCGGCGCCCACCACCCGCGACCCGATCAGCTCGGGGTAGTGCTCGGCGAAGGCCATGACCGTCATGCCGCCCATGGAGTGCCCGGCGACGACGGCCGGGCCGGCGCTGGTGGCGTCGAGGACGGCGCGAAGGTCGTGACCGAGCTGGGCGATGGTGGCCCGGTCCGGGTGGGTGCGCTCCGAGCGGCCGTGTCCCCGCTGGTCGTAGGTGACGACCCGCAGGTCCGGCCGCGCCTCGCGCAGCGCGGCGACCTGCAGGTCCCAGAGGCGGTTCGACAGCACGTAGCCGTGGGCGAGCACGACCGTCCCCGGGGCGTCCTCCGGGCCGTGCACCTCGGCGTGCAGCACGACCCCGTCGTCGGCCGTGACCGGCATCGCGCTGCCGGAGAGGTCCGGCCAGGGCCGCGAGGGGTCCGTCCGGCGACGGGCGGCCACGGCGGCGCCCCCGAGGGCGGCGAGGGTGAGCAGGCGTGTGCGGGTCACAGGGGCTCCGGTTCCGAGCGGTGCAGGCGCCGGATTGTTGCACGAGCTGTGCAATCAGAGCAGCATCCGGTCGAGGGTGGCGCGCAGCACGGTGTGCAGCAGCTCGGCCGCCTCGTCGGCCTCCAGCCCACGGTCGACCCGCAGGCCCGCCCACGCGGGGCCGCCGGCCACCAGGTGCACCGCGTGCACGACCTGCTCCTGGCGCTCCCGGGCCAGGCGGGCCAGCTCGGGCGCGAGCACCTGACGGGTCTCGAGGTCGCCGAGGGCCACGAAGCGCTCCCGGTTGCGCTGCAGCTGCGGGCTGACCGGCTCGCGCATGCCGCTGGCCCGCATGACGGGCAGCAGCCACTCGAGGACGTCCGCGCGGCCCGCCGCGAGCCGGCGCACCCGCTCGTCGTAGGGCAGCTCGGCGGGGATCGCCACCGCCCGCTCGACGAGCCGCGACAGCTCGCGCTCCCCCGCCTCGGCGTAGAGCGACTCCAGGTCGGCGAAGTGGCCGTAGACGGTGCGCAGGGCGACGCCCGCCCGGGCGGCGACGCGGACTGCGGTCGGGCTCAGGTCACCCTCCTCGTAGAGCGCGAGCAGCGCGTCGATGACAGCGGCTCGGGTGCGGGCCGAGCGGGCCAGCCGCCCGTCGGTCGTCGGCGCGGGCGTCGGAGGGGACGTCACGGAGAGAAGCATCGCAGTCGCCACCGGAGTCGTCACCGGAGAAGTCACAGCCTCGGTGCAGGACCGACGCGGACGGCGGCGAACCGCCCGACCCCTCGCTCGGTCCGCGCCACCGGCCGCTGGCCGGTCAGACGCGCCAACCTTGCCAGCGGCCCCTGACCCAGCAGGCCGAACCAGCCCACCAGCAGCACGGCCTCCAGCCCCACGAGCAGCCGCGTGCGGCGGTCGTCGGCCAGCAGGCGCCGTACCGAGGCGACCGCGGCAGCCTGAGGG
>JBAVRG010000376.1:0-15835 GCA_049694795.1 Mycobacteriales bacterium
TCCCAGGCGCACGCCCAGGCGAAGCGGAAGGCGCGGCGGGCGGCCGAGGAGGTGGTCGCGGCGCAGCAGGACGCCGAGCGCGCCCGGGCGGCTCTGGACGCAGCCCGTCGCTGCTGACCTGCCGACGTGCCCGTTGACCGGGGTGAGCTCGTGCTCATCTCGTGATCATTGTGTCCGGCAGGGGACGGTCGCACGCTCACCCCGGGACACGATGATCACCGCCTGGCGGCCCGGGGCGACGTACCGAGATCATTGTGTCCGGCAGGGGACGGTCGCACGCTCAGCCCGGGACACGATGATCACCACCCGGCGGCACAGGCGGGCGCACCGGAGATCATTGTGTCCAGCGCAGGAGGGGTGCCCGCACGTCGGCGGACACGGCCGGGGCGGACCTACCGGCGACCGGCGAGGGTGTCGACGAGCGCGAGCGCGGTGTCGCAGTCGTCGAGCAGCTGGCCGACGTGCGCTTTGGTGCCGCGCAGCGGCTCGAGGGTGGGGACGCGCTGCAGCGACTCACGCCCCACGTCGAAGATCACCGAGTCCCACGACGCGGCCGCCACGGCTGTGGGGTACTGCTGCAGGCAGCGGCCCCGGAAGTACGCCCGGGTGTCCTCGGGCGGAGCGAGCACCGCCCTCTGCACCTCGTCCTCGGTGACGAGCGTCTGCATCGACCCGCGGGCCACCAGGCGGTTGTAGAGCCCCTTGTCCCTGCGGACGTCGGCGTACTGAAGGTCCACCAGGTGCAGCTTGGGGGCGTCCCAGTCGAGGTTCTCGCGCTGGCGGTAGCCCTCCAGCAGCTGCAGCTTGGCGACCCAGTCGAGCTCGTCGGCGAGTGACATCGGGTCGGATGCGAGGCGGTCCAGCGTCGCCTCCCAGCGCGCCAGCACGTCCGCGGTCTGGTTGTCGACGTCGCTGCCCAGGCGGTCCTCGACGTGCTTGCGCGCCTGCTCGCAGTACTCCAGCTGCAGCTGGAGCGCGGTCATCCGGCGGCCGTCGCGCAGCAGGACCTGGTGCCGCAGCGACGGGTCGTGCGACACCGCCCGCAGCGCACCCACGGGGCCGTCCACGGCCAGGTCGATGCCGTTCTGGCGGAGCCAGCCGTCCTCGATCATGGCGAGCACCAGGCAGGTGGTGCCGACCTTGAGGTAGGTGGAGATCTCCGACAGGTTGGCGTCGCCGATGATGACGTGCAGCCGCCGGTACTTCTCCGGGTCGGCGTGCGGCTCGTCGCGGGTGTTGATGATCGGCCGCTTGAGGGTCGTCTCGAGCCCGACCTCGACCTCGAAGAAGTCGGCCCGCTGGCTGAGCTGGAAGCCGTGCTCGCGGCCGTCCTGGCCGATCCCGACCCGCCCGGCCCCCACGACCACCTGACGGGACACGAAGAACGGCGTGAGGTGCCGCACGATCTCTGCGAACGGCGTCTGCCGGGCCATCAGGTAGTTCTCGTGGGTGCCGTACGACGCGCCCTTGTTGTCGGTGTTGTTCTTGTAGAGCTGGATCGGCGCGGTGCCGGGCACCTGGAGGGCACGCTCGGCCGCGACCTCCATCACCCGCTCCCCTGCCTTGTCCCACAGCACCAGGTCCCTCGGGCAGGTCACCTCGGGGGTGGAGTACTCCGGGTGCGCGTGGTCGACGTACAGGCGCGCGCCGTTGGTGAGGATGACGTTGGCCAGCCCCAGGTCCTCGTCCGGCTCGCCGGGCTGGTGATCGCTCCCGCCGATGCCCACCTCGAAGCCGCGCGCGTCCCGGAGCGGGTTCTCCTCCTCGAAGTCCCACCGGGTACGGCGGTCGCGGGCCTGCCCTTCCGGGGTGCCGCCGGCGTAGCCGTTGACGACCTGCGAGGAGGCCACCATGTGGTTCACGCCCGCGTGACCGGGTGTGGAGACGCCGAACTCGGTCTCGGTGCCCATCACCCGGCGCGCGCTCATGACGGGAGCCTATGCCCGGAGCACGGTCCAGACGCGGTCAGAGGTACTGACCGGTGTTGGAGATCGTGTCGATCGACTTGCCCGTCTCGTTGCCCTTGGCGCTGGTGACGAGCGTGCGGATGTAGACGATCCGCTCGCCCTTCTTGCCCGAGATGCGGGCCCAGTCGTCGGGGTTGGTGGTGTTGGGCAGGTCCTCGTTCTCCTTGAACTCGTCGATGCAGGCGCTCAGCAGGTGCTGCATGCGCAGCCCCTTCTGGTTGCTGTCGAGGAAGTCCTTGATGGCGGTCTTCTTCGCGCGGGCGACGATGTTCTCGATCATGGCGCCGGAGTTGAAGTCCTTGAAGTACAGGACCTCCTTGTCGCCCCCGGCGTAGGTGACCTCGAGGAAGCGGTTCTCCTCGGCCTCGGTGTAGATGCGCTCGACGACGCCCTGGACCATGGCCGCGACGGTGGCCTCGCGGTTGCCGCCGTGCTCGGCGAGGTCCTCGGCGTGCAGGGGCAGGTCGCTGCGCAGGTACTTGCTGAAGATGTCCTTGGCAGCCTCCGCGTCGGGCCGTTCGATCTTGATCTTCACGTCGAGCCGGCCGGGCCGCAGGATCGCGGGGTCGATCATGTCCTCGCGGTTGGACGCGCCGATCACGACGACGTTCTCGAGCGTCTCGACGCCGTCGATCTCGCTGAGGAGCTGCGGCACGATCGTGGTCTCGACATCGCTCGAGACGCCCGAGCCGCGGGTGCGGAAGATCGAGTCCATCTCGTCGAAGAAGACGATGACCGGGGTGCCCTCCGACGCCTTCTCCCGCGCCCGCTGGAAGACCAGACGGATGTGCCGCTCGGTCTCGCCGACGTACTTGTTGAGCAGCTCCGGGCCCTTGATGTTGAGGAAGTACGCGCGCCCGTCCGGCTTGCCCGTCACGGCGGCGACCTTCTTCGCCAGGCTGTTGGCGACCGCCTTGGCGATGAGGGTCTTCCCGCACCCGGGAGGGCCGTACAGCAGCACCCCCTTGGGCGGCCGCAGCTGGTGCTCCTTGAACAGGTCCTTGTGCAGGAACGGCAGCTCGACCGCGTCGCGGATCGCCTCGATCTGCGAGCTCAGACCGCCGATGTCGGAGTAGTCGATGTCGGGGACCTCTTCGAGGACGAGCTCCTCGACCTCGCTCTTGGGGATGCGCTCGTAGACGTAGCCGCTGCGGGGCTCGAGCAGCAGGGCGTCCCCGGCCTTCAGGTGCTCCTCGGCGAGCGAGTCGGCGAGCATGACCACCCGCTCCTCGTCGGTGTGGCCGATGACCAGGGCCCGGCCGCCCTCGAGCAGCTCCTTGAGCGTCACGACGTCGCCCTGCTTCTCGAAGGCGAGGGCGGCGACGACGTTCAGGGCCTCGTTGAGCATGACCTCCTGGCCCTTGCGGAGCTCCTTGAGCTCGAGCGCGGGGCTCACCGTGACCCGCAGCTTGCGCCCACCGGTGAACACGTCGACCGTGTCGTCGTCGTGCACGCCGAGGAAGACGCCGTAGCCGCTCGGCGGCTGGGCGAGGCGCTCGACCTCCTCCTTCAGCGCGATGATCTGGTCGCGGGCCTCCTTGAGGGTGCTGACCAGCCGGTCGTTCTGGCCGGCCGCACCGGCCAGGGACTGCTGGGCCTCGGCCAGCCGCTCCTCGAGCGCCCGGACCTGCCGGGGGGAGTCGGCGAGCTTGCGGCGCAGGACGGAGACCTCTTCCTCGAGGAAGCCCACCTGGGCCGTGAGCTCGGCGACCTGCTCGGACTCGGAGCCCTCTCCGCGCGTCCCTGCCACGTGCTCCACCTCCCCGTCGTACGTCGGGTCGTGCTCAGAAGCGCATCCTATGTACGTCAGGTGCCTTCCTGTCTGTTCATCCTTCGGCACGGTCGGCGTTTCCCGTAGCCGCAACCTGATCCCGGGTACGACGAAACGCCCGTCCGGGCTGTTCCGGACCGTTGGGTGCGGCTCAGGTGCCGGTGAGCGGCATGTCGGCCAGCAGGCCGGTGAGGACGACCGAGACCAGCCCGAGACCCCCGAGGTGGCTCTCGCCCTCCATGGGGAAGAGCCGGGCGTTCGGGAGCCGCTGCACGCAGTGCTGACCGTGGGCGAACGGCACGATGTGGTCGTGGTCGCCGTGCCACCACAGCACGGGCACCTGGACGTCCTCGAGCCGGAAGCCCCAGTCGCGCGTGAACAGCAGCAGGTCCGACAGCGGCGCGGTGATCTGCTTGCGGCTGCCGTTGAGCAGGTCGTCGAGGAACATGGCCTTGAACTCCGGCCGGCCGAGCAGGCGCTTGTCCCCCTCGGGCTGCACCAGCCGGTAGGCGTCCAGGATCGGGCCGCCCAGGGGCCGCACCAGGCGCACGGCGGTCGTGAGCGCGATCCCGATCGGCACCCGGCCGGCGCGCAGCACCGGGCTGGCGAGCTTCGCGAGCGCCATCGCCCCGCCCTCGGCGGCATCGGGACCCACGGTCGGGGCGACCCCGCCGATCACGACCACCCGGTCGATCCGGTCCGCGAGGGCAGCGCCGGCCGCCAGCGCGTAGGCGCCGCCCCCTGACAGGCCGATCACGTGCAACCGGCCGACCCCGAGGGTGTCGGCGAGGATCGTCAGGTCCTCGGTCCAGTCGAGCAGGTCGCGGTAGACGTGCCGGGTCGACGACCCCACGCCGGGCCGGTCCACGCCGATGATGCGCAGCCCCTCGCGCTCGGCGAAGGCCCTGGCCTCCAGCGGGATCTGCCGGCGCGCGCCGGGCGTGCCGTGCATCCAGACGACGGCCTGCCCGAGGGGGTCCCCGAACGACGCGAAGCCCAGCCGTCGGCCGTCGCGCACGGCGACGCTGCCCTCGAGCCTGGGCCGCTCGACGTCCCCCACGTGCTTCACCCTCTCCCTTGACGACCTGCACTGGAGGAGATCATGGCAGTTGCGGCCGGAACGGCTCCTTCGGGGCGCTCGGCTCGGCAGGGCTCTGACCGACGGTCCCTTCCGCGAGCGCTTCGCCGTACATCCCCTTCGAGGGGCGACGGCGCCGCAGCGGCGGCTCCACCCCGTCTGCCAGCCGTCGGGTGGTGCACAGGAACCCGGTGTGGCCGACCATCCGGTGCTGCGGCCGCACCGCCAGGCCCTCGACGTGCCAGCCGCGGGCCAGGGTCTCCCAGGCGACCGGCTCGGTGAAGGTGCCGTGTGCCCGCATCGCCTCGACGGTGGTCGACAGCTGAGTGGTCGTGGCGACGTAGCAGCACAGGACGCCCCCGGGGCGCAGCGCCTTCGACACGGCGTCGAGGCACTCCCAGGGCGCGAGCATGTCGAGCACCACGCGGTCCACGTCCGTGTCGGCGAGCTCGTCCTGCAGCGACCCGACGGTGATCGACCAGGCCGGGTGCGGGCCGCCGAAGAAGCGCTCGACGTTGGACCGGGCGATGTCGGCGAAGTCGGCGCGCCGCTCGTACGACGACAGCCGGCCCTGCTCCCCCACCGCGCGCAGCAGGGACATCGACAGCGCCCCCGACCCGACGCCGGCCTCGACGACGTGCGCACCCGGGAAGACGTCGGCCATCCCGACGATGTTGGCGCTGTCCTTGGGGTAGACGACCTGGGCGCCGCGGGGCATCGAGAGGACGTAGTCGGGCAGCAGCGGCCGCAGCGCGAGGTAGTCGGTGACGCCGATGCGCACCACGACGCCCTCCGGACCGCCGAGCAGCGTGTCGTGCTCGAGGATGCCCTTGTGGGTGTGGAACTGCTTGCCCGGCTCCAGGGTGATGGTGTGCATCCGGCCCTTGGGGTCGGTCAGCTGCACCTGGTCCCCGGGTGCGAGCGGTCCACGTCGTCGTCCTGCCTCGTAGCTCACCAGGGAGAGGCTAGGGGTCGGAGGGGTCAGGCCTGCATGGCGGCGGCGACGTCCGCGCTGACCAGCACGCGTGGCGCGGGGCCGGGGACGACGTACTCCGACGCCGGCGTGCGCTGCATGACGGCCAGCAGCTGCTCGCCGCGCAGCGAGGGGTCGAGCAGCAGGCCCGCCTCGAGCCGGCGCGCCCCGTCGGCGACGAGCACCCAGGGCCGGCGCTCCGGCGGCACCTGCCGGACCCACGCCTCGCTGACGACTCCTTCGACGCGGCCGCTGCTGTCCACCACGACCAGCGCGTGGACGTTGTGCTCGTGCGCCTGCCGCACCGCCTCCGACAGCGGGGTCGTGGCCGGTACGGCGAGCGCCGGCCGCGCGAGCCGGTGCACCGACACGCCCGGCAGCCGGCTGACGACCTTGGAGCGGCGCAGGTGGGCGGCGGCACCGACGTAGATGAACGCGCCGACCATGGCGGAGATCAGGACGGTGCCGACGCCCCGGTCGCCGACGCCGACCGCGGGCAGCACGCCGATCACCACCACCGGCACCACGACCATCGCGATCGTCATGCCTGCGCGGGCGCTCACCCGGGTCGCGCGCTCCGCGTCCCGGCCGAGGTGCCAGACGATGCTGCGCAGGACCCGGCCGCCGTCGAGCGGCAGCCCCGGCAGCAGGTTGAGCCCGGCGATCGCGCCGTTGGTGACCGCGACGCCTGCGCAGAGCAGCCAGGGCAGCGAGCCGTGCGCCAACGCGCTCAGCGCGGCCACGCCCGAGCCGGCGAGCAGCAGCGACACCATCGGGCCGCTGATAGCGACGGCGTACTCGCGGGCCGGGGTCTGCGGTGGCTCGGTGATCTCGGTCAGCCCTGCGAGCAGCGTCACCGTGATCGCGCGGACCGGCAGCCCGAACGCCCGCGCGACGAGGCAGTGACCGACCTCGTGGAGCACCACGCTGGCGAGCAGGAGCAGCACGAACGCCACAGCCGTGACGTAGGCCCGGCCGCTGCCCACCTCGGCGCGCAGCAGGGACTGCGCGGAGATGACGACGTACGCGGCGAAGAGGAACCAGGACGGCATGAGCACGATCGGGACGCCGGCGACCTGTGCGATGCGCACACCGCGGCGCGGCGCGGTGCCGGGGTCCTGCTGGGTCACCCCAGAAGACTACGTGGGCAGGCGCGCCGACCAGGCGACCCGCCCGCCGACCTCTTCGGCGTGCTGCAGCGCCAGGCCGTGCCGCGCGACGGTGCGCTCGACGGCGCCCCGATCCGCCGCCAGCGCCACCAGGCGCCCCCCCGGTCGCAGGTGGGTGACCGCGGAGGGGATGTCGGGCGCCGCCAGAGCCACCACCACGTCCGCGGGCCCCTCGGTCACGAGCGGGCAGCCGGTGCCGGCCTCGAGGGCCGTCCCGAGCCGCCCGGCGGGCCCCAGGACGAGCACCGCCTGCCCGGTGCGCACGCCGGCGAGGGCGGCCACCACCACAGCCACCAGCGGAGTCGGCTCCGTCACGGCTCCCCCTCGTCTGGCACGATCGCTGCCTGTCTGGCAACACGGAGGGTGGCACGGATGCGCTGGTGCTCGTTCACGACCTCGTCGGGGGGTCCGGCGCGGCTGGGGGCGCCGGCGTCCGACGACTCGGGCAGGGTGCTCGACGTCGCTGTCTGGGCGCGGTCCCGGCACGCCGAGACGCCACCGGACCTCGTCGACCTGCTGGAGAGCTCCGCGGCCACCCAGCAGCGCGTCGCCGACCTGGTCCGCACCGCGGACGAGGACGCCCGGGGGTGGGTGCGCGGCGAGGAGGTCACCTACCTGGCGCCGCTGCGCAGCCCCAACAGCCTGCGCGTGGCCCCCGCCGGCGGCGCGTACTACAAGGGGAACCGGCGCACCGTGCTCGGGCCGGACGAGCCGGTCTGCCGGCCGCGCTACGCGAGCGCCCTGGAGCCCCGCCTGCGCGTGGGCGCTGTGGTCGGCCGCCGGGGCCGCGACCTGGTGCCGGGCAGCGCAGCAGGGCACGTCTTCGGCTTCGTGCTGGTGAACGACTGGACCGCCCCTGACGTGCTCGCGACCGAGTCCGAGCTGGGCCCTGCGAAGGCCTCCGACTTCGCGACCTCCCTCGGCCCCTGGCTGGTGACGCCCGACGACTGGGACCCCGCCCAGGAGCACGCCGTCGCCATCACGGTGGACGGGCAGCTGCGGCACAGCGGCAAGGCGAGCTGGTCCTTCGACGCGCTGATGGTGCGGGCCGCGGACGGCGAGGACCTGTGGCCCACCGACGTCCTGGTGGTGGGTGCCGGCGGCGAGCCCGGCGTCGAGGTCTCGGCGGGGCAGCAGGTGACCCTGGAGGTCGACGGCCTGGGCGTCCTCACGACGCCGGTCGTCCACAGCCTCGGCGTGTAGTGCTCCCGGTTGTCGGAGCCGGCACGTACCGTCCTCGGCATGAGCACCACCGAGGTCCCCGCGCCGCCGGCCGTCGACCTGCCGCTGCCCGCCGTGGGGTCCCTGTCGCCGTCCCGGGCCGGCGACTTCATGACCTGCCCGCTGCTGTTCCGCTACCGCACCATCGACCGGCTCCCGCAGGCGCCGTCGTCGGCTGCGGTCCGGGGCACGCTCGTGCACGCCGTGCTCGAGCGGCTGTTCGACCTCCCCGCCGCTGAGCGGACCCCGGTGCAGGCTGCCGCCCTGCTCGCCCCCGAGTGGGAGCGGCTGCGCGAGGCCGAGCCGGAGGTCGCCGCGCTGTTCGCGGACGAGGCCGAGCTGGCCCAGTGGCTCACCTCCGCCGAGAGCCTGCTCGAGGGCTACTTCGCGCTCGAGGACCCGCGCCGGCTCGACCCCGCCGAGCGGGAGTCGTTCGTCGAGGTCACGCTCCCGGGCGGCTTGCGGCTGCGCGGCATCGTCGACCGCCTCGACGTCGCCCCGACCGGCGAGCTGCGCGTCGTCGACTACAAGACGGGTCGATCCCCGGGCGAGGCGTTCGAGGGCAAGGCGCTGTTCCAGATGAAGTTCTACGCGCTCGTGCTCTGGCGCACCCGGGGCGTGGTCCCCCGCCGGCTGCAGCTGATGTACCTCGGTGACCGCGAGGTGCTGGCGTACTCCCCCGAGGAGGCGGACCTGCTGGCCACCGAGCGCAAGCTGCTCGCCCTCTGGGAGGCGATCGAGCGGGCGGTGCAGGCCCGCGACTTCCGGCCGCGGGTGAGCAATCTCTGCGACTGGTGCGACCACCAGCGGTTCTGCCCGGAGCAGGGCGGCGTGCTGCTGCCGTGGCCCGAGACCGTCCCGGGGCCGGACGAGCTCGACCCGCACCACCAGGCCCACCAGGACGCCCGGTCCTGCTAGACCAGCGCCGCCAGGTGGTCACCGGTCAGGCCCACCAGGCTCGGCCGCACCAGGCACCTCGGGTCGGCCGGCACCGTCGTACCGGGGACGCTGGGCACCGCGACGACGGCGCAGCCCGCCGACAGCCCGGCGCGCACCCCGGCGGCTGAGTCCTCGAGCACCACGCACGCCTGGGGGTCCACGCCCAGCGCGCCCGCTGCCGTGAGGTACGGCGTCGGGTCCGGCTTGCCGTGCCGGACCTCGTCGCCGGCCACGGTGACGTCGAAGGCCAGGCCGGTCCGGTGCAGCACGGCGTCGACCAGCACCCGGTACGACGACGACACCAGCGCCACCGGCACCTCGAGGCCGGCCAGCAGCTCGAAGGCGCCCGGCAGCGGGGTGACCCCGTCGGAGAACAGCGACACCATCCGGTCGAGCAGCCAGGTGGACGCCTCGACCACCGCGTCCTCGGTCGCCGTGACGCCGTAGTGCTCGAGGATGGTGGGTACCGCGACGTCGAGCCGGGTGCCGGCGATCCGCGCCTTGAGCTCGGTGCTCCACACCCCACCCAGCCGGAGCGCCAGCTCCTCCTCAGCGACCGTCCACACGGGTTCGGTGTCGACGAGCAGGCCGTCCATGTCCCACAGGACAGCGGCGAGCGGCACACGGCCTCCTAGGTCGGCTGGGGAGCAGCCGGGACCCTAGCCGAGGCAGGGTGGGCACCCGTGACCGGTTCGGCGTCGCGGTGCAACACTTGTGGGGAACGTTCCCTGCGAAGGAGCACTCCTGTGACGACCCTCGACACCCCCAGCGCCGACGAGCTGGCCTCCGCCGTCGTGGCGGGCAAGCAGCTGCAGATGCCGCTCCCCCAGACCTTCGCGACGGTCGAGGAGGAGCGCCTGCACCGCAAGGTGCAGCTCGCCGCCGCCTTCCGCATGTTCAGCAAGGCGGGCCTGGACGAGGGCGTGGCCGGCCACATCACGGCCCGCGACCCCGAGTTCCCGGACTCCTACTGGGTGAACCCGTTCGGGATGCACTTCAGCCTCATCAAGCAGTCCGACCTGGTGCGGGTCAACCACGCCGGTGAGGTCGTCGAGGGCGACCGGGCCGTCAACGGCGCCGCCGTCGCGATCCACTGCGCGGTGCACGCCGCGCGCCCTGACGTCATCGCCGCCGCGCACGCCCACGGCCCCTACGGCAAGACGCTGTCCAGCCTGCCGATGGGCATCGAGATGCTGACCCAGGACGCCTGCGCCTTCTACGACGACTTCGGGGTCTTCGAGAACTTCTCCGGCGTCGTGCTCGACCCGGAGGAGGGCCGCAAGATCGGCGCCGCGCTCGGCGCGAAGAAGGCCGTGATCCTGCGCAACCACGGGATGCTGACCGTCGGCCACTCGGTGGAGAGCGCGGCCTGGTGGTTCCTCACCCTGGAGCGGACCTCGCAGTCCCAGCTCATGGCCCACGCCGCCGGCACGCCGACCGTCATCGACGACGCCAACGCCAAGGCCACCTACGACACCGTCGGCGGGGAGTTCGCGGGCTGGTTCCAGTTCCAGCCGATCTGGCAGCGGATCAGCAAGGACAACCCCGACATCTGGGACTGATCAACGGAACCGGAAGGGGTGATCGGAGGGCTCCGATCATCCCTTCCGGTTCCCTCCACGGGCGGCCTGCAGGCGGTCAGCGGGCGGCGAAGTACTTCGCCTCGGGGTGATGGACGATGATCGCGCTGGTGGACTGCTCCGGCTGGAGCATGAACTCCTCGGACAGCTCCACGCCGATCCGCTCCCACTGCAGCAGGTCGGCGACCTTCGTCTGGTCCTCGACGTCGGGACAGGCGGGGTAGCCCCAGGCGTAGCGGGCGCCGCGGTGCTGCAGCTTGAGGATGCCCGCCAGCTCGCGGGCGTCCTCGTCCGCGAAGCCCAGCTCGGCACGGACCCGGGCGTGCCAGTACTCCGCCAGGGCCTCGGTGAGCTGCACGGACAGGCCGTGCAGCTCGAGGTACTCGCGGTAGGCGTCCTTGGCGAACAGCTCGGCGGTGACCTCGGAGACGTGCCGGCCCATGGTCACCACCTGGAAGGCCACCACGTCGGTCTCGCCGCTCTCCTGCGGCCGGAAGAAGTCGGCGAGGCACAGGTGCCGGTCGCGGCGCTGCCGCGGGAAGGTGAAGCGGGTGCGCTCGTCGCCCGTCTCGGGGTCGAGCACGATGAGGTCGTCGTCCTTGCTGACGGCAGGGAAGTACCCGTGCACGACGGCCGCCTGCATGATCCCCTCGGCCTGCACCCGAGCGAGCAGCTCGCGCAGCCGCGGCCGTCCCTCGGTCTCGACGAGCTCGTCGTACGACGGCCCGACCCCCGCCCGGCTGCCGCGCAGCCCCCACTGGCCGAGGAACAGCGCCCGCTCGTCGATCCAGCTCGCATAGTCGGCCAGCGCGATGCCCTTGGTGATCCGCGAGCCCCAGAACGGCGGCTGGGGGACGCGGTTGTCGGTCGCGACGTCGGAGCGCCCGACGTGCTCGGGCTCCTCCTCCTTCGCCGCTCGGGCCTGCGCGATCGCCTTCGACCGGGCGTGCCGCTCGCGGCGCTCCCGCTCCTTCTCGGCCTCCGCGGCTGACTGCTCCGGTGTCACCTCGCCCCGCTTGACCGCTATCAGCTGGTCCATGAGCCGCAGCCCCTCGAAGGCGTCGCGGGCGTAGCGCACGTCGCCCTCGAACACCTCCGCGAGGTCGTTCTCGACGTACGCGCGGGTGAGGGCGGCCCCGCCGAGGATGACGGGGTAGTCGTGGGCGATCCCGCGGGAGTTCATCTCCTGCAGGTTCTCCTTCATGACGACGGTCGACTTCACGAGCAGCCCGCTCATGCCGATCACGTCGGCGCGGTGCTCCTCGGCGGCGTCGAGGATCGCCGAGACCGGCTGCTTGATGCCGAGGTTGACGACGTCGTAGCCGTTGTTGCTGAGGATGATGTCGACGAGGTTCTTGCCGATGTCGTGCACGTCGCCCTTGACGGTGGCCAGGACGATCTTGCCCTTGCCCTCCTGGCCCTCGACCTTCTCCATGTGCGGCTCGAGGTGGGCCACCGCGGTCTTCATCACCTCGGCCGACTGCAGCACGAAGGGCAGCTGCATCTCGCCGGAGCCGAACAGCTCGCCCACGACCTTCATGCCGGCCAGCAAGGTGTCGTTGACGATCTCGAGCGGCCGGCGGCCCTCGGCCATGGCCGCGTCGAGGTCGTCGGTGAGGCCGTTCTTCTCGCCGTCGATGATGCGGCGCTGCAGGCGCTCCTCGAGCGGGAGCTCCATGAGGGCGTCCAGCCGGGAGCCCGCGGTGGCCTGCGCGTCGACGCCCTCGAACAGGTCGAGGAACGCCGTCAGCGGGTCGTAGCCCTCGCGGCGGCGGTCGTAGACCAGGTCCAGGGCGACCTCGCGCTGGTCATCCGGGATCCGGTTCATCGGCAAGATCTTGGAGGCGTGCACGATCGCGCTGGTCAGGCCGGCCTTCTGGCACTCGTGCAGGAAGACGCTGTTGAGCACCACCCGGGCAGCGGGCTTGAGGCCGAAGGAGATGTTGGACAGCCCGAGCGTGGTGTTGACGAGGGGGCGGCGCTGCTTGAGCAGCCGGATGGCCTCGATCGTCTCGACGCCGTCGCGGCGCGACTCCTCCTGCCCGGTGCCCAGGGTGAAGGTCAGGCAGTCGACCAGGATGTCGGTCTCGGCCATGCCGTACTCCCCGACGAGGACGTCGACGGTGCGCTCGGCGATCGCGACCTTCTTGTCGGCGGTGCGGGCCTGGCCCTCCTCGTCGATCGTGAGCGCCACGACGGCCGCGCCGTGCTCCTTGACGATCGGCATCACCTTGCGGAAGCGGCTGTCCGGCCCGTCACCGTCCTCGAAGTTGACCGAGTTGATGACCGCCCTGCCGCCGAGGCACTCCAGGCCGGCTTCGATCACGGGCGGCTCGGTCGAGTCCAGCATGATCGGCAGCGTGCTGGCGGTGGCGAGCCGCGACGCCGCGTCGCGCATGTCGACGGCACCGTCGCGCCCGACGTAGTCGACGCACAGGTCGATCATGTGGGCGCCCTCGCGGACGGCCTCCCGGCCGATGTCGACGACCTGCTCCCAGTCGCCGGCGAGCAGCGCCTCACGGAAGGCCTTCGAGCCGTTGGTGTTGGTGCGCTCCCCCACCATCAGGACGCCGGCGTCCTGCACGAAGGGCACCGCGGCGTAGAGCGACGACGCGGCCGGCTCGACCTGCGGGGTGCGGCCCGGCACCGGACGACCGCGTACGGCGTCCACCACGTGCCGGATGTGCTCGGGGGTCGTGCCGCAGCAGCCGCCCACCAGCCCGACGCCGTACTCGTTGACGAAGCCGGACAGCGCCGCGGCCAGGTCTGCCGGCTGGAGGGGGTAGACCGCGCCGTTCTTGCCGAGCTCCGGGAGGCCGGCGTTGGGCATGACGGACAGCGGCACGCGGGCGTGCTGGGACAGGTAGCGCAGGTGCTCGCCCATCTCGGCGGGGCCGGTCGCGCAGTTCATCCCGATGACGTCGATCCCCAGCGGCTCGAGCGCCGTGAGGGCGGCGCCGATCTCGGAGCCGAGCAGCATCGTGCCGGTGAGCTCGACCGTGACCTGCGCGATGAGTGCCACGTCGCGGCTGCCGGCCATGGCGCGCTTGGCCCCGACGACGGCCGCCTTGGTCTGCAGCAGGTCCTGGCAGGTCTCGACGAGGATGGCGTCGACCCCACCGGCGATCATGGCCTCCGCCTGCTCCTGGTAGGCGTCGCGCAGGACGCCGTAGGGAGCGTGGCCGAGGGTGGGGAGCTTGGTGCCGGGGCCCACCGAGCCGATGACCCAGCGCGGACGGTCGGGGGTCGACCAGGCGTCGGCGGCCTCGCGGGCGATGCGGGCCCCCGCCAGGGCGGTCTCGCCGATCCGGTCCGCGATGCCGTACTCGGCGAGCGCAGCCCAGTTGGACCCGAAGGTGTTGGTCTCCACGGCGTCCGAGCCGGCCTCGAAGTAGGCGTCGTGCACGCTGCGCACGACGTCGGGCCGGGTGACGTTGAGCACCTCGTTGCAGCCCTCGTGGCCCTCGAAGTCGTCGAGGGACAGCTCGTGCGCCTGGAGCATGGTGCCCATCGCCCCGTCGGCCACGACGACACGCTCCCGGAGCGTGCTCAGGAGGTCGGGACGCGAGGGGGAATCAGACACATCGGGAGTCTACCGGCGGGGGGCTTCCCCTCCTGCCCGCGCGGGGTAGGTTGCCGAGCAGATGACTATCGGGAGGTATGGGTGAGCGGGAGCTACACGACGGTCCTCGTCGGGACGGACGGGTCGGAGTCGTCCTACCGCGCCGTTGACCGGGCGGCCAAGGTTGCCGGTGATGCGGGCGCGACCCTGCTCCTGCTGACCGCCTACCGGCCGATGAGCGCGCGTGAGGCGCAGGACGCGCGCGACGCCCTCGGTGACGAGGCCTACAAGGTGTCGGGCTCGACGCCAGCAGAGGACGTGCTGCGCGACGCCGCCGACCGCGCCCGCAGCGCGGGCGCGACGAAGGTCGACACCGTCGCGGTGGAGGGCGACCCGGTCGACGCGCTGATCTCGGCGGTCGACAAGCACGGGGTCGACCTGATCGTGGTCGGCAACCGGGGCCTCAACAGCCTCGCGGGCAGGCTGCTCGGCTCGGTGCCCGCGAACATCTCGCACAAGGCCTCCTGCGACGTCCTCATCGTCCACACCACGGGCAAGGGCGTGAAGAGCCCTTGACCCTGCCGTCCCGGCCCACGGACGTCCCTGCTCTCAGGGCGCCGGTCATGGTCGCGGCCTTCGAGGGCTGGAACGACGCCGGTGACGCGGCGACCGGCGCAGTGGAGCACCTCGGCGAGGTCTTCGGCGCGCGGGACGTCGCTGCGCTCGACCCGGACGACTTCTACGACTTCCAGGTCAACCGGCCCACCGTCTCCCTCGTGGACGGCACCACCCGGCGGATCACCTGGCCGACGACGCGCTTCATGGTGGCCACCCTCCCGGCCGCCGAGCGCGACCTGGTCCTGGTCCGCGGCGTGGAGCCGAACATGCGCTGGCGCGGCTTCTGCGAGCAGGTGCTGGCCCTCGCGGCCGAGCTCGGCGTCGCGCAGGTCGTGACCCTGGGGGCGCTGCTCGCCGACAGCCCGCACACCCGGCCGGTGCCGGTCAGCGGCACGTCGTCGGACCCGGGGCTGTCGGAGCGGCTCGGGCTCGAGCACTCCCGCTACGAGGGCCCCACAGGGATCGTGGGGGTGCTGCAGGACGCGTGCGAGAAGGCGCGGTTGCCCGCCGTCTCCTTCTGGGCCGCGGTCCCCCACTACGTCGCCCAGCCGCCGTGCCCGAAGGCGACGATCGCGCTGCTGCGCCGGGTCGAGGACCTGCTGGACGTGTCCGTCCCGCTGGGTCAGCTGCCCGAGGAGGCGCGCACCTGGGAGCGGCAGGTGGACGAGCTGGCCGCGGAGGACGCCGACGTCGCCGAGTACATCGCCTCCCTCGAGGAGCGCGAGCCCGAGGAGGACCTGCCCGAGGCCTCCGGCGAGGCGATCGCCAAGGAGTTCGAGCGGTTCCTGCGCCGGCAGGACGGCGACGGCTCCTAGCGCTGCAGGAGCACACCCAGCAGGGCGTCCACGGTGGCGCGCACGAGCGCCGGCGCCGACGCGTCGTCGCCGTCCCGCGCGCACCAGTCGTCGACCGCGGCGAGCGCCGCGGGGCTGTCGAGGTCGGTGCACAGCGCCGCAC
>JBAVRG010000377.1:0-4526 GCA_049694795.1 Mycobacteriales bacterium
AGGCCGATGCGGTCGCCGGGCTGGACGCGGAAGGTGACGCCGGTGAGCAGAGCACGCGCGCCGGCGCGCAGCTCCAGGTCTGTGACGGTGATCATGTGTTCCTCTGAGGACGAGCGGGCGGGCGGGCGGGCAGCAAGCAGCTCGCCGGCGTCAGTGCATCGTCGTCATGGGCTCCAGAGTACGGGAGAGAGCGGTCGTGGCGCTCGAGCTCGGCACTCAGGCCGGCACCCGGTGGGGCCTCGCGTTCCGCGAGGCCCGGACGGCCATCAGCAGCAGAGGCAGGAACGTCGCCAGCGCGGCCAGCACGAGCGCCGAGCAGAGGTCCCGCACGGCGGTCGGGACCGGGAGGACGCACACCAGCAGGGCGGCGTTGGTGACCCCCACCCGGAGGGCACCCGCGCGCTCCACGACGGCGTTGGCGGCGCGCACCGGGGTCGGTCCCCCGCCGAGGACCATCGGCACCAGGTACGACAGCGCCCCGAGCAGCAGCTGCGCACCGAACCCGGCGGCCAGCAGGGGCGCGACCCCGTCGAGCCGGTCGGCGACCTCCGCCCAGGACGTCGCTGTCAGCACGCCGACCGTCAGAGCCGACAGGGAGCCCAGCAGCCAGAGCACGCCCGCGAGCACCGACCAGGTCGGGAACGACGACGGCCGCTTGCCCCGCGCGGTCGTGACGAAGGCGTCGGCGACCATCCCCAGCCCCGCGAGGTAGCCGGCCAGGCCCAGCGCCGCGAGCGGCCGGAGGTCCATGAGAGCGCCGCCGGCGGTGACGACCACGGCGCCGGCCAGCACCGGCAGGGCACGCCGCGCGGCTCGCTCGGAGCCCTCCAGGATGCGGGTGCGGAGCATCGTCGGCCAGAGCGTCACAAGGGTGCCGACGACGGTGAGCCCGACCCAGCCGAGGACGTTGACCGCGACGTGCGCGAGGGCCGCCTGCTCGTCGAGCGGGTCGTCGAGCCCCCGCGCCAGTGCAGTGCCCAATGCGGCCCCGCACGGGAGGAAGCACGCCGCGGCGACGTAGTAGCGCACCGTCGGGCCGAAGCGGGACGGCAGGGCACGCCGCAGGAGAAGGGCCAGGGAGGCGCCGTGCCAGGCGACGGCAGAGCCGACCGCAGCCGCGCCGGCCAGGGTGACGGGCCACCGGCCCTGGACGACGCCGGCCAGCACCGCGACGACGCCGAGGTTCTGCAGCACCAGCCGACGGGACTGCCGGCGCCGTTCGAGCTCGCTCGGCGCGGTGTGCAGGAGTGCGTCCGCGAAGTGCCTGCTCCACACCAGGATGGCGTGGCTCACCGCACCCAGCAGCAGGACGTGGATGAGCAGCCAGCGGGGCGCGGGCAGGACCGCGGCTTGCAGCGCGACGACGACGGCGGACAGCAGCCAGAGCACGACCGGCAGGTCCCGGACCGGCCAGAAGCCGCGGGAGGAGGGGCCGCTCACAGCCGGTTCCCCGCCCCGAGGGACAGCCGGCACGCGCCCGGCTCCGAGAACGGCTCCAGCGAGCTGCCGGCCGGATCGGTCCCGAGCTCGGTCAGCGCACCGCGCACGATCCCCAGGTGCACGCTGCACACCACCTCCGGGTCGCTGCGCGCTGCCTCGAGCAACGGGCAGCGGGTGAGGCGCACGAGGCTCCCGTCCGCGCCGGGCGCGAAGCGCAGCTCCGCGAGGAGCTCCACCACCTGCTGACGCGCGTCCGACGTGCCACCGGAGGGGCGCTCGCGCACGAGCACCCGCCCCCACTCGGCGCCCGCGCGCAGGGCGTCCTCGCGCGGTGCGGCGCTGGTACGGCGGAGCGCACCGGCCAGGGCCACCGCCAGACCGGCGTACTCCGACGGCCCGCGGCCCTCAGGCAGGGCCTCGTAGAGCGCCGCCGGGCGCCCGCGGCCGCTCGGCTGGGCTCGCGTCCGCTGTACCCGTCCTGCGTCGACCAGGGCCTCGAGGTGCTCGCGCAGGGTGTTGGGGTGCAGGCCGGTGGCCGCGGCCAGCCCGTTCAGCGTCACCGGACCGGGCTGTCGGCGCAGTGCCGCCAGCACCGCTGCGCGGGCCCGTGGCTGCCCCGCCTCGGCGGCCCCGGCCGGCACCCCTTCCGGGCCCAGATTGTTTTTCACGGTCATTATTGTAGTAAATTAGCGGGGAGGCCGCAGCCTGCGACCCGCTGAGCCGGAGGACCACCTCATGGACGACATCGTGATCGCCTCGACCGAGGCTGACGCCCACGCCGCCGAGGCCGTGGAGCAGCACCACGCGCAGCTGGCAGGCGAGCTGGCGCACCGCGTGGAGGTGCTCGTCGCCGCAGCCTCGGCACAGGACGGCGCCCTCACCGCCGCCGCGACGGCAGAGCTCGCCGGCTGGTGCGAGCGCGAGCTCGTGCCGCACGCCCAGGCCGAGGAGACCTCGCTCTACGGCGCGGCCAGGGACAAGCCCGAGGCACGGCTGCTCATCGAGGGCATGCTCGCCGAGCACGAGCTGATCACCGGGCTGGTGCGGTCTCTGACCACCACCCCGGACCCGGTCCGCACCGCCGCCGACGCCCGGGCGCTGCAGGTGCTGTTCGAGAGCCACCTCGCCAAGGAGAACCAGCTGGTCCTGCCGCTGCTCGTCGCCGACCCCGGCGTCAGCGTGGCTGCCCTGCTCGCGGGCATGCACGAGATCCTCGGTGGGGGACGCGAGGACACCGAGCAGCTCACGGCCCCGCACAGCTGCGGGTGCGGCGAGCAGGACGCCCCGGGCTTTCCTGAGCTCGATGCCCGCGCGGTCCCGCACGCGATCCGGCACGCGACCGTGTTCGGCGCCCTCGACGCCGTGCAGCCAGGTGGCGGCCTGGTCCTCGTCGCGCCGCACGACCCGCTCCCGCTGCTGAAGCAGGTCGAGCAGCGCTCCCCCGGCGTCTTCCGGGTCGACTACCTCGAGCGCGGGCCCGAGGCGTGGCGGCTCAGCTTCTCCCGGTGATCACCTGACGGCAGCCGCCACCGCGGCGCGCGCCGCGCGTCCGTCAGCGGCGGAGAGGGCGAGCTCGGCCAGCTGCTCGCACACGGCGAGCGTCAGGCCGGCCACGCTCGCGCGGACCTCGGCCACCGAGCCCGGTGCCATCGACAGGCTGCTCACGCCCAGGCCGACGAGCACCGGGGCCAGCAGCGGGTCGCTGGCGGCCTCCCCGCAGACCCCGACCGGCTTGCCGTGCTCCTTGCCGGCCGAGGCCGTCAGGCGCACGAGCTCCAGCAGCGCGGGCTGCCAGGGGTCGAGCAGCTCGGCCAGCTCCCCGGCCATCCGGTCGGCCGCGAAGGCGTACTGCGCGAGGTCGTTGGTCCCGAGGCTCAGGAAGTCGCACTCCGCGAGCACCTGCGAGGCGCGCAGCGCGGCGGCGGGCACCTCGACCATCGAGCCGGCGACCGGCAGCCCGTTCGCGCGGCAGAGCGTCGCGAAGTCGGCCGCCTCGCGCGCCGTCGACACCATGGGGGCCATCACCCACACGTCGGCGCCGGTGCGCAGCGCCGCCGCCGAGATCGCCCCCAGCTGCCGCTCGAGAAGCTCGGGCAGCCGTCTCGCCGTACGCAGGCCACGGACGCCGAGAGCGGGGTTGGGCTCGTCGGGCTGGGTCACGAACCGCAGCGGCTTGTCGGCCCCGGCGTCGAGGGTGCGTACGACGACCTTGCGGCCGGCGAAGGCCTCGAACACCCGGGTGTAGCTGGCGTGCTGCTCCTCGACGCTGGGCTCGTCGGGGCGGTCGAGGAACAGGAACTCGGTGCGGAACAGGCCCACCCCCTCGGCGTCCACCTGCGCCGCCGCGGCGAGCCCGCTGTCCGCGCCGATGTTGACGAGCAGCTGCACCGGGTGGTCATCGGCCGTGCGACCCGGACCGCTGGCCCGGGCGAACACCTCCCGACGGGCCAGCTCGGTGGCGAGCGCCTGCCGCACGACCGCGTCCTCCGGGCTCATCAGGACCACGCCCTTGCCGCCGTCGACGAGGACGGCCTGGCCGTCCGCGAGAGCCGACGCGCCGTGGCAGGCCACGACAGCGGGCAGGCCGAGGGACTTGGCGAGGATCGCCGTGTGACTGGTCGGGCCGCCCTCCTCGGTCACGAGGGCCAGCACGACCGACGGGTCGAGGCCGGCGGTGTCCGCCGGCGCCAGGTCGGTGGCGACCAGCACGAACGGGTGCCCGGGGTCGGGCACTCCCGGCACCGGCACCCCGAGGACCCCCGCCACCGCTCGGTGCTTGAGGTCGTCGAGGTCGGCGACCCGCTCGGCCATGTAGGGCCCGGCGGCGGCGAGGGCCGCCCGGAAGCCGTCGAAGGCGGCGATCAGGGCGTGCGCCGCGCAGTCGCCGGCCCGGGTGGCCTGGGCCACCGCGTCCGACAGCGACGGGTCGCGCGCCATCATGGCCTGGGCGAGCAGCACGCCGGCGGCGTCGCCACCGACCTGGGCTGCCTTGGCCTCGAGGAACGCCGCGACCCCGTCCAGGGCCCGCTGCGCGTCCGCCGCCTCGGCCGCCGGGTCGCCAGTCGGACGCAGCTCGGCCGGGACGA